>CAZMXB010000012.1:0-36436 GCA_964569855.1 uncultured Rhodoferax sp.
CTCACGCTTGGCCTTCAGGTCTTTTGCCAGTCGGTATAAAAATGATAGCTGCTCACGCAATGCGGGCAAGGGCTGTGCCTCATTTTCATGGTTGAACGATGGATCCAGCAGCCAAGCTTCGGTGACCACGGCGTCGAGCTGGTCATGGCGCAGGTTGTGGGCGATGGATACACGCTCGATCCTGGATTCGTGGGCTTTGATCTCCAGTGTGGCCTCATCCAGAGTGACATATAAGGAGAGCGCAGGGCAATCGCGCCCGGCCTGCAGCGTGTAGGTTTGCACCAGTGCATCGGGCAGCATCGTCACCTTGTAGCCCGGCATGTAGACCGTGGACAGCCGGGTGCGTCCGATCTGGTCCACTGCGTCGCCGCTCTGGATGGCAAGGCCCGGCGCGGCAATGTGGATGCCGACGATGATGGTGCCGCTGCCCAGGCCCTGCACGGACAGGGCGTCGTCAATCTCCGTGGTTTGCGAGTCGTCAATCGAGAAGGCCTGTGCGCTGGACAGGGGCAGGGCGCTCTCGTTGATGGCCGGTGCCGCCAGAGCGGGGAAGCCCGTGCCCTTGGGAAAATTCTCCAGCAGGAAGCGTTTCCAGTGGAACAGGTAGGGCGAGGCAATGGCGCCCGACTTCTGCAATAGTTCCAGCGGCGCGGTGTGGGTGGCTCGGGCCGCCTCGACCACGGCCTTGTATTCGGGGGCATTCTTGTCGGGCTTGAACAGGATCTTGTACAACTGCTCGCGCACGGGCTCGGGGCACTGGCCGGCGCCCAGTTCCGTGGCCCATTGGGTAATCTGCAGGGCGACGGCTTTCTTCTTCTCGATGGCGGCCAGCGCCTGGGCAATCACATCGGCACCGGCCTTGCGAAACCGTCCCTTGCCCGCGCGGCGAAAGTAGTGCGGTGACTCGAACAGGCGAAACAGCATGGCGGCCTGCTCGGAAAGCGGGGCGTGGGCCGAGAAATAGTCGCGTGCCAGGTCGGCGAATCCAAACTCTTCGTCCGGAGCAAATTCCCAAGCCATTTCCAGCTCGATGCCCTGGCTGTCCGCTAGCGCGTTGGCCATGAATTCGGCGGGCGAGGGCTTCTCGAACTTGATCAGCATGTTGGCGGCCTTGACCTTGATGCGCTTGCCGCTGTCGAGTTCCACCTGCGCGGACGCATCGGTCTCAGACATCACCCTGCCGGCCATGAATTTTCCGGCTTCATCAAACAATAAAAACATAGGTCGGCATTGTCCCATGCCGCCCTGACCAGCGGCTATGCTTGAGGGATGGACTGCTTGGGCGCTCGTTCGGTGCCGCAGGCCTGGGGAGACTTTTGCGGTGTGGCGCGTATTGATTGTTGAGGATGACCCACAGATGCTGGCATTTTTTGCGGCCAGTGTGCAACACTCGCCGGAGCTGGCCCTTGTGGCCAGCGTGGGCACCGTAGCGCAGGCCCGGGCCATTTTGGGTGATGCGTCGCAGGTGGTCAACGTGCTGTTGACCGACTTGGGGCTGCCCGACGGCAGCGGGTTGGAGCTCATCCACTACGCGCGCGACTGTCACCCGGCCTGTGAATCTCTGGTGATTTCCATGTTTGGCGACGAAGACAACGTGCTGGCCAGCATAGAAGCGGGTGCCCTGGGTTACATCCACAAAGACGCTGCGCCCGACGACATCGCCAAAACGATCCTGGAAATGAAGGCTGGGGCCTCACCGATCTCCCCGATGATTGCACGCCGGGTTCTGTCCAAATACCGATCCATGCAACAAAAATCGCCTCCAGCCCTCGTAGTCATTACACAAGTCGCTATCAAAACAGAAGCAAATGGCACTGACAAAAGCGTTTTGTCACCCCGTGAACAAGAGGTTTTGGAGTTGATTGCGCGCGGTTTTTCGTATTCCGAGATTGCCGGGCAAAAGGGCCTGAGTGTCCACACGGTCCAAACGCACATCAAAAGCCTGTACGGAAAGCTTGAAGTGCACTCCAAAATGGAAGCCGTCCTGGAAGGCACTCGCATGGGCTTGCTGCGCCAGCAGCCTTGACCATGCTGGCCTCCATGGTGCGCGGCATGGGACGATGGCTGGGTGCCGGTTGCAAGTTGTTGTGGTTTGTTGTGGCGTTCGCGGCGGTCGGTCCCTGCGCCGCCGAGCCATTGGTTTTGGGCGAGGCACAGGCCACGGTCACGGTCAATGGAATGACCCGAAGCGGGCCATTGGACTTGCCCTACCACTGGGACCGTACCCACCCCGGTCAGCGGGGCGAGGCCACTTTTGATTTTCGGTTCAATCTCCCGAACGCGCCGGCCGATGTGTGGGGCATCTACCTGCCTCGGTTGGGCAACGCCTATGAGATCTGGCTCAATGGGTCGAAACTGCAGCAACAGGGCAGCCTGTCAGCGCCAGGTGGTGGCGATACCGTTTATGACGGGGCGGACTATGGACGGGTGCCCCGCTACATCACGGTTGCCAGCGGACATTTCGGTATCACCAACCACCTCACCATACGCATCCGCGCCGATATGGGCCGCCACGCTGGCCTGGCGCCACCCATTATTGGACCGCAGGAGCAGGTCTATCCGCTGTACCAACAGACCTATCGCTGGCGCGTCAGCGGTTCCATCGCCGTAGTGGCACTGTGTCTTGTCTTTGGAAGCACCGCTCTCGCGTTGTGGGGCATCACCCAAGGTTTGCCGCAGACCGATCGTGCCGGCCGTGATGCCTTGTATTTGTATGCGGGGGTTGCCCAGTGTTTTTGGGCGCTGTATGTGGCGGATGTGCTAATCAACGATCCACCCTTTTCCTGGCCCTGGTGGGGCGTGTTGCAGGTTGTGGCCGTGGGCACCTGGAGTTTCTGTATGGCGTTGACCTGTATGGAAACCGTCGGCTGGCGCGGCGGCGGGCTTGCGCAGCGGTTTCGCCAATGGCTTGGGCTGTTGATGCTGATGTGCCCGGTCATGGCGTGGGCGGCACTGGCAATGGGGTTTCCCTTGGCCCTGACCATCTGGTACGGGCTGACGGCGCTGACCCTGTTGTTGTTTGTGCTGTTCTTTTTGCGCAGTTCGGTATTGCAACCCTCGCTTGAACGGCAGGTGGTGGCGGGCGCTGCGCTGATCAATATCGCGGTGGGTCTGCGGGACTTCTTTGTGGTCGGACTCGATCCGGCCTTCGGCGCCAATACCTGGTCCCGGTACTCCTCGCTGTTGTTTGTTCTCGCCTTTGGATTCGTGGTGTTGAGCCGGTTCAGGGCCACCAACGAGCAAGTGCGCGATTTGTTGGCCACCCTGGCGGCACGGGTGTCGGAAAAAGAAGATACCTTGCGTACTGCCTATACGAAGATGGAGGCCATGGCGCGGCACCAGGAACGCCTGGCCGAGCGGGGTCGCATCCTGCGCAACATGCATGACGGCGTGGGTGCCCACATTACGTCAGCCATGCGCCAGTTGCTGTCCGGCGGCGGCGATACACCGGCGCGTACGCAGGTGCTGCTGACCCTGCGCGATGCACTGGACAACCTCAAACTGTCCATCGACGCCATCCACCTGGCTCCGGGTGACATCACGGCCTTGCTGGCCAACCTGCGATACCGCCTGGGACCGCGGTTCAGTGCCATGGGAATCGAGCTGCAGTGGGACGTGGACCTGTTGCCCATCTGCCAAAAGCTCGACGCCGGCGCGATGGGGGAACTTCAGTTCATGTTGTTCGAGGCCCTGTCGAATGTTCTGCAGCACGCCCATGCGCATACGCTGCGGGTCGAGGCCCATCTCAAAGGCCCGGGCGAGTGTCTGGACGGTGCCACCCAAGAAAGCGATGCCGCGCAGGTGTATGTCCGGGTGGTTGATGATGGCGTCGGCTTTGACCCACTGGCCTGTCAAAGCAAGGGTCTGGGCAATTTGCGCAAGCGCGCCGTTGCCATGGGTGCGCAATTGCGTATCAGCAGCACACCGGGCCATACCGTGGTCGAAATCCGGCTTGGTGTGTAATGCCGCGCCGCCGGGTGGGGGCGCTGTGCGTAGATAATTGCGACCCTGTATGGCCTTTGCTTTTGATAAATTCACCCTTTGGCGGCGCGTCGCTGCCTGGTTCCATGGCTTTGATGGTCCGTTGGCTTTTGCGGTCTTTCTGCTGGCCTGCGCGGGCATGCTGACCATGTATTCCTCGGGCTATGACCACGGCACGCGCTTTGAAGACCATGGCCGCAACATGCTGATTGCGGCCATGATCATGTTTGTAGTAGCCCAGGTGCCACCGCAGCGCCTGATGGCACTGGCCGTGCCGCTGTACCTGCTGGGAGTGGCCCTGCTGATTGCGGTGGCGGTGTTTGGCATTACCAAAAAGGGCGCCCGGCGCTGGATCAATGTGGGGATCACCATTCAGCCCAGCGAGATCCTGAAGATTGCCATGCCCCTGATGCTCGCGTGGTGGTTCCAGAAACGGGAAGGGCAGTTGCGACCGCTGGACTTTGGCGTGGCCGCATTCTTGCTCGGTGTGCCGGTTGCGCTGGTCATGAAACAACCCGATCTGGGCACCGCGTTGTTGATTCTGGCGGCGGGCCTGTCGGTCATTTTTTATGCAGGTATGAGCTGGAAGCTGGTGATACCGCCGGTGGTGCTGGGGGTGATCGGTGTGGGGCTGATCGTGGTGTTTGAACCCAGCCTGTGCGCCGACGGCGTGCGCTGGCCGGTTTTGCACGATTACCAGCAACAACGTATCTGCACCCTTCTGGACCCCACCCGTGACCCGCTGGGCAAGGGTTTTCACATCATCCAGGGCATGATTGCCATCGGTTCGGGTGGCCTCACCGGGGTCGGGTTCATGAAGGGCACACAAACGCACCTTGAATTCATCCCCGAGCGGACCACCGACTTTATTTTTGCTGCCTATTCCGAGGAGTTTGGCTTGTTGGGCAACCTCTTTCTGATCGCGGCGTTTCTGTTTCTGATTTTGCGCGGCTTGGCCATTGCGCTGGAAGCCCCGACCTTGTTTTCCCGGCTCCTGGCGGGTAGTGTGACGATGATTTTCTTCACCTATGCCTTTGTCAACATGGGCATGGTCAGCGGCATTCTGCCAGTCGTCGGCGTGCCACTGCCATTTATCAGCTACGGCGGCACCGCCATGGTCACGCTGGGGCTGGCGGTGGGCATTCTGATGGCGATCGCCAACGCCAAACGGCTGGTGCAATCGTAAAGTCATTTGTTCATGCTGGTCCGCGCGTCCGAGGCACGGCGGCCGATTTACTGGACCCGCAGTTACTGACGAGGCCACCCGACCGCGGACACGCGGACCAGCCGACCGGAAATGTGACTTGCGGCATGCCAGAAATTCACCGTCAGCCTAGAATCGGCGCATGATTTCACGTGAACCCACCATCGAACGCCTCGCCCTGGCCAAGAGCCTGTTATTAACCCCTTTTGGCCTGGATGAATCCCATCTGGCCATGGCCTTGAATGAGATCAAGGCTCACCGCGTCGACGAAGCCGACCTCTACTTTCAGTACACCCGTGCCGAGGGCTGGAGCCTGGAGGAGGGCATCGTCAAGACCGGTTCGTTCAGCATCGAGCAAGGGGTCGGCGTGCGCGCGGTCAGTGGCGAAAAGACCGCTTTTGCGTACTCGGATGACATCTCGCAGGCGTCACTGCTTGACGCGGCCCGTACGGTGCGCACCATTTCCATTGCGGCCCAGAAAGGGCGGGTCAAAGTGGCCAGCCAGAAGATTGCAAAAGCGCGCTCCTTGTACAACGGGGTCGACCCGATTTCCACGCTGGACAGCGCCGCCAAGGTGGCCTTGTTGGGCAAAGTGGAAAAACTGGCGCGCGCCAAAGACCCGCGTGTGGCCCAGGTCATGGCTGGCCTGGCCAGCGAATACGATGTGGTGATGGTGGCCCGTGCTGACGGCACCCTGGCGGCCGACGTACGTCCCCTGGTGCGTCTTTCTGTGACCGTCATTGCGGAGCAAAAAGGGCGACGTGAAGTGGGTTCAGCCGGTGGTGGCGGCCGTTTTGGTCTGGCGTATTTTGATGACGCCCAGATCGAGAAGTATGTGGACGAAGCCGTGCACGCGGCCCTGACCAACCTCGATGCGCGGCCTGCGCCCGCAGGTGAAATGACGGTGGTCTTGGGGCCCGGCTGGCCCGGCATTCTGTTGCACGAAGCGATTGGCCACGGGTTGGAGGGTGACTTCAACCGCAAGGGCTCCAGCGCCTTCAGCGGCCGGGTTGGTCAACGGGTTGCGGCCAAAGGCGTGACCGTGCTGGATGACGGCACCATTGCCGACCGGCGTGGTTCGCTGAACGTGGACGACGAAGGCAACACCACCCAGCGCACCGTATTAATCGAGGATGGCATTCTCAAGGGTTACATCCAGGACGCCATGAATGCGCGCCTGATGGGCGTGGCCCCCACAGGCAATGGGCGGCGGGAAAGTTATGCCCACGTGCCAATGCCGCGCATGACCAACACCTACATGCTCGCTGGCGACAAGGACCCCAAGGAAATTGTGGCCAGTATCAAGAAGGGCCTGTACGCCACCAACTTTGGCGGTGGGCAGGTGGACATTACGTCGGGCAAGTTTGTGTTCTCTGCCAGCGAAGCCTATTGGGTGGAAAACGGCAAGATCTTGTACCCGGTCAAGGGTGCCACCATTGTTGGCAGCGGCCCGGAATGCCTCAAACGCGTCAGCATGATCGGCAACGACATGAAGCTCGACAGCGGCGTGGGTACCTGCGGCAAGGACGGCCAGAGTGTGCCGGTGGGCGTGGGTCAGCCGACGCTGCGGATCGATGGCCTGACCGTGGGCGGAACCGCCTGACCGGTTAGCAACACTTCAGGAAGACCGATGTTATGAGTGGTGAACCGTCCAGCATGCAGCCCGCGCACTCTGACGAATCGTTTTCTGCCGCATCGGTCACGGGACTTCCTGAGTACTCTCAGATGCCCGGCGGGACGCAAGGAATTTCTCATTCGCCGTCCCAAAACCACAGTTTTCAGTCGTTCGGGCAATACAGCCAATTCTTGCGATCAGCCGTGGCCGACGAGGATGCGTTGCAGGTCGGTGAAAGCCTTCAGGCGTTGGCAGTCCAGATCGAGGCCATGGTGACGTTGTTGCAGCAAGGCGCGCAAGACCGTCGCGCGCTGGCTCTGGCGTTGTTCAACCTGGTGGGAGACCTGCGGGCCCATCGCGCCCAACTGCTGGCCTTGGGTGACGATTGGCATCGGTTTTACGAGTTTGATGCGCACTTTTCTTCATTGAACCATTTCCGCATTCTGGTTACACAGTGGGCCATGGAGGCTGCTCCGCCGCGCCTGGGAGTGCCGCCGATGGCCGATTTTGATTTGGCCGCCTGGCGCGTGCTGGGAGCGGGTTCCTTGTTGCTTGATGTATACGAGCAGTCGCGCAAAGCCGTGATGTCAGAGGACGAACGCAGCACAGAACCATCGGTATGGGGCCGCTGGCGTGCCTGGTGGAACCGACGCCAAATGCGACGCAAGGTAGTGCGATCAGAGGGCCGCCGCGGACGTCGCAAGACCGACTAATAATGAACTGTGCTACAGTCACAGTCATGCATTTCGGACGTTTCTACTTTGCTTATTTTTGGTTCTCAAGCGCCTTTGGCGGTAGAGAGATCTGAACGTACCTGACAAGCAGACGTCCCAAATCCTCACCAAACCGCCGGCACCACCGGCGGTTTTTTTTTGCCCAGCCGTCCCCTTTCCATCCACTCAGGAGCTTTCCATGACCGCAAAAACCGCCGCAACCTCCGATGCCTGGTACCCGCACGCAACACAGCAAACCGACCGCACCAGCCAGACCGACGACGAACGCATCAAGGACATCACCGTGTTGCCGCCTCCCGAGCACCTGATCCGCTTCTTTCCGATTCAGGGAACGGCGGTTGAAAAATTGATCTCGCACACCCGCAAGGCGATTCACAACATCATCGCGGGCAAGGACGACCGTATGCTGGTGGTGATCGGGCCGTGCTCCATCCATGATCCGGCCGCCGCGCTGGACTACGCCCGCCGACTGAAGTCCGAGCGTGAAAGATACAAAGACACGCTGGAAATCGTGATGCGCGTGTATTTTGAGAAACCGCGTACCACCGTGGGTTGGAAAGGCCTGATCAACGACCCCTACCTGGACGAGAGTTTTCGCATTGACGAAGGCCTGCGCATCGCCCGCCAGTTGCTGATCGAGATCAACCGCCTGGGTTTGCCCGCCGGTAGCGAGTTTCTGGATGTGATTTCTCCCCAGTATCTCGGCGACCTGATTGCCTGGGGCGCCATCGGCGCGCGCACCACCGAGAGCCAGGTGCACCGCGAACTGGCCTCCGGCCTGTCGGCCCCGATCGGCTTCAAGAACGGCACCGATGGCAACATCAAGATCGCCACCGATGCGATCCAGGCCGCCGCCGGTGGGCACCACTTCCTGTCGGTTCACAAAAACGGCCAGGTGGCGATTGTGCAAACCAATGGCAACAAAGACTGCCACGTCATTTTGCGCGGTGGCAAGGCGCCGAACTACGACGCCACCAGTGTGGCTGCAGCCTGCAAAGAGTTGGAGAAAGCCAAACTGCCAGCGACCCTGATGGTCGATTGCAGCCACGCCAACAGCAGCAAGCAGCATGAAAAACAGGTTGACGTGGCGCGCGACATCGCCAAGCAGATTGCTGCCGGATCACGCAGCGTCTTTGGTGTCATGGTGGAAAGCCATCTAAACGCGGGAGCACAGAAATTCACGCCTGGAAAAGACGATGCCCAAGCGTTGGAATACGGCAAGAGCATCACCGATGCCTGCCTGGGCTGGGACGATTCGCTGGTGTCGCTTGCGTTGTTGTCGGCTGCCGTCGAGGCGCGTCGGGCACGCTAAACGAAGAATTCGCTGCGCGTGTCAGCCGCCGGTGCGGCTGGCCGCGATCCTGGCGTGTACCCATTCTTGGGCCAGTTCCATGGTCGAAACGATCCGGAAAGGTCGCTCAATCAATTGGTAAACGCGTTCGAAATGGGGGGCCATGATCTTGCATCCCTCAATTTCGGGTCCGATCACAAATGCTGTGGCAATCGGCTCGAATCCTTGCGGTTTAGGCTTTCGCATCAGGGCGGTATAACGCTCGATGGCTTCTGGCGTGGCCATCGCGCTAACCCGAATAGTGCAAATGCTGGCCCACGGTCCGCGAAACGACAGCGATTTCAGGAAATTGCCCTGCGCCACGGCCAGTTGGTCAAAAACCTCGGCGTTAAAAGGCCCGGTCGCCTCGTAATGCAGGACGTCGTTGTCCATCCATAGATCTACACGCCCGTGGGCCTTGAAACCAGGCGCTGTGATATCGGTCGTGCTGCTCTTCTGTGGGGGGTCGGTTGCCATGAAGTGTTTCGAAACCCGCCTATTGCGAGACGAGGCTGATGCCACCCTGACCCACGGCGACATACTGGGCCAAGCCACTGATCAGGGCGTATAGCGTGGCCGTGGTTCCGGTGTTGCGACTGGTCCATGTAATGCCGTCCGGACTGGTCAGAACCGCACCCCCACTGCCAGCGGTCATCACCTGACTGGTTGCCGGACTGACGACAAACAAATCGGCAGTCGTTCCTGCGCTCTGGGTGGTCCAGGTTACGCCGTTGTCGGTGCTGCGCAGAATCGTGCCTCTATTGCCGACCGCCACAAAGGTATAGGCGGTACTGACCTGTACGCCAACCGCATTGAGGTCGGCGGTGGTGCCCGAGGCGACGGCGGTCCAGGTGCTGCCGTCGGTGCTGGTGAGCAACGTTCCTTCCGCGCCGACCGCCACCCAGATGCCATTGCCGGAATAGGTAATACCGCGCAGATGGCGTTTGGTGGGCATCGCCAAGGTGGTCCAGGTGATGCCATCGGTTGACTTGATGGCTGTGCCGTTGTTGCCAACGGCAACCGCCAGTGCGCCATTGCTGGCGATAGCGTTGAGGGACTCGGCGGTGTTGGATGCGGCGGCGGTCCAGGTGGACATATCGGTTCCGTAAGCAATCGCTCCGCCTGCGCCGACTGCAATGAACTTGCTGAATGCGAAAACGGATGCCTTCAGGTCGGCATTGGATGCAGCTGGCAACGCAGCCCAGGCTTTGCCATCGGTGCTGCGGTACGTGCTGCCACCATCGCCCACGGCGAAATAGTAGCCCAGCAGGTCGGTCCCGGTGCCGTAAGAAATGCTGCGAATGGTGTTGCTGCCCAAGGAGGAACCGATTGTCCAGAACTCCCCGGCAGGACGGGGAACAACGGAGACAGAGGGGCTGCCGGCGCCCCCTGGGCCGTCACCGTTGCGGCCGTTGACCGTAAACGAATAGACGTAACCGTTTGCCAGACCGGCAACAACATACGGCGAGCTCACATTCAGAAGTGCCCGGCTGCCGGGGGTATTGATCCAGTCGCTACTGGAGATGGTGGATGACGGCGCATAGAACAACCAATAATTCACGCCGGGCGCGGCAGTCCAGGTTACCGTGGCCGTGCCATCACCCGGGGTAACCGTGATACCGCCCGCAGGTGGCGGTGCCGAGCTGCCACTTCCGCCACAGGCAGCAACCAGTACGGCAACACAAAAAGCAGCGAGTGCCTGGCGGATCGAGAGGAAAGACATGGTTAGCCACCTAAAGGGAATAGAGCGGTGATTTTACAAGTGCTTGTCCTTGCTTCGCCGACCGTTGCATCCAAGGCCTTCAGCGACGGTTGTTGGGGAATGATGCCCAGAGGGGCAGGAATTTTCCGCAATGTGAAAGTCCCGCGGGGTTTTCGGCTGGCACATGGTTTTACAACTTTTGACTTTCCAAACTTCCGGCATGGCTCTACAGTGTGTGCGGAATGACCACTTACAAGACAATCTACAAATGCCGCGAATGCGGAGCCACCAGTTATCAGCCAGTGATTGACCGCGCGCCGGACGGTGCCCTGAAGCCCACCGGCCACTACCGCTGTACTGGTTGCCGAAACATTTTTGCCACCATTCGAGCCTGGTGGGAGCCGCGACGGGCGGCGGATTTCCAAGCCAGCTCGTTCCCGGGTTGAGCTGACGGCACAGACGCGCATACCCCGTGCCCCGCAATCGTCGGAGGGTCAGGTATTGGCCCGCTTCCTGAGCCAACGCATCAGGGTGCCGACCAGCGGCAACTTCTCGTACAGCTCCTGTGCTGCATCCCAGTAGTCGCGATGCAGTATCACCAGGCCGGACTCGGAAAATACCAGGTGGGACGCACCACGAATGGTTTGCGGCGTCTGGCTCTGAAAGCGCTTGAAACGGAAGTGGAAGTCCCAGGTCAGAAAGCACTGTTGACCCTGCAACACCTGCCCGGTCACCACAAAGCGCGGCGCGTGCAAGGCCACAAACATGTGGGCAAAAATGTGTTCAATGGCTTTCAGGCCCTGCACGTCATTGAACGGGTCAACAAAACGTGCCTGGGCGTCGTAAAACTGGCCCAGTTGCGCCACTGTGTCAGGCGCAATGGTTTCAAAAAAATGAACCAGTCGGGTGAAGTCTGGCGCCGGGCTTGAGCCAGCGCCCGGGACAGGCCCTGCAGATGGAGCAAAGGCAACCTTCATAAGGCTACGCGGCGAACCAATTGGAAGAAAAGGCGGTTAGGCATGACACGCAGGGCCTTGAGCCACAGCGTGAAGCGTTTGGGGAAGTGGACTTCGAACGCGCCACGGGCCCAACCCTGCAGGATGGCGCTGGCCGCTTGTTGGGGCGTCAGCAACGCCGGCATGTCGAATGTGTTGGCGGCTGTCAGCGGCGTTTCCACAAATCCGGGGTTGATGATGGAAACCCCAATACCCTTGCCATGCAGGTCCAGGTACAGGGTTTCAGACAGGTTGATGAGGGCGGCTTTGGTCGGCCCATAGGCCAGGCTGTTGGGCAGGCCCCGGTAACCCGCCACGCTGCCCACCAAGCTGATGTGGCCGGCACGACGCGCCAGAAAGTGCGGCAACAGGGCCTCAAGTACATAGAGGGCGCCCAGGTAGTTGACCTCCATATGGCGCGCCATGTCCTCCACGTCAATGGCATCTGCGCGCATGGCGTTGTAGTGGCCGGCACAGTACATCACGCAATCCAGTGGCCCCTGTGCGAGCAACTGCTGGGCGGCCAGGCTCACGGCCTCACGCCGGGTGGCATCCAGTGGCAGGGCGCGACTGCCGGGGTGCTGGGCCACAAATGTGGCCAAAGCTTCGGCCTTGCGTGCGGATACGATCACCCGCGCACCCTGGCGGTGCAGGGCTGCTGCGGTGGCCTGTCCAATGCCGCTGGAGGCACCGACAATCCACACGGTCTTGCCGCGCCAATCCACTTGGGGCGGGTTCAGGGGCGGCAGCAAGGCGGAAAAAATGGACATGGAATTCTGATGTGCTATTAAGTTGATAGCTGTCTATGCAACGTTTTGGAGGGCTGGAGGCCAATTTGACTTGAGGTTTTGCGCCGCTAGCGCTTGGTGAATGACAGCGTGACTTCTCCCAACCGCACGCCGAATTTGGACATGGTGGCCTTGTTAAGCATGACCTTGTCGGTCATCAGGTACATCCAGTCGTCAAACTGCACTTCCCAGACTTTTCCGTCCACAGGCAAGGCCATGGTGTAACCCCATCGAAAGGTGTTGCCACGGCTTTCGCCCACTGCCTCGCCAACGACGTCATCTGCCCGACCCACAAAACGGCCCACGCCGGTCTTGCGCAAGCGCCAGATGCGCTTCTGAAGCGTACCGTCGGAGTACAGGAAGTCCTCGTCCAGCACCCCCTCGTCGCCGGTCCAACTGCAGTTCATGACCACCGTGAAGCGTTTGACTACGGTGCCCGAGCGGTCTGTGAAGACACCATAGGCGTCCAGCGTGCCGTTGAAATAATGCTGCAAATCCAGCACTGGTCTCTCGTTGGCATATTGCTCGATGCCGGTGGAGGAGCACCCTGCAGCGAGCAGGCTGCTGGCAGCGGCGGCGCTGAGTAAAAGTCGTCGTTTCATGGTGTTTTGCGAACCAGGTTGAGGTAAAGAAGTGCTGCTGCCGCGAGTTTGAGCGCGCAGGGCAGCGCGCAATAAGCGAGGCTGAGTGTTTGAAGGGCGGCCGGGTCGCGCGTTCCAGGCTCGTAACCCAGGGCCGCCAAGGTGGGCAAGGCGACACCGGCGGCCAGCGCCAGATTCAATTTGGTGGCGAAGTTCCACCAGCCAAAATAAGCGCCCTCGGCATGACCGCGGTCACCGTTTTGAGCGATGGTGCCGGCCAGCAGCGCGCTTGGCAGGGCCAGGTCGGTGCCCAAAGCCGCACCCGACAACGCACAGACTGCCAAAAATGCCAGACTATCACCTGCACCGAGGGTGGCGGCGAACACAAACACGGTCACTGACAACAGCATGCCGATGCCCCAGGTGCGTGCCAGGCCAAACTTCGACACCAGGCGAAGCCACAGCGGAATTGCCAGCGCCGCACTGAGGAAATAGCTGCCCAGGAACAGCGGTTCCCAGTTCTTGTCGACCTGCAGGCGGTCCTGCACAAAAAACAGCAGCAAGGTGGCCGGTATGGCACTGGCAATCCCGTTGACCATGAAAACGGCCATCAAACCGCGAAAACCGGGACGTGTAAAGGGCCAAGCCAGGCTCACCGGCAGGGGTTCGCCCCGGCTGTTAACGGCACGGTCCAGGGGCCGGTGCTGCGGGGGCGATGCAGCGCTGCGCCAGGCCAACCAGCCACCCGAGAGTGCTATAAAAAACAGAGCGACTGTCGCAGGTAATCCGAGGGCTAGCGGGCTAATTGATGCCAAGACCACGCCCGCCAGGCCCAGACCTTCGCGCCAGGCCACCACGCGACTGCGCTTCACTTCATCCCCGCCCAGGCGGGCGCCCCAGGACTGGTGCATGACAGCCAGGGCGCTGAAGGCGGCATAAGTGAGCGCCAGGACCGCGCTCACCCAGATCAGCAGCGCCTGCAGTTCACGTACCGGTGGGAAAAATAACAAAGCAAACCCTGCTCCCAGCACGGCGGCGGTAATGGCGGCCCAGCGCAATACCGCGACCGGCGAGCGGTTGAAAAGCCGGTCGCTCCAGCGACCAATCAGCGGATCGATGAACGCGTCAAACAGACGGGCGCCAAGCAGGACGCCGCCCAGCGCCGCCAGGGGAACACCAAAGTTGCGGGCGTAGTGGTTGGGCAGCAGCACATAGAGGGGCAGGGCCACAAACGCCAGCGGCAGGCCCATCAACCCGTAACGCCAGCCCTGCTGCCAGGGAAACGTCGCCTCCGAGGCTATGGAAGGGTTCATGGTGTCGCACCGGCCAACAGTGCGCTGCGCAAGGCAGGTTCGCTGGTGGTCTCCGCCAGCCAGATACCAAAGAACAGGCGACTGAATTCGGTGTCGGCCACGGCGCCGCGCAACTGGCTATTGAACCAGAAGCGGGCTCCCACGCCAGGCTGGTGCATGCCGGTGATGCGGTCACCTTTATTGACATCGGGAAAGGCCTCACGCATGGCGGTCAGCCAGCGTTGCTCCTGGGGTGCAGGTATGTCAGCGGCGCGGCGCATTTCCTGGATGGACCGCTCGGCAATCGCGTTGCCACTGAGTGAGCGAAGATAGGTCAGTTCCAGTGCCAGAGCGTGCTGCGCATAACGGCTGGCCCTGAAACCGGGCGTGACCCACAGGGCGGCGTCATATATGTCGAAGCCGAAAAATCGCATGCGAGATGCCCCCACCCGCTGGGCACCCGGCAATTCATTCAAAACCGATGGAATGGCGTCCGCCTGCGAGGCACCGGCGATCGCCGCCAAGCCCAGGCAGGTCAGCACGCTGGCTCCGCCTGTGCGCAAGAGATTGCGGCGGGTTGGCATGCCGGTCATGCCGCGCGTTTGCGCAGCGTGTACTGCACCACGTCGATGTTCTCTTCGCTGAAGGCGGCTTCGCAATACGCCAAGTAGAACTCCCAAATCAGGTTGAAGCGTTCGTCAAAACCTTTTTGCAGCACTTCGGTACGGCGGGCCATAAACGCCTCGCGCCAGCGCCTGAGAGTCTCGGCATAGTCGTGGCCAAAGGCCAGTTCCTCTACCACCTCCAGGCCGGCCGCTTCGGCCTGGCGCCGGAATTCGCGCGGGCAGGGCAGGCAGCCGCCAGGGAATATGTATTGCTGGATGAAGTCGGTGGATTTCACATAGCGGTCAAACAGCGAATCGTCGATCACGATGCTTTGGATGCAGGCATGGCCGCCGGGCTTGAGCAGGCGCGCGACGGTAGCGAAGTAGGTGGGCCAGTATTCCCGTCCCACCGCTTCCACCATTTCGATGGAACAGATGGCATCGAAGGGTGCATCGGCGATGTCCCGGTAATCCTGCAGGCGCAGGTCGCAAGCGGGTCTGGTGCCATCACTGGTGCCGGGTACTCCCAGTCGAAGTAGTCGCTCGCGTGCAGAGGCCAGTTGTTCGGTGCTGAGCGTCACGCCGGTAACCTGTGCGCCCAACTCCACGGCGGCCATCTCGGCCAGTGCTCCCCAACCGCAGCCAATCTCCAGCACCCTGTCACCAGGCTTTACTCTGGCTTGTTGCAACGCACGGCGCACTTTGGCGTTTTGCGCGGCCGGCATGGGCTGGCTGTAGTCGCCATTGAACCAGGCGCTGGAGTAGTTCATGGTCTCATCCAGCCAAAGCCGGTAGAAGGCGTTGCCCAGGTCGTAGTGGGCGTGGATATTCTTCTGGCTATTGGTCCTGGTATTGCGGTTCAGCAGGTGTTTGATGCGGTAGACCAGGCGCCCGGCCCAGGAGCCAAAAATTACGTTGTCCACTTCGGCGCGGTTCTTCACCAATACGCGAAGCAGTTCCACCAGGTTGGGGGTGCTCCAGTCACCCGCGATGTAGGTTTCGGCAAAGCCGATATCGCCGGATTTGAGGGCCGCAGAGCACACCTTCCAGTTATGCAGGCTCAGTGTGGCGTGCGGCAGGTCGCCCTTGCCAAAGCGCTGCATCGAGCCATCGGGCAATTGCAGGGTCAGGCTGCCGTGGCGCAGCCTGTGCAGCAGGCGCAATACGGTGCGGGCGGCGGCGGGCGTGCCCTGTGGAATCGTCAAGCTGGAGGTTGGCGCAGTGGTGCTGTTCATGGTGTGGGGAAAGTGGAAGTCAGCGGGTCAGAAATGAGGTGGGTGGTACGGGTTTGCCGAAGAACGGGGCCTTCTTGACAAACAGCTTGATGGCCTGCCAGTGGATGCGCAGCACCACGCCCAGGGTCATTGCGGGGTAACGCCACAAGGCGCGCCGCACAGTCTGGGGTGTGAGCGGTTCCAGCGTGCCGCTGACACTGGTTTCAATCAACGGCCCGGCGGCATCGTCAAAGTCGATGCGAGCCACCGTGCGTTTGCGGTCAGGTGTGACCATGAAGCGGAAGCGATAGCCTCCCTCCACCGGCGCAAAGGGCGACACATGGAATACTTTGGCGGCCCGTTGTTCCACACCAAATTGCGGTTGGTCCAGCAGATAACAGTGGCGTTCGCCAAAGGTGTTGTTGACCTCTACCACAATCGCGCGCAGGCTGCCGTCCTGGCGGTGGCAGTACCAAAAACTGACGGGTTTGAAGGTGTGGCCCCAAACACGCGGGTAGCAATGCAACCAGACCTCGCCATCGGCCGGGTCGGGGTGGACCCCGGGGGGGGCGCCGCCAATGCCCTCTTTTTCCAGCAAAGTGTCCAGCCAGGCCAGTGCGCCGCCCTGTTCCGGGCCACGCCCGTCACCGTGGTCGGTGTCGAAAAAACTGAGTGGTGCAAAACGGTTGTAGGCCAGCGTGCCGCCACCGTGCGTCTGCAGGCTGCGCATGGGTAGCAACAGGAAGTAATTGCCGTAGGCAAACGCATTGCGCACCGGCGCCAGTCTGGTGTGCCGTACCTGACCAAAGCCAATCAGGGGAACGGCTTTCAGGGGTGCGGTGGGCGGATTTGTATTCATCTTGGGTGCTTGACCTGCGCGACTAACGCGGCCGCTGCTGTTCGGCCAGCAGCTTTGCGGCGACATCGAGCCCCGATTTCAAGCCATCTTCGTGGAAACCATAACCAGTCCAGGCGCCGCAATAGTAGGTGTTGTGCTGCCCCTGCAGGTCTCCCACTTTGCGCTGGGCCTCAATGGCGGCCACGTCAAAAACCGGGTGGGCGTAGTCAAAGCGGGCATGAATACGGGCTGGGTCAATGTCAACCAGCGGGTTCAGGGACACCACTACCGCTTGCTCAAACGGCACGGGTTGCAGCCTGTTGATCAGGTAATGCAGGCAGACCTGCGCTGCGTCCTTTTGGCTGTGGGAGGCGCGTTGGTAGTTCCACGCTGCCCAAGCGCGCCGTGCGTGGGGCAGTACCGACGTGTCCGTATGCAACACTGCGTGGTTGGGCTGGTACCGGATCGCACCCAAAACGCCGCGTTCGTCAGCGGTAGCGTCGCCCAGCAAGGCGAGTGACTGGTCCGAATGGCAGGCCAGAACCACTTTGTCAAAGTGCTCGGACTGACCCTTGCTGTGGATGGTGACGCCTTGGGCATCTCGGGTGATGTGTTGCACGGGTGTGTTCAGGCGTTTGTCGGCAATGCCTGCGACGATTTTTTGCACGTATTGACGTGCCCCTCCGGCAACCGTCCACCACTGTGGCCGATTGGTGACCTGTATCAGTCCGTGGTTGTGGCAGAAGCGAATCATGGTGGCCACCGGGAACTGCAACATCTGGTCGGTTGGACAACTCCAGATGCAACCCAGCATGGGCAAGAAATACCAGTCCCGGAATTCAGCCGACAAGCGGTTGTTTTCCAGAAAACCGGCTAGCGGCTGCATCAGCTCGGCCTCAACACCGCGCTTGGCAATGTCGGTGGCCAACCGGTTGAAGCGCAGCACATCGCGCAGCATGCGCAAAAAGCGTGGATTGGCGATGTTGCGTCGTTGGGAAAAAACGGTGTTCAGACTGGAACCGCTCCACTCCAGTGGCGCCCGGCCATCGGCAGCCGGCACTTGAACCGAGAAGGACATGTCAGAGCGTTCCGTTGGCACCTTCAGGTCTGAAAACAACTGAATCAAGCGCGGATAGGTGCGCTCGTTGAAGACCAGAAAACCGGTATCAACGCCGTGGGTGACAGGCCCTTGAGGCCCGTCCAAAGTGAGATCCACCGTGTTGGTATGGCCGCCGAAGTAGCTTCCTGCTTCAAACAGCGTCAACTGCACTTGGCCACGCAACGCATGGGCAAGACCCAAACCTGAAATTCCCGACCCCACGATGGCAACTTTGAGGGGTTCTTCCCGTTTGGTCGCGACAGTGGCCGGGTAGCGGGCGCCTTGGCGGTCGGTGAAATGGGGTTTCAAAACATGTCCTGAAAATTTAAACTAATCAGTAATTTTCAGACTGTTTGGTAATTTATCGACTTCCCTGGTTTAATTCCCCTGCGACTGTAGGGTTTTAGCGGCGAAGTCGGATGACCGCTCAACCTGCAAACAACCGGCTTGGGCAAACCACCCAGCCCTGACGCCGAGGTCCGTCAGCCCCCGGGGGTTGAGATACAGCACATGGCCACTGTCCCCCGCGATGGCCAAGTAATGGTCAAGGCCGGTGTAATGGCGGTAGTTATAGGAGTCAAAGGTCTGCGATGTGGGGCCGCCCGGAAATAAGTACGGCGCCGATCGTTCCGCCCAGTTGAAAAAACACTCCGCCGGGTTGACCCGCTGCACCGCTGCCTGGGCATTCAGCATGCCTGCACCACACTGGCCCACAATGCAATTGCACTGCCCGACGTTGGTTTCACCGTTCGCTAACAAGGGGCAGTTCGGCAGACCGGGTTCGACTGGAAACGGGTTGGCGGACAACTGGATGGCAGAGCGCACTTGCGCCGGTGACAGAGAGGGGTTGACAGCCAATAGCAGGCCGGCAACGCCGGCCACCTGGGGTGCGGCAAAACTGGTCCCCACATTGCTGTTGAGTTGTGTGGTGTAAATGTGTTCGGCGGGCGTGGTGGTACCGGCGTTGGTCGCCGTGTCAATCGAGTAGAGGCAGGGTTGCTGCGCGCCAACATTGACACAGTTGCCGCCGGGTGCGCTGATGGCTACCTGTGGGCCAAAGCTGCTGAAGCCGACCTTGGTTCCAGTATGGCGCAGCCCCGCCACGGCGATCACGCCGCGACAATTGCCCGGTGACTCGACCGCACCCTGGTCGTTACCGGCCGACGCTACCACTACAACGCCCCGGGCAGAGAGTTCATCGATGGTGGCCTGCTCTGCAAATGAACAGGGACCGTTGTGACCCAGGCTCAGATTGATGACGTTGGCCGGAAAGGGGTTGTTGGGGACCCCGTCCACAGGCAACCCGCCGGCCCAGCGCAACCCGGCAACGATGTCGGACGTGTAACCGCCGCAGCGTCCCAGCACCCGGACCGGCAACAGTCGCGCACGCCAATCCACGCCGGCAATACCCACGCCGTTCTGGCTCAGCGAGCCGACCAGCGCACTGGTGCGTGTGCCATGCCACGAACTTTTGTCGGTGCTGCAGCCTGATAACGAATCGGGGTGATTGGTGAGCAAGGCGTCGTCGACCCAGTCGCCCGGGTCGGATGGGTCATCGTCCCAGCCGTCGCCATCGTTGGCACGCACAAAGCCACCGTTGCTGTCGGCGGACACAAAGTCGTACCCCGGCAGGAGGCGTCCGCCAGCTGCGCTACGCATCAAATCGGGGTGCTCGAACAGGATTCCCGTGTCGAGAACGGCAATCACTACGGACGCATCACCCTGGCTGAAAGGCCATGCCCCCTGGGCATTGATGGCTGAGCGGACCTCACCGCTGTTGGCCTTGAGGTACCACTGCCCGACCGGTTGCGAACTGCTGTACTGTTGGTCCGAATAACCCGGGTCATTCGGCGTTGCAGCATGGTGTTGCACCCGGTAGTCGGGCTCAATGGCGGCGACGTCAGGGTCGCGACGCAAGCTGGCCAGGGCCGAGGACACTTGGGAGGCGGTCACGGCGGGAGAAAATACGAGCCGGTGCGTGCGCGCCGATAAAGGGTGAAAAGCGGTCGAGTCCAGGGCGCTGCGTCGGGCCACCGGGCCAAGCCGATCCTGGGACGCGCGTTTGGAGTGCAAGAGACCCGTCGTCGGTGGGTCCTTGAGCACCACAATCCAGCGATCGCTGGTGGGTGCATCAACGGGCGGCACCTTTGCGGTCAGAGCAAGGGGCGAAGTTTCAGCCCGCACGGACCCCGCCAGGACGAGCAAGCCCAACGCCAACAGTGCGGCGAAGAAACATCGGTGGTAGTTCGGAATCAACTGGGTCTGCTCCGTAGGGCGGGATGATAGCGGTAACGCGGACCGGGTAGATTAAACCGAATACGCCTTGGTTCCCCGACACGCCATATTCCGCGGACGCACCAGCATACGGGCGGTCGCACTACGGGACTAGAATTGTTTGGCACTTTTGTCCGGAAGGAACTTGCCATGTCCTTTGCACTGTCCCGCCGTCTATCCGTTGCCGCATTGCTGCTGTTGGTGTTGGCCTGCACCAGCATGGCCGGCTGGGCGCGCAGCACCAGTCCGGTCCCGGAGGCCGCAGCGACTGCCGTCGTCGGCAGTTTCAGGCAACAACCCGGCACCGTGGTGTACGCGACGCTGACCGGGCGCAACAATGGTTCGGTTTGGGGCAGTGGTCCGTACACCTTTGACTCCGATATGGCAAGCGCTGCCGTTCATGCAGGTGTTGTCGCTGTGGGCGAAACCAAGACCGTGAAGCTGTCCATCCTGCCGGGGCAATCCAGCTACACCGGTAGCGCGCGCAATGGTGTCATCAGCTCCAGTTACGGCGTGTACACCGGCGGAAGCTATCGCCTGGATACCGATGATGGAGGGGACAACCCCATCTTGCAGGATCCGGGGAGTTTGCGGACTTTTGAGGCCGGTGCGGGGGGTGTGCATCGATTCAAGGTGACCGGTAGCGCGCGGTCCGGCAGCGTGTGGGGCACCAATGCCTACACATCCGACTCGGCATTGGCCGTGGCGGCCGTGCATTCGGGTGTGCTGCTGGATGGTCAGACCGGAGTGGTGCGGGTGGTGATCGTGCCCGCACAAGCGATTTATACCGGCAGTACCGCCAATGGCATCACGAGCAACGACTATGGCCAATACGTTGGGGCCTATGCGGTGTCCAATGTGGCGGGAACCGTCGCACTGACGGCTTATCCGGGTATGTTGAACAACCCGCTACCCAATCCGGGAAACCTTGTCGCTTTCCGGGGTCGCAACCTTGCCGCGCTGCATTTCAATGTCACCGGCAGCGTGTCGGCAGGCGTATGGGGTACCGGAATCTATACCGATGATTCAAGCTTGGCCGTGGCAGCGGTGCACGCTGGTGTGCTCGCGGCGGGGCAACAGGGTGTGGTCAAGGTCGTGATTCGCCCTGGTTTGACCAGTACTGCCAACCAGGTAGATGCCTATGTCGGCAGTACGGCCCATGGCATCACGTCCAACAGTTACGGCACCTACGCCGGAAGTTATTCCGTTGCGAATCCTGATGGAGGTCTGGGTGCCATCCCCCGGGTCACCAATGGGGGTACGGTCAATGCGGATTTGAACCAGAGTTTTCGCTTTCAGATAAACGCCAGCCCCCCCGCCGCCAGCTACAACGCTACCGGTCTGCCTGCCGGTCTGGCGGTTGATCTTGCCACGGGCCTGATTTCAGGGACACCCCTGATCAGCGGCACTTTTCCGGTGCAACTGCTGGTCACCAACAGCAGCGGAACCAGCAATACCGGGCTGCTGATCAAGGTTCCGGCTGCGCCGACCACGGGTTTTACACCAAGCTTCCTGAGTCTGATTGGTCCCGAAATCCTCCAAAGCGGCGGCAAGGCAACGATTGCCGCAACGGTGCGTTTTACGGACAGCAGTCTGCGCAGCGTGAATGCGGTATGGACCAGCACCAACCCGGCTGCAGCCACGGTCAGTGCCGCAGGTGTTTTGTCAGCCGGTTTGGTGAAAGCGGATACACCGGTGAGCCTGACGGCCACTTACACCGATGGTGGTGTCACGGTGAGCGCCACTTTACAGCTCACGGTCACTGCGGCTCCTGCCGTATTGGTCGGCGTGCGGCTTGTGGGGGTGGACAGCGTCCAGTCGGGTGGGCAAATCCGGTTGACGCTCGCTGCCCTTTACAGTGACGGGTCCGTCCGATCCGTGGTGCCCAGTGCATACACCTTGTCCAGCGTGGCGTTGGGTTCGGTCAACAGCCGGGGGGTGCTGACCGCGGCATCGGTGGAAGCAGACACGGTTTTGACGGTCAGCGCGTCTTACACCGAGGCGGGCATCAGCAAGAGTAGCAGCTTGGCGGTCAGTATTGTGGCCAAACCAGCGGAGTTGTCGCGATTGACCCTGATTGGTGCGCGCGGCACCCTGGGGTCCAACGAGAGTTTGAGCCTGGTCGCCGCCGGGGTGTATGTCGATGGATCGCGCAAGCCGGTCAAGGCGCTCTGGTCCGTCAAGTGCAGTGCAGCCACGATCAGCAGCGCCGGGGTTCTGACTGCCAAGGCGGTTGGACAGGACACCCCGTGTGTGGTGATCGCCAGTTACGCCGAAGCAGGGATATCGGTGAACGCCAACTTCCAGGTCCTGGTTCAGGCCACCGTGGCGCCAACACCTGTGCAAGCCGAAGTGGAGACCACCGGTAGCCAAACCGATTTCGGTTTGTCGGTTTGGAGCACGGTGAATGGAACAGCCGCGGCGATCGCAGGTCCTGGTCAAGTGGCGTCGAGAGGAGGCACCCAAATTGCCACGACGAATCAGCCCTCCTATCAGTTGTTTGTCATTGCTGTGGTGCCCGCCGGCAGCGCGGTCGCCAGCACCACCGGTTTTATGCTGAACCGCAACAGCGAATGGCAATTGGCGGGTTTTCCGTTGGCGGAATATCTCTCTGGCGTCGCCGACAACAGTTACCAACTGATTGAAATCTTTGACCATCTGGATGCCGGTCTCATCTCGGGCACCCAGATTTTTGTGGGTTACGGTATTACGGACACCGAAATGCTGGAGTCCGGGCGGTATCGCATGGTTTACCAGGTGCAATAGCGAACAGCGGGGTCAGGCAGACGTAAAGCACCGCCGCTTGACGAAAGACCATGACCCGGGTGAAATGACACACCTACTTTGAGAGATTTTCCATGAACGCAATGTTGCAACAGATACTGGGCCGACGGGTCCTTGCGTGGCTCTTGTTTTGTTTGTCGGCGTGGTGTGCTCCATCCTTGGCGGCCACGCCCTCTGTGGCGGCCGGCGCCAACCACACCTGTGCTGTGGTCAGTACCGGTGGGGTCCAGTGTTGGGGTTACAACTCCTATGGTCAGTTGGGAGACGGCAGCAACAACAACAGTTCGGTTCAGGTAGCGGTCACGGGTATCAAGAACGCCACTTCGGTGTCTGCCGGTTCCAACCACAGTTGTGCCGTGCTGAGCACCGGGGAAGTTCAGTGCTGGGGCTATAACGTCTTTGGTCAGTTAGGCAATGGCAACAGTACCAACAGTTCCGTCCCGGTGACGGTGGCTGGCATCAGCACTGCGATGGCGGTGGTAGCGGGCAGCTTTCATACGTGCGCCGTGTTGCGTGATGGCGCTTTGCAATGCTGGGGGCGCAACAGCAGCGGGGAATTGGGTGATGGGGGTAGCGGTAACAGTGCCACTCCGGTGTCCGTTGTCGGCATCAGTAATGTCACATCGGCCGCAGCCGGAGGCAGCCATAGTTGCGCGCTTCTTGCCAATGGCAGTTTGCAGTGCTGGGGCAACAACAGTTACGGGCAGCTTGGCACAGGCAATGCAACCAGCAGCGCCAGTCCTGTTGCCGTGACTGGTATCGTCGATGCCGTGGCAGTGTCAACAGGCCCAAGTCACACCTGTGCAGTACTTGGCGGTGGCGTGGTGCAGTGCTGGGGGCGCAACACGGAGGGGCAATTGGGCACTGGATCCACCGTCGGCAGCTCTAGCCCCGTGGCCGTCACGGGCATCACCACGGCACGTTCAGTGGCTGCCAATGCCGATCATTCCTGTGCCCTGCTGGGTGACGGTGGTGTCAAGTGCTGGGGAGTCAATGGGTATGGTGAATTGGGCAACGGCGCAACGACGGCGAGCACCAGCCCGGTGGTCGTCACCGGACTCACCAACGCCATTTTGGTCACGGTGGGCCAAACCCACAGCTGTGCCGCGCTCAGCAATGGCGGCGTCCAATGTTGGGGCCGCAGTACCGATGGCCAGCTGGGCAATGGCGGCAGTACCACGCGGAACACTCCGGCGGCGGTCGCCGGGGTCAGCGGGGTTACATCGGTTGCCTCTGGAGCGAGTCATAGTTGTGCCTTGCTCAGTGGCGGCACGGTTCAGTGCTGGGGCTACAACTTCTATGGCCAGTTGGGAACGGGCAACCTCGCCAACAGTTCCAGCCCGGTCACGGTGCCGGGTATTGCCAATGCCATATCGGTCGCGACTGGTGGCCAGCACAGCTGTGCGGTGATCAGCGGAGGCACGGTGCAATGCTGGGGCAACAACACCAATGGCGAACTGGGCAATAGCAGTAGCAACCCTAGCCCAAGCCCAGTGGCGGTAACCGGCATCACCAATGCTGTTTCGGTTGCTGCGGGTGCCAACCACACCTGTGCCGTGCTCAGCACGGGCGCTTTGCGGTGTTGGGGTTACAACTTCTCTGGCCAATTGGGCAATGGCAGCACCAACAACGCCTTCAGCCCGGTTGCCGTAACCGGCATCACCACCGCCGCGTCGGTCACAGCGGGAACCTCGCACACCTGTGCTGTGTTGACGGGTGGTTCTGTGATCTGCTGGGGGCGCAACAACAATGGTGAGCTGGGTGCCGGCAGTACAGCCAATAGTTCATTGCCGGTTTCGGCTGTCGGAGTGGTCTCGGCCAAAGCCGTGTCTGCGGGTAACAACCATACCTGCGCTTTGTTGCGCAGCGGTACTGTGCAGTGCTGGGGCGCCAACAGTGTGGGCCAGTTGGGTAACGGCAGTACCAGCTCCAGCAATCTTCCGGTCACACTCTCAGGAGTCACTGCCAGCGCCGTGACGGCAGGTGCCTATTACAGTTGTGCAGTCCTGTCGGCTGGTGGTGTGCAGTGCTGGGGATACAACTTCTTCGGCCAGTTGGGTATTGGAACCTATGTGAATAGCGGGGTACCTGCGTCCTTGACCGGTATCCAGGGCGCCCTCTCAATTGCGGCAGGCAATAACCACGCATGCGCCGCACTCAGCGGCACTAGCGGTGCCAATGGCGCCACGGTGCAGTGTTGGGGCGATGACGCGTACGGCCAATTGGGATCCGGACGCGCCTACACCTACACCCCGGGAGCGGTGGTCGGAACCAGCGGGCAGGGAGCACTGAATTTGTTGACGGCCCTAGGCCCGCTGAACCTCACGGTCACGGGCTCTTCGACCTTGCAGAGTGGGGGGCGAACCACACTGTTGGCCAAGGCTGCATATACCGATGGCAGCGAGCGCAACGTAACCCCGATGTGGAGCAGTTCCAACCCCGCCGCAGCCACGGTCAGCACCACCGGCATTTTGTCGGCGGGTGTCGTGACAACCGATACACCAGTCACCCTGACCGCCACCCTGACCGACGGCGGTGTCACGGTGAAAGCGACCCTGCAGGTCACCGTCACCGCTGCCCCAGCGGTCTTGGCCTCGATCCAATTGGGCGGCGCCAGCAGCGTTCAATCGGGCGGACAGGTGCGTACCACGGTCAACGCGTTGTATTCCGATGGCTCCAGTCGTCCCGTTACGGCAGCCGACTACACGCTGTCGAACACGGCGCTGGGTTCCGTGAATGCCCGAGGCGTGTTGACGGTCGGTACGGTGACAGTCAATACAGTGTTGACCGTCACAGCCTCCTATACCGAGGGCAACGTCACCAAGACCGCCAATCTCGCGGTGACCATCGTCGCTGCGCCAGCCGAGTTGGCACGCTTGACCCTGATCGGCGCACGCGGCACATTGGGAGCAACCGAAAGTGTGACCCTCTCGGCTGAAGGTGTTTACAGCGACGGATCGCGCAAGCAAGTGAAGGCAACCTGGTCGGTCTCCGGTGACGCGGCCAGCATCTCCAGCACAGGAGTATTGACCGCGAAAACCGTGACTACCGATACCCCCAGCCTCGTGAGTGCAACCTATGCCGAGGGCGGCGTGACCGTCAGTGCCCAATTTCAGGTGGTGATTCAGGCCGGGGTGCTGCCGCCCAACCCGGTGCAGGCCGAGGTCGAAACCACCGGCACGAAGACCGACTTTGGTCTGTCAGTCTGGAGCAGCTTGAATCCAACGACCGGTTTGGGCAATTTGAGACCCAAAGGGGCTTCGACCATTTCAGCGACCGGGCCGGTCAAATACAAATTGTTCGTCGTCGCAGTCATCCCCGGCGGCGGCGTTTTGGCGAACACCACCTTTTTCATGTTGAACCGCAACAGCGAATGGCAGTTTGCGGGTTTTCCTCTAGCCGAGTACCTCGCCGGCATCTCCGACAACAGTTTCCAGTTGATACAGCTGTTTGACCATCTCGATGCCAGTCTGATTTCGGGGACCAAAATTTACGTTGGTTATGGAATTACGGACGAGGAGATGCTGAGCAGCGGCCGCTTCAAGATGGTTTACCAGGTTCAGTAAGCACAGAGAATCTATGCGGGCTCTGCCCTCATGGATTCCAGTTTCGCCTTCAGGAAACCTCCGGTCCCGTAGCGTGTAACCCGGCTGTAGAAGCGGTCAGACAGGCGCTTGACCATGGCGGAATAGTCCTCGATGAGGGTCGGCAAAATGCTGCAGCTGTCATAGTTGACGACGACCGCCACCTGGTGGCCCAAGGGCGCCAGCAGCGCGGTGAGGTGGTCCTCAATTTCGGCAATATCGCTGGAGCGATCAACCGCCAGGCCTTCAAAATTGATGAACAGCAGGCGATGTTCCCGGTCCAATTCACAACGTTGCGCCAGCGGCGTTGCCAGCAACCGTTCACGCAGACCAATCGTATCATTCGAGAACAACGCGATGTCCATCAAACGCAATTGCGGGCTGATAGCGGGCATGAAATCCATGTGCGCCAGTACATCCCGCTCAAGTTCAATGCCCGGCGCAATTTCGATCAACTCCAGGCTGCCTTGCTGAGCCGTTGGTTTGAGCTGAAACACACAACGCTCAGTCACATAGAGTACACGTTGCTGGCGCTTGCAGGCCTCACGGCCACTGAATGTGCGGTGCTCAACGGCTTGCACGAATTTGCGTGTCGTGCCTTCGCTGTGAATCTGCAATCGCCCGCCCGACAAACGCACGTCCAGCCCACCAGTCGTGAATGTTCCGACCATGACAACCGTTTTCGCATTCTGGCTGATGTTGATAAAGCCACCGGCACCGGCCAGCCGGGGCCCAAACTTGCTGACATTGAGGTTGCCTTGCGCATCGACCTGTGCCATGCCGAGGATGGCGATATCGAGGCCTCCGCCGTCATAAAAATCAAACTGGTTGGGTTGATCAATGACCGCTTGGGCGTTTACAGCAGCACCAAAACTCATGCCACTGGCCGGAATTCCGCCAATGACACCGGGTTCCGCCGTCAGCGTGACCAGATCGATGATCTTTTCTTCTGCTGCCACGCTTGCCACGCCCTCGGGCATGCCAATGCCCAAATTGACCACACTATTGGGTCGCAGTTCCAACGCGGCTCGTCGGGCAATCACCTTGCGTTCACACAGCGGCATGGGGACCAGTGAATCCTGTGGCAGGCGTATTTCTCCCGAGTAGGCGGGGTTGTACTGTTCCGAAAAAGTCTGCATATGATGGGCAGGTTCTGTCGCCAAGACGACAGCGTCGACCAACACGCCAGGCACCTTGACCATGCGTGGGTGCAGGGTGCCACGTTCGGCAATGCGCTCAACCTGCGCGATAACAATGCCGCCCGAGTTGCGCGCGGCCATGGCAATCGCCAGGGCTTCCAGTGTCAATGCCTCGCGCTCCATTGTCAGATTACCGTCCGGGTCGGCGGTCGTAGCGCGAATAATGCCTACCGATATTGGAAAGGCTTTGTAGAACAGGTACTCCTTGCCGTCCAGCTCGATCAAGCGGACCAGATCTTCGGTAGCAGACGCATTGACTTTGCCGCCGCCCCAACGCGGGTCGACAAAGGTGTCAATCCCAACATGCGTCAAAGTTCCAGGCTTGCCTGCTGCGATATCTCGAAACAGGTGCGCAATGACGCCCTGCGGCAGGTTATACGCTTCGATGGCATTGTCGTTTGCCAGCTTTTGCAGCGCGGGCACCAGACCCCAATGTCCGCCGATGACGCGTTTGACCATGCCCAAATGACCCAGGTGGTTGAGTCCACGGCGGGCACCGTCACCCTGTCCTGCAGCGTAAACCAGGGTCAGATTGCGCGGTGAACCAACGCCCGTTTCTTGCTGAATTGCAAGGAAGCGGTTTTCAAGTGCAACCGCTATCGTCTCGGCAAAGCCAATACCAACGAAGCCGCCGGTGGCAAGCGTGTCGCCATCGTGAACCAGGCGAACGGCTTCGGCGGCACTGACGACTTTGTTGCGTTGTGCCCCATGAGGGCTGTCATCTTTGAAATGGGTATGCATCAGGTACTCCTTGCTGTGCGCTCAGTATCCTGATGCTAACGGGTTGGCGGCTACGTAGTTTCCCTTGCATATCGGACGCAAAGTGAGGACGGCCCGAATGCACTATCGGTGATGCCGCAGCACCAAGGTTTACAGTCAAAAGCAGCGGTAGCCCTCGTAAAATGGAGTAACGTCGCTATAACTTTTGTAGCGCGTCCGTCAGCTTCTGGTGGATGCCACCGAACCCCCCATTGCTCATGCACAGAATGTGATCACCAGGACGCACCAGCGCCATCACCTGCTGAACGACAGCTTCCACATTGGGTGCCACGTGTGCCCGTGCGGCCATCCTGGCCAGTGCTTCATGGGCGTCCCAATCCAAACCGCCTGCATGGCAAAAAGCCAGGTCGCACTCTTCCAGACTCCAGGGCAATTGGGACTTCATGGCGCCGAGCTTCATGGTGTTGCTGCGCGGCTCAAACACCGCAAGGATGCGGGCCTGGCCCACTTGCCGCCGCAGGCCATTGATGGTGGTGCGCATGGCAGTGGGGTGGTGGGCAAAGTCGTCGTAGACCGTCACGGCTGCCGCTGTTTCACCGGCGGCCAAAGGGCGGGCCCAAGCCACGCGGGCCCGTACCTCCATACGGCGCTTCACATTTTCAAACTTTGCCAGCGCTTTGACGGCGACAGCCGGGGCGACCCCCACATGGTCTGCTGCAGCGATGGCTGCCAAGGCATTCAGCTGGTTGTGTACACCCCCAAGGTTCCACTCCAGCCGGGCGATTGCCCGGCCTGCCTGCACTACGTCGAATGCCTGGGGTTCGCCCAGTGCCGTGAAATCGGCAACCGCACTGCCAAAACTCCGTACCTCGCTCCAGCATCCCAGATGCAGCACACGGGCAAGGCTTTCTTCCAGGTCATTCACGATGATGCGGCCAGTAGAAGGAATCGTGCGCACCAGGTGGTGAAACTGGCGCTCGATGGCGGCCAGGTCGTCAAAGATGTCGGCGTGGTCGAACTCCAGGTTATTCAGGACTACCGTGCGCGGTCGATAATGCACAAATTTGCTGCGTTTGTCGAACAACGCCGTGTCAAATTCATCGGCCTCGATCACGAAGAAGCGGCCGGAGCCCAGTCGTGCCGAAACACCGAAATTGAGCGGCACGCCGCCCACCAGAAAGCCTGGCTGCAACCCGGCAGATTCAAGAATCCATGCCAGCATCGCTGTTGTGGTCGTTTTGCCATGGGTGCCTGCGACTGCCAGCACATGACGACCCTGCAAGATGTGTTCAGACAGCCATTGCGGACCACTGGTGTAGGGTACACCAGCATCCAGGATGGCTTCCATCAAAGGATACCTGGGCGCGCCGTCCAGCAACCGGGATCGGCTCACGACATTGCCGACCACAAACACATCTGGCTTGAGCTGCAGTTGTTCAACCCCGTAACCTTCGATCAGTTCAATGCCGAGCGCCCGAAGTTGATCGCTCATCGGCGGGTAAACGCCCAGATCACAACCGGTCACCCGATGCCCGGCTTCCCGCGCCAGCGCTGCCAAACCGCCCATGAAAGTACCACAAACGCCCAGGATATGAATATGCATGGCGCCATTCTACGGCCGCACCCAAACAGCGATTTGCGTCATTAGCCCCCGTTTTGGCGACACATTCTGCTATCAAAAAAGGAGTATTTCCGCTAACGCCTCTGCATCTCCGTGAGAGGCGACAATGGTGCCATGGATACATTGAAGGAAGAAATCGCCGCCGTAGCGGCGCGCATGGTGGTGGAAGAGGGGCTGGAGTTTGGTGCCGCCAAGCGACGGGCCGTGAAGCAAATGGGTCTATCACCACGGGCTTCGCTGCCTGACAATGTGCGTGTGGAGGTGGCAGTTGAGGAGTACATAGCGGTTTTTTGTCCCGAGACGCAAGCGGGTGAATTGCTGGCCTTGCGCGAGCTGGCTTGCCAGTGGATGCAACGTCTGGCGCGATTTAACCCACATATCGCAGGTGCGGTCTGGCATGGAACGGCCACGCGGAATTCTGATATTTATCTTCAATTGTTTTGCGATGACACGAAATCGGCAGAAATTGCGCTGATTGACCTCAAGGTGCCGTATGAACCACGTACCGTTCCCGGCTTCCACGGAGAGTGGGTGGAGGCGCTCAGCGTGCATGCATACTGCCAAGATTTGGGCGAGCACGTGGGTATCCACCTGTTGGTCTATGACTTTGACGACTTGCGCGGGGCCTTGCGTCCGGATGCCCGCGGTCGTCGACCCCGGGGAGATATGTTGGCCTTGCGCCGTTTGTTGAATGAACCCACTCTATGACTGAAATCAAACCTGACCGTGAACACCTGAAGTCGCTTTCGACCAATCCGGGTGGCGAACCCAGTCGCCGCTGGTTATTGGGTGCAACGGCTGCGACCGCCACTTTGGTGGGCCTTGGCGCCGCTTATTGGACCAATTCCCATGGCGACGCGTCTAAGGGCGAAGCACCGGTGGATGGGTTTTGGTCTCAGCAGTGGGATAGTCCAAGCGGCACCACCGTCGCGATGGAGTCGTTTAGGGGACGTCCCTTGTTGCTCAATTTTTGGGCGACCTGGTGTACTCCCTGCGTTGAAGAGTTGCCGATGATCAATACGTTCTATCAGCAAAACAGATCAAACGGATGGCAAGTACTGGGTTTGGCGGTCGACAAGTTGGCACCCGTGCAATCGTTTCTGAAGAAAATGCCTCTGGAATTTCCAGTCGCAATGGCTGGGTTATCGGGCTCCGAGTTGAGTCGAGGTCTGGGTAATGCGACTGGTGGCTTGCCGTTCTCCGTGGTTCTGGGTAGTGATGGCCTCATCGCTCAGCGCAAGCTCGGACGTTTGCAGCCAGTCGATTTGAAAAGCTGGCTTCGTCTAAAATGAGGTTTGCGGGCTCACTTCGGCGTCACCAAATGTTTTTTTAAGGCTGTTTTGAACTGAGCGCTGACTCATATTTGGCGACCATTATCTGTTGTTATAAATATTTATCGACAAATCGCGTATTTTTGCTGTAAATTCGCGCCTTACTCAATAAAGCCGTTGGAGAAGACATGGATTTGCGAAAACTCAAGACATTGATTGACCTGGTGTCGGATTCCAATGTCTCGGAACTCGAAATTACCGAGGCTGAGGGCAAGGTGCGGATTGTCAAAGGCGGAGGCTCAGTCGTTCAAACTTACCAGCCCGTCCCGGTGCACGCGGCGCCGTTGGCTGCACCCGCGGTTGTAGCCGCACCTGCACCTGTTGCCGAGGTGGCAGCAGGGCATACGGTAAAATCGCCCATGGTGGGGACGTTCTACCGGTCTTCTTCGCCGGGTGCCAAGGCGTTCGTTGAGGTTGGCTCTGCCGTCAAGGAAGGGGAAACGATCTGCATTATTGAGGCCATGAAGATTCTCAATGAAATTGAAGCAGACAAATCAGGCACCATTGCCCGGATTCTGTGTGACAACGGGCAGGCAGTTGAATATGGTCAACCCCTTTTTATTATTGAGTAGGCTGCCGTTGGCAATTCCATGTTCAAAAAAATACTAGTTGCCAACCGAGGCGAGATTGCGCTGCGAATACAGCGCGCCTGTAGGGAGCTTGGCGTCAAGGCCGTCATGGTCTACTCGGAAGCCGACCGCGACGCCAAATATGTCAAGTTGGCCGACGAGGCAGTCTGTATTGGTCCAGCACAATCGGCGCAGAGTTACCTCAACGTTCCGGCCATTATTTCTGCTGCGGAAGTGACCGACGCCGAAGCAATTCACCCCGGGTATGGTTTCCTCAGCGAAAACGCGGATTTTGCCGAGCGCGTGGAGCAAAGTGGCTTTCAGTTTATTGGGCCGACCCCGGATTCAATTCGTACCATGGGGGACAAGGTATGTGCCAAACAAGCCATGATTCGCGCAGGGGTGCCGTGTGTACCTGGCTCTGAGGGGGAGTTGCCGGACGATCCCGCCCTCATTCGTCGGGTCGCCAAGGCCGTAGGTTACCCTGTCATCATCAAGGCAGCTGGTGGCGGTGGCGGACGCGGCATGCGCGTGGTTCATACCGAAGCCGCGTTAATCAATGCGGTGGCCATGACCAAGGCAGAGGCAGGGGCTGCGTTTGGGAATCCTGCTGTCTACATGGAGAAGTTCCTGCAGAATCCGCGCCACATCGAAATTCAGATCCTGGCCGACAAACACAAGAATGCGGTGTATCTGGGTGAGCGGGACTGCTCCATGCAGAGGCGACACCAGAAAATTCTTGAGGAAGCGCCTGCACCCGGTATCAACCGCAAGCTAATTGAACGAATTGGCGAGCGTTGCGTAGCGGCGTGCAAGAAAATTGGATACCGGGGCGCTGGTACTTTTGAGTTCTTGTATGAAGACGGCGAGTTTTATTTCATTGAAATGAACACGCGGGTCCAGGTGGAGCATCCGGTCACCGAAATGGTGACCGGAATCGACATCGTAAGAACCCAAATCATGGTTGCGGCGGGAGAAAAGCTGCCTTTCACCCAACGCCAGATTGCAATCCGTGGCCACGCGATGGAGTGCCGCGTCAATGCCGAAGATCCCTACAAATTCACGCCGTCGCCAGGACGTGTTACCACTTGGCATGCGCCGGGCGGGCCAGGTGTACGGGTGGACTCCCATGTTTACACCAATTACTTCGTACCGCCCAACTACGACTCAATGATCGGCAAGATCATCGTGCACGGTGACACTCGCGAACAGGCGATGGCGCGAATGCGCACTGCTCTGGCCGAAACTGTTGTCGAAGGCATCAACACCAACATTCCGTTGCATCGTGAACTTCTCGTCGATGCCAAGTTTATGGATGGAGGTACCAACATTCATTACTTGGAACAGTGGTTGGACCAGCGCACACGCTGAGGTCACCGTCGTGTATGAACTAAGCATCATGTGCCCTGAGTCAGCGGTAGAGGCGCTGAGCGATGCATTGGAGGCACTGGACGCTCTGAGCGTCAGTGTCGAAGACGCCGACGCGCAAACCGACGCAGAACAGGCATTGTTTGGCGAACCTGGGATGCCCCCGCCCAAGGAAGGTTGGCAACGTTCCCGTGTGACCGCGCTGTTTGGGCACGAGGCGTTGGCAAAAGAAGCGACAAATCTGCTGGTGGTGCAGACGTTTTTTGATAAATGTCAGTTGTTGGCTACCAGGGCTGTGCCAGATCAGGACTGGGTACGGTTGACGCAATCGCAGTTCACACCTGTGGAAATTACTCCGGAGTTCTGGATCGTTCCCTCCTGGCACGAGCCACCGAACCAGGCGCAACAGATCATCCGCCTGGATCCTGGACTTGCCTTTGGCACCGGTACCCATCCGACCACTCGCATGTGTTTGCGCTGGGTTGCAGGTCACCCTGCGCAGGGTAGGGTGCTCGACTATGGTTGTGGTTCTGGCATTCTGGCGATTGGTGCCGCGAAATTCGGTGCTCGCGAGGTTGTTGCCGTTGATATCGATACGGCGGCTATCGATGCAACGATGCTCAACGCCACCGCCAATCGGGCGACTGTGCGGGCAGGAACACCAGAATTGGCGGAAGGTCAATTTGACGTGGTGTTGGCCAATATCCTGGCGACACCATTGAAGGTGCTGGCTCCACTGCTGTGTTCCCATGTCGCTCCCGGTGGTCACCTTGTATTGGCCGGAGTTTTGGAGCGGCAGGCCGATGAGTTGATTGTCGCCTACAGCGCCTATTGTCGGTTGACCGTGACAGATTGTGAAGAAGGCTGGATTCTGATGACTGCAACCGTTTAGCCGGCGCAGTCGGTCCGGTCTTTACAATGGCACGCTGATGAGTCTGATCACCAAATGTCCGGCATGCACCACGATGTTCAAGGTCGTGCCAGACCAGTTACGCGTATCGGATGGCTGGGTAAGGTGCGGACAGTGCAATGAAGTATTTGATGCCAATGCCAATTTGGAATCGGCGGCTCCGACCACGCCGGTAAAAGCAAGCCGTGGGACCCAGGAGCCGGGACCGGCTAAGACTATTGCCGTGGTCGACACCGGTACTGCCGCAAAGGCGGCCACTCTGGAGCTTTTAGAAACCGACCATGCTGACGGCCGAGCATCGCCCGACGATCTGGCGCCGTTTCTGGAGCTTAACCCCCAAGCGATTTACAGTGAATCCGCTAACGCAGCGCGTCAATCGAATGAACCATCGCTGCACTGGGAGACGCCCAGTATGGCGGTGGCAGTGGCGAGGGATTCGACAATTGATGCAGACGCGACACCTGGCCCGGCATCCGGAACGCGGCATTCATTCATGCGGACGACAACCTCGCCTTCGGCGGTCTCGACAGGCCGAGCCACAAGGGTCAGCCTGTTGTTGTTGAATTTCCTCCTCATGGCGGTACTGGCCTTGCAGGTTATTGTATTTGAGCGGGATCGAATCGCTGCAATCCTGCCGCAAGCCACCCCAGCGCTGCAAACATTGTGTGTTGCTATGTCCTGCACACTCTCGCCGCTTCGTCAAATCGAATCGGTGATTATCGATAGCTCGGCGTTTACCAGGATTCGTGGGGAAGTCTACCGTTTAAGTTTCAGTTTAAAGAATACGGCGCAAACACGCCTTGCAACTCCAGGCATGGAATTAACCTTGACCGATACCGAGGAGCGTACCGTAGCCCGCCGCGTTTTTCTTCCAGTTGTGTTCTCCGGACCATCCGCTATTGTCGAAGCTGGGGCTGAACTCCAAGTCAGCATACCGATTAACGTCAAACTGGCCGGCAATCACGAGAAAATCTCCGGTTATAGGCTCCTGTCTTTTTATCCGTAAAAAAGCCCGGTACCTTGCGGTTCCGGGCTTTGAGTCTCGTCAACAACGCCTTATTTAAGGTTTGTTGGACGTCGGGAAGGGCCAAGCAGCTTGCGGATTCAGTGTGGTCTGAGCCGCAGGTGCTGCGGCAGCAGATCCAGCAGCTTTGGCAGCGGGTGCTTTCGCGGCTTTCTTCGCAGCCGGCTTTTTGGCTGCCTTTTTAGCGACGGGCTTCTTGGCTACGGCTGCTTTTTTGGCCGGCGCCTTTTTGGCAGGAGCAGCCTTGCTGGAAGCTGCTTTCTTGGCTGGCGCAGCTTTTGCAGCTACTTTTTTCGCGGGTGCGGCTTTTTTAGCCGGTGCAGCCTTAGCAGCTACTTTTTTCGCGGGTGCGGCTTTTTTAGCCGGTGCAGCCTTAGCAGCTACTTTTTTCGCTGGTGCGGCCTTTTTTGCGGGTGCAGCCTTTGCGGCTACTTTCTTAGCCGGCGCCGCTTTCTTCGCTGGTGCGGCCTTCGTAGCGGCCGGTTTTTTTGCAGTTGCCATGATTTTCTCCTTGATCAATTTACAAAGAGCACTTTTTGCCTTGATACAGGCAGCAAGCGATCCATGCGGTTGGGCAAGATCCCAGCCGCATGAACTTGGTGACACCCACACAGCGCACGAGATTTGACGTGCTGCTGGACTGGTGAAAAGGGGAGGAACATGATGTGTTGATCAGTCCCAAGAAAGCGACCCGCCCGACTGGTATTCAATAACCCGGGTCTCAAAGAAGTTGCGTTCCTTCTTTAAATCGATCATCTCGCTCATCCACGGAAACGGGTTCTCTTCATTCGGAAACAACGTGTCCAGGCCAATTTGCGTAGCGCGTCGATTCGCGATGTAGCGCAGGTAGCCTTTGAACATCGAAGCGTTCATTCCCAGTACTCCGCGCGGCATTGTGTCTTCGGCATAGCGGTACTCCAGTTCAACAGCCTTTTCAAACAACGCCTTGATTTCTGCCTTGAAGTCGGCTGTCCACAACTGTGGATTTTCCAGCTTGAGCTGGTTGATCAGGTCGATGCCAAAATTGCAATGCATGGACTCGTCGCGCAAAATGTACTGGTACTGCTCGGCGGC
>CAZMXB010000013.1:0-34600 GCA_964569855.1 uncultured Rhodoferax sp.
TGGACCACGGCACGCTGACCGACAACAACGGGCGCAAGGCCGACTTCCGCAACGTGATCATCGTCATGACCACCAATGCCGGTGCCGAGACCATGAACAAGGCCAGCATCGGTTTCACCAACCCGCGTGAAGCCGGCGATGAAGCAGCAGATATCAAACGCCTGTTTACGCCCGAGTTCCGCAACCGCCTGGATGCGACCGTCAGCTTCAAGGCGCTGGACGAGAACGTCATCCTGCGCGTGGTGGACAAGTTCCTGCTGCAACTGGAAACGCAATTGGCCGACAAAAAGGTCGAGGTTACCTTTACCGACAAGTTGCGCAAGCACCTGGCCAAGAAGGGCTTCGACCCCTTGATGGGCGCACGGCCGATGCAGCGGCTGATTCAGGACACCATTCGCCGCGCGCTGGCCGATGAATTGCTGTTTGGCCGCCTGACCGAAGGTGGTCGCCTGACCGTTGATCTGGACGATACGGACGAAAGCAAGACCGAAGTCATACTGGATATCCAGCCCCTTCCGGAAAAAAGAGGCAAGGCCAAACCAGAAGAAGCGACAGCCGGATAACACCAGCCCCGTCGAACAAAAGGCTCAGTTACCAGCAAACTGAGCCTTTTTTCATGGTCCCGCGGCGTGACGTCGCGACCTTGTCAGCGTTTATTTGAACCCGACACGGTCCAGCATTTGCTGCACCTTGACCTGGTTCATGCCAACCACACTGATCGGAATGGTTTCACTCTTGAAGCCGCCACCGGACATGGATTGCAGCGCCGGGTTGGTGATCTTCACACCCTTGGCCGCAGGCCATTCGTTGTTGCCATTGGCAAAGTGTTCCTGGGCTGGGGCACTGGCCAAGTACTCCAGAAATTTGACGGCATTGCCCGGATTCTTGGCATACCGCGCAACAGCGCCGCCGGCGATATTGACGTGTGTTCCCCAACTCGACTGGTTGGGAAATACTACGCCCACCCGGTCCATGATGGCCTGGTCATCTTTTGCGCTGGAGCGCATGATGCGCGCCAGGTAGTAGGTGTTGGTGACTGCAATCGCACACTCGCCCGACGCAACACCTTTGATCTGATCGGTATCACCGCCTTTGGGAGATCGCGCCATATTGGCGACCATGCCTTTGAGCCATTGCTCGGCTGCCACGTCGCCCAGGTGTTCGGTGACCGAGCCGAACAAGGACAGGTTGTACGGGTGCGACCCGGAGCGGATGCACAGTTTGCCCTTGTTTTTGGGGTCACCCAGCTCTTCGTAGGTGTCGACGTCTTCTTTCTTGACCTTGGCCTTGTCGAACACAATGACCCGGGCCCGTGTGGAAAATCCAAACCAGGGTGTTTCACCGCTGGCAGTAGGTTTGCCACGCAAGTTGGCAGGAATGGCATCTTCCAGGATTTTGGACTTCACCGGTTGAAACAGTCCGTCCACTTCTCCTCGCCACAGCCGGCTGGCATCGACCAACAAGATCACATCCGCAGCCGAGGCACTGCCCTCGGCCTTGAGGCGCGCCACGATGCCCGCATCATCCGCATCCACACGGTTGAGCTTGATTCCCGTGGCCTTGGTGAAATCGGAGTACAACGCCTCATCCGTGGGATAGTGGCGTGCCGAGTAGATGTTGAGGGTCTGCTCTTGTGCCAGTGCTGCCGTGCTGGCAATACAAAGGAGACTGGCGACGGCAAGGTGTGTCTGTTTCATGGTGCGAGGTCGTGAAGAAGTAATGGTAGCAATGGAAAGCATAATAATACAAACAAGAATGATTCGCAATAGCTTTGCATTCCCTGTGTTTATCGGTTCAACTAGCGTCCGCTGCGGCTACACACCAGCACACCGGAAATAACCAGCACTGTGCCCGCCACCAGCCAAACTGTAAAAGCTTCGTCCAACACCAACACCCCCATCACCATCGTCGCCATGGGCCCCACCATGCCCACCTGCGCGGCCAAACCGGCCCCGATGCGCTCGATCGCCATCATTACCAGCATGACCGGCACCACCGTGCACAGGGTTGCATTCAGCACCGACAGCCAAATCACCTGGGGCGCCACCGTCCACGCCACATCCAACGGTCGCAAAACGACGAACTGCACAATGCACAAGACACAGGCGACCGAGGTAGCCAGCCCCACCAGCCGCAAGGAGCCCAGTCGCTGCACCATCTCCCCGCTGTAAAACAGGTAAAGCGCATAACTGACGGCGCTAAGCAGCACCAACAACGCGCCCAACGCAACGTCAGCGCCCTGCAGCGTGACTTCATGGCCAAACACCAACAATACGCCGGCATAACTGATTGCCATACCAATAGCCTGGCGCAGTCCGATCCGTCGTCCATAGAACGCCAGCCCCAGCAATAACACCAGCGTCGGGTTCAGGTACAGAATCAGGCGCTCCAGCGACGCGGTGATGTACTGCAGCCCGGCAAAGTCCAGAAAACTCGCCAGGTAATAACCTGTCACACCGAGCCAGACAATGCCCAGGACATCTTTGCGTGTCAATTGAACTGGCTTGGTGGACAGCGTGTGGCGACTTGCCCACCAGGTCATGGCCAGAAAAAAGGGCAATGCAAACAACATGCGCAGCATGATCAGTGTCACGGCGTCGACACCGTGGCGGTAGGCCAGCTTAACAATGATCGCCTTACCGCTGAATGCCACAGCTCCCAAGCCGGCAAGGGTCAGTCCGACTGCTATAGATTTAGGAGCTATTGATGTATGTTTCACGAGGGCTCAAGCAACATTTCATATATACCCATCGTCTTTTGCGCGACGCGGGCGCGCAGAGTAGGCCTGCCACTGTACAGGACAGGACCCAGCTTGGTCATTGTGCGGCACCAGGCCTTTCGGCTGCACGGCACAAGGCGTCTAGAATCGCCTGCCCCAGCACCCGCTGCCAACCCGACCGCCTGCCCCCATCTCCATGCCTCCAGAACCCCGGCAAACGCCCGACACCGACCTGCACAGGGTCGCCGATCTGGCCGATAAACTGCTGGCCCAGGCCATCAAACAGAGCCCGTTTGGGGTCATTGTCATGGACATTGACGGTTGCGTTGAGTACTGCAACCAGAGTTTCAGCGCGACGACCGGGTTTTCACTCGACGACATCCTCGGCGCTGTAAAACACCCCTGGAACACGGCCGAAACAACCGACGCGGTGTACCGGCGTCTGTTGGCATCACAAAAGGCAGATGACCGCTGGAATGGTGATGTACAGAGCCGGCGCAAGGACGGCACAACTTACTGGGAACGGCAGGTGGTCTCCACGTTGCGCGACGGCGATGGCAAACACACCCACTTGGTCGTTTTCATGCAGGACATCAGTGAACGCCGTAGTCGCAAGGCCGCGCATGAGCAAACGCGGCGCTTGCAGGAACAGGCGCTGGTTTCCAGCAGCAATGGCATCATGATCACGCGAAACGACGCCGATGACCACTCCATCGTCTACGTGAACCCGGCCTTTGAACGGATTACTGGCTACCGCTCTGACGAGGTTATTGGCCGGGAAGGCCGCTTTCTGGTGCGCGACGATCTGGCCCAGCCGGAACTGGAGAGCATTCGGAGCGCCTTGCGGGAAAAGCGCGAAGGCGAGGCCACGCTGCGCAATTACCGCAAGGACGGCACACTGTTCTGGAACGAACTGCGTATCGCGCCGGTACGCGACCTCACTGGCGCGGCCATCACGCACTTTGTCAGCGTGATCAACGACATCAGTGAACGCGTGCTGTACCAGCAGGCGCTGGAACACCAGGCCAACCACGACAGCCTGACCGGCCTGGCAAACCGCAACCTGCTCAATGACCGGATAGAACAGGCCATCCTTTGGGCCAAACGCAACAACCGTGCCATGGGCGTGATGCTGCTGGACCTGGACCACTTCAAGCTGATCAACGATGCGTCGGGGCACTCGGCGGGTGACGCGCTGTTGAAAGAGGTCGCACACCGCCTGGCCCGCTGTGTCCGGGAAACCGACACGGTGGCCCGGCTGGGCGGGGACGAATTCGTCATCCTCCTGACCGATCTGCCGCAACCCGACGATGTGGACCAGATCGCCGAGAAGATCCTGTCAGCGCTGTCACGCCCCATGGATGTGGTTGGGCGCGATGTGTTTGTGACGGCGAGCATAGGCGTATCGCTGTACCCGCGCGATGGTGACCACGGCGAGATGCTGCTGCGCTATGCCGACATGGCCATGTACCGGGTCAAGGAGCACGGGCGCAACAGCGTGCGCCAATTTGTACCCGAGATGGGCGCGTCTGCCACCAGCCGGCTGGACATGGAAACGGCGTTACGGCGGGCACTGGAGCGTGGCGAGTTCCTGCTGCATTACCAACCCAAGATTGACCTCGTGACAGAGCGCATTGTGGGTGCCGAAGCCCTGGTGCGCTGGCAACACCCACAAATCGGACTGGTTCACCCCATCGAGTTCATCCGTCTGGCGGAAGAGACCGGCCTGATTATTCCGCTGGGCGAATGGGTCCTGGGCGAGGCTTGCCGCCAACAGGTATTGTGGCAACAACTTGGCCTGGGACCCGTCAAATTGGCCATCAACATGTCCGCACGCCAGTTCCGGCAGGAAGAGCTCATCGAGCGCATTTCAGCGGTGTTTGCCGGTTCAGGCGCTGATCCCCGGCACATGACTCTCGAGTTGACCGAAAGCATGGTCATGCATGATGTCGACAGTGCCCTGGCCTCTTTGCGCTCCCTCAAGAAACTGGGTGTGTCCCTGTCGCTCGACGACTTTGGCACGGGCTACTCCAGTCTGTCGTATTTGAGGCGCTTCCCGATCGACGAGCTCAAGATCGACCGCTCCTTTATCGATGACATCCACCTCAATGCCGACGACGCTGCCATTGCAGCGGCCATTGTCGCGATGGCGCGCAGTCTGGGTTTGCAGGTCGTCGCGGAAGGTGTTGAAAAGAAAGAGCAGGCCGATCTGCTGTCGTCCCTCGGCTGCAACCTGGTGCAAGGCTACTACTACGCGCGACCCCAGCCCGTGAGCGCCTTTACCACCCGACTGGAACAGCAACACAGGCACGCACCAGCAACAAACTGACCTGGTTCAGCGCGGCTGGAGCAAAACTGGCCTTCCGGCTCATCTGCGGGCCGGTCAGGCCTTTTTTGGGCGCAGCCGCTGCCACAGGGCGAGTGCCGCAAACACCAAACCACCCGCCACAATGCCGGTCAGGGCATCCATGGCCACGGACACCGTGCCCTGTATCAAGCCGGAAGCAGCGCCCGCTGTGCCCACCATGGCCACCAGCGCCTCAATGGCATGGTGCAGCGGACCCAGACCGTGAACCAAAATGCCACCGCCAACCAGAAACATGGCCGCAGTACCGACAATGGCCAGCGCCTTCATCAACCAGGGAGCGGCCTTCAACAGACCGCGCCCCAGGGCTTGTTGCGCCTGAACCCAAGAGCCGCTGCCAGGGCGTCGACTCAGAAAGAGACCCGCATCGTCCAATTTCACAATACCCGCCACAAACCCATACACCCCTAACGTCATCACCAGTGCAATGGCGCTGAGCACCGTCAACTGGGTCAACCACGGGCTACTCTGTACCGTACCCAGGGTAATGGCGATGATCTCGGCCGACAAAATGAAATCGGTACGGATCGCGCCTTTGACTTTGTCCCGCTCCAGGGACAACAGGTCCACATTGGGGTTGGACAGGGCCTGCAGCAACGCTTCGGCATGCGCCTGGTCCTCGGCTTCGCTGTGAAAAAACTTGTGTGCCAGTTTTTCGAACCCCTCAAAACACAGGTAGGCACCACCCACCATCAACAGCGGCGTCACAGCCCAGGGAATAAATATGCTGATCAACAGGGCCGAGGGCACCAGAATGAGCTTGTTGACCAGCGATCCCTTGCAAACCGCCCAAACCACGGGCAACTCGCGATCAGCGGAAACACCGGCCACTTGTTGCGCGTTTAACGCAAGGTCATCGCCCAAAACACCTGCCGTCTTTTTTGCTGCGATTTTGGACAGGATGGCGACGTCATCCAGGATGGTGGCGATGTCATCAAGCAGGGCGAGCAGGCTACTGGACATGGTGTGTGTTATTGAGCGGGGAAATGGCCATTGTCGCCGCTTCTGGCACGCACAAAAACTCTGCCTGAAGCCCGACTCCCGGCCGAGCCGACCGCTACCTTCGGGGAGCTGGCACCAACCCCGGGCCGGATCGCGCCTGTGCCGTGCAGTAATATGGCCCGGCACACCACTGTTTTTTTGCAAGGAGTTCCCATGTCCATCACCCTCCACGTTGAACTGGGCTACGAATTTGACGTCAAGGCCCCTGCCAAAGAGGTCTTTGACGTCTTGTCCGATGTCCCCACCTCGGCCAGTTTTTACCCGGGCGTTGAAAAATTGACCGACCTGGGCAATGGGGTCTACCGCTGGGAAATGGAAAAAATCGGCCTGACTCACGTCAACTTGCAGACGGTCTACGCCTCCAAATACGTCAGCAACAAGACCAAGGGCACCGTGGTGTGGACACCGATCACCACAGAAGGCAATACCCAGGTCACGGGCGACTGGAAAATCACGCCCGGCAAGAAATCGACCAACGTCGTGTTGCACGTTGAAGCCGAACTGAGCCTGCCGCTACCGGCGCTGATGAAGATGGTGGTGCAACCGTTGGTAGAGGCCGAGTTCGAACGCATGACCGAACAGTACATCGACAATCTCGTGGAACGCTTTGGCGGCGAAGTGTGAGGGACATGGCAATCGCCATGAAAACACGGATCGATCTACAGAATCTGTTCGGGAGCCAAAGCCACTCTTTGAATGAAGTCGTCTGTTCTGCTGGAACTGGTTCGGACATCATGCAGCATTGGCGCTTTGCACCGCCCCGGCTTCTACTCCCCACTCCGGTTCATCAATTGCGCCTGGGCCGTGCGAAGCTCTTTGAGCGCCTGATCCGCGCGGAGTTGCGCAGCCTCCGCCGCCGCATAGGCAGTGGCGTTGTCCAGCGCGATGGCGCCGTAAGCGCATAACGATCCAAAAATAAACCGCTCGCGTTCACCGTAGGCGTTTGGCTTTGTCGACTGAATGGTCATGACCCCCAGCAATCGCCCTCCAAGCAGGAGGGGTGCAACCATCAGGCTCAAGGTTTCCAGCGAACCCGCCATTGGCGTTGCGGGCGCGGAACCTGACTTGAGTTCAATCACGAGATCTTGGCGCTCGCGTGCAGAACGGGCAAGATCAGATGTCGGGTCGCCAAAGGCCACGCTGCGTTGAAGCAATGGCTTGTCGGCGTCAATTCCGAACACGCTAACCAGGCTTTGCTTATTGTTGTCTGCAACGTAGACGGCAAAAGTGTTTACGTCCAGCAGCTCACGTGCGTGGCGATGTAGTGCATCAAATACCGCTGACGAATCGAGATTGGCAGTGATTTCTCGACCAATGGTTCCCAGAATCTCAAGCGTGGTGTTGGCCTCAGCCAAGGACGAAGCCCTTTGTCGGTGGACCTCAGTTTCGGCCTGCACACGTTCCACTTCACCATGAATTTGCATCGCCAGGGAACGCCTTTGGGCGTCCAATTTGTTCTTGACGTTGCTCGCATCAAAGGCAGCCTGAGAATATTCGAATGCATGCTGAAAATCTCCACGGCTGGCGTGGGCACGGGCAACCTGGTTCAGCAAGTCGGGAGCCACACGGTAACCCTCGATGGTTGCAGCCAATGCCAGTGCCTGACTCAAATACCCCAACACCCTGTCGGCGGTGGCCTCTGCGCCAGGCAGGCCCAGGTCTCGCTCTGCATGCATTTCGGCCAGGTCCGTCAAAATTTCGATCTGGCCCACGGCACTTGCCTGCCCAACGGCCAGCGCGATCGCAGCCTCAGCTTTTTCTATGCCTTCGGGAACCCTATCGAGTCGAAACAATGCACGAGCACCTATGCGTGCGGCCTTGATCAACAGATCCGGCTCTTTGGACGATGCGACGCTTTGCTCCAACCGGGTTGCCGTTGCAAGGGCTTGCCCGTAGTCACCAACGTCAAGTTCGAGCTGAGCCAGATTGCTGAGCGCCAAGTCATAGTTGCGAGAACCTGCCAGTGCGGACATCTGGTCCAACGCCTCCTTCAGACAAGCCCTGGCCTCCTTGGGCCGCGCCGCCAGCCGCAGGTCATCGCCCATTTGCATCAAACAGACGCCAATATTGGCCGGCCAACCCGTCCGGCGGGCCAGCGATAGAGCGTGCTCATCCCACTCCAGGGCAGCGTCCAGATCGCCCAACAGGGCAAAGGATTCAGAAGCATTGTTCACGGAGGTCAAGGCACGCGCAATCTGCCCACTGGCCAATGCTGCGTAATAACTTTGCAGGTTTCGCCGCAGACAATTGCCCGGGTCGTCGGTCAGCACGGACACATTGGCCTGTGCCGCTGCCACCCACGCCGTGAGATCGGACCTGCGCTGCTCGTCAGGCGGAAAAGCGCTCTCCAACTCCATCCTGGTGGTCACCGGGTCTTGAAACGCCGCGTAGGTGAGTCGAACTGCTTGACAGATCTCCATACGTAAAACGTCGCCGGCAATGCGGTAATGCTCACCTGCCAGCCCAAGAAATTCCCCAGCCTGCTCTCGGTTCCCACAGTACCTTTCAATGGAAAAACTGATCAGATAGGCATCTCCCAGTCCCACACTGTCACCCAAGGTTCCAAACATGTCGATGGCTGAGCGGGACAACGATTGCGCCGCATCGAGTTCGCCAAACATCATTCGGACTTCGGCCAGTACCAGACGTAATCGTGCCGCAGCGCGTTGGATTCTTGCGTCTGTCAGATTGGACTGGATCAGCAAGGCTTGGGCTTGCGCCGCCAATGCCACCGCACGCTTTGAATCGCGTTGGCGCAGGTGCCACGCCAACGTGACCAGGGGCTCCAGGCTGGAATCAACCTGTTGGCTCGGCAACGCGATCTCAAGCGCGACAACCTCTTCATTCAGGACAAACAGCTTCATAAGGACACCCCATTCAAACGGCACCGCGATCATAGCGGCGCGAGCGGAATGACAATGCCTGCTACAGGGGGCTACAGTCCTGTTTGAAGAAATCCTTCAGGAAAAATCCGCATCCAGCACCACGCGGTAGCGCGCCTTGCCAGCGCGCAAATGGTCCAGCGCCTCGTTCATCTTGCTCATGGGGAAATGCTCCACCTGCGGCGCAATACCGTGGCGGGCGCAGAACTCCATCATTTTGGTCAGCACCACCGGTGACGGTGTGGGTGACGCCGAGATGCTGCGCTGCCACGACAGCAGGCCGCCGGTGCGCACCTTCATGGCCTCGGTCACCACGCCCACCATGTGCATGCGGCCCTTGGGGGCCAGCGTGTTGATCAGCGCATCCCACTCGAGGCTGGCGCCTACCGTAACCAGCAGAAAGTCCAGCGTGCCGGCAATGGCCTTCAGCTCTTTCACATCGACGCTGCTCACGGTTTTATGCGCGCCCAGCAGCAGCGCCTCTTCACGTTTTGAAGGGGTGGACGTAAACGCGGTCACCTCGCAGCCCCAGGCGCGGGCAAACTTGACCGCCAGATGGCCGAGGCCACCAATGCCGACCACGCCGACTCTGTCGGTGGGTTTGATGCCGTGGATCACAAAGGGAAGGAAGGCGGTGCCGCCGCCACACATCAGTGGGCCGGCACTCGATGGGTCTACGCCATCGGGAATCGGCAAACTCCAGCTCCAGTGCGCGCGCACCTTGTCAGCAAAGCCACCGTGGCGGCCGACGATGGTGGGCTGGCGTTTGGCGCACAGGTTTTGCTCACCGCCCATGCAGAAATTGCAGTGGCAGCAACTCTTGCTGTGCCAACCCAGGCCCACTCGCTCGCCAATGCTGCGTCCCTTGACCTGGTCACCCACCGCTACCACGGTGCCTATGATTTCATGCCCCGGCACCAGCGGGTAAGTAGCTGGGAACCATTCGCTGTCCACCATGGCCAGGTCCGAGTGGCAGACGCCGCAATACTCTACGGAGATCTCCACGTCCTCGGGGTGCAAGGTGCCAGGGTCGTAATCCAGCCGCTCCAGCGCGCTGCCAGCATGGGTCGCGGCCCAGGCACGAAAGATTGTCATGGCGAGTTTCCTTAAAAGGAAAGAGGTTAGCGCCTTTCATCAACAACGCTAAGCTTGGCTTGTAACAGCGGTGACTGCGCTGGCGCGGCAAAACCCGGCGCATAATCAGCGCGGCGTCGGATGGTCCGAGCCAACCCTTACAAAAGTTTTTTACCATGCACCGCGTCGCCATCAGCAGCACAGGCATTTTTACGCCGCCCGAAGTCATTACCAACGAGGAGTTGGTGATCGCCTTCAACGCCTACGCCGCACTCGAAAACGCAAAATACGCGAACGAGATTGCCGCCGGCACCCGCACCGCCATCACCGACTCGAATGTCGAGTTCATCGAAAAAGCCTCGGGCATCAAGCGCCGGTATGTGATGAACAAGTCTGGCGTGCTCGACCCCCGGCGTATGCGCCCGGCGTTCAAGGCCCGCCCCGACACCGAAATTTCCATGATGGCCGAGATTGCCGTCAAGGCCGCACAGGACGCGCTGGCCAACGCCGGCAAGACGGCTGCGGATGTGGACGCCGTGTACTGCGCCGCCGCCAACATGCAGCGCGCCTACCCCGCGATGGGCGTGGAGATACAGACCGCGCTGGGCATCAACGGTTATGCGTTTGACATGAATGTGGCCTGTTCGTCGGCCACGTTTGCGCTGGAGTTGGCCTTTAATGCGGTGCGCTCCGGCGCATCCCGCGCCATTCTGGTGGTCAACCCCGAAATCACATCGGCCCACCTGGCGTGGATGGACCGCGATTGCCATTTCATCTTTGGGGATGTCTGCACCGCCATTCTGGTGGAGCGGCTGGATCTGGCACCGGCCGGATCGTTCGAAATCCTGGGGACCCGACTGCAGACCACGTTTTCCAATGCGATCCGCAACAACGCGGGGTTTATGTCCCGTGCCGAAGACCGCGACCCGGAAGACCGCGACCAGTTGTTCCGGCAAGAGGGGCGCCGCGTGTTCAAGGAAGTCTGCCCGATGGCGGCCGAACATATTTCCAGCCACCTGGCGTCCCACGAGTTGGCGCCCACCGGTGTGCGCCGTTTCTGGCTGCACCAGGCCAATCTGAGCATGAACCACTTCATCACCCGCAGGTTGCTGGGGCGCGACGCCACACTGGATGAAGCGCCGGTGATCCTGGACGAGTTTGCCAATACGGCATCGGCCGGCTCCATCATTGCCTTCCACCGCAACAAGGCCGATTTCGAAACCGGCGAGGTGGGGGTGATCTGCTCGTTTGGCGCAGGGTATTCGATTGGCAGCGCGATCGTGCAGAAGCAGTGACCCGGCTGACGGCCCGTTGTGCGCTACACTTTTAGTAGCTGCTCACGCAGGATATTCGAGGGCTGGCGGCCTATTTCGCTTGTAACTTTTGTGGTTTTCGCCAGTCCCTCGCGAGAGGCGGACGGCGTGACTTGCGGGCCCGGCATGCTTCGCGGACGCACTGGTTTGGCCTGCTGACGTCATTGCGTGAACGCCGTGGTTTGCCCGCCCCGCTCTGTGGCAACCTCAAGTGCAACCTGCGCCCGCAAGCACCACCGCACGCCTTGAGGGGCGGGGAATTTACCTGCCCTGCTTCAATAGACGGATGCATTGGCGTTCAAATTCCCAACTATTTAACGCGCTCTAAAATGTACTTCTTCTCTAAAGGCCTTTTCTTGATGACTGCCCGATTGATTCTGCTACTGTTCATGAGCATCACGTCAGTGATTGCCAGCGCGCCGGCTACGGCGCAGACTGCAAAGCCAACCGCAGGTGCCGAGGTTGGCCTTAGAACCCGGCTCAAGGAGGTTGAGGCCAATGCGCACCAGCTTGAGCTGGCCTTGAAAGGCGGCGCCAAAGTTGCGTCTTTTTGTGCCAATTGCCATGGGGATGGGGGCAACAGTATCAAGCCCGACGTACCCAACCTGGCGGGACAAAACGCCAGCTATCTGCTGGACCAGTTGCGCAGCTACATCGAGGGCCACCGGCCCACTACAGACTTCAAACGTCGGCTGATCAAGGTTCTCAGCGCGGACGAGAAGATCAATCTGGTGGCCTTCTATTCGCGCCAGGAAGTCATTCCCAAGTCTGTGCAGGACCCTGATCTGGTCAATCGCGGAAAGGGGCTCTACAAGAAGCTCTGTCTTGATTGCCACGAAGAGAACGGGCATGGCAGCGAAGACTTTTCCCGTGTCGCAGGCCAACAGACTGTTTACCTCCTGGCGGCGCTCAAGACCTACCGTGACAACCCAAGTGTACGGTTCAGTAAGGACATGTTGCTGACGCTGCGTGGCATGACGGATCTGGATATCGGTGCGCTCGTGGCTTACGTATCGTCAATGAAGTAGGCCCGAGACAATATGCCACGACCAGGGAGTGCGAATCGGAAATCCTCAGTAGCTCCCTGCATTCTTTGAAGGGCCGCCTTTGCTTTTGCTATAGCGCTTGCCACGCGCGAGATCAGCAGGGGTCGGATGCCAAAGTGAGGACCGCTTAAAAAACCTGAAGGATGGAATACGCTCCTTTGAGCTCGGAGGGGCAGTGCGTTGGACTGCCATAGGACTTTCGCACACGAGTGCACGATCCTACTGCAGTGATGGCAGCCGGTTGCAAAGGCCGTTGGAATTACTGAATGTCAGCTCACCGGTGCTGGACATGGGTCAATGGCAATATGTGACCACCATTGTGGAGGACTGCTTGCGAGAAAATGGCGCAGTTCCGACTGTCGTGGTGAGCGACCGGTATCGCCCCAATACAGCATTCAATCCGAGCCACAATCCCTCACCCCAGCAGAGTTTGCGGCAATGGTCCGCGCCGATTTGGTGGCATTTGAACCGGTGAGGCGCGGGCCCTTGCCCCAAACTCTGCCGCCGAGGAGGTGAAAAACGGTGACGGCAGCGCAAAAAGCCCTGCTCACGGCTTGGCATCGCGCCAGACCAGAAAGGGATTGATTGGCGTGCCACGCCACCACTGCTTCTCAATGCCCAGCCTGAAAATCGCGAAGTGCAGATGCGGCGCATCGGGCGAGGCATTACCGGAACTGCCGACGTAACCGATCACGTCGCCCTTGCGCAGATTGCGGCCTTCGGCGATGCCGTCGGCATAACTATCGAGGTGGGCGTAGTAGTAGGCGTATTCGCCCGACGGGTCGAACTGGTACAGCGTGATGCCGCCGGGCTTGCTCAAAAAAAGTTTGATTACCCGACCGTCGTCCACCGCCACCACCGGTGTACCCCGCGGTGCCATGATGTCCAGCGCTTCGTGTTCCGCGCCGCCGGCACGCGCTTGGGTGAAGTTGTCAGTCAGTTGCGCGGCGCTGAAACCGAGCACCGGAATGCCCAGATCGCGCGCGCGCAGGCGCGCCAGATCAGAGATATCTGCCGGCGCTGGCGTTGCCAGGGTGACCGCTGGCTGCAACAAAGCGCCGATCACCACACCAGCGGAGACGACCAGCAACGCGCCAATGGCCAGCGGTTTGCGCCAGCGGTGCGGTGGCCTGGCTTGTGTCACAGCTTGACGTCAACCTTGAACCCCGCCTTGGCCAGGGTGGACACGCGCTCGGCATCCCAGTTGGTCATGTGGATGCAGCCGTTGGTTTCTGAATGGCCCACATTGGAAGGGTTGGGCGTACCGTGAATGCCCCAGTGCGGTTTGGTCAGACCCAACCAGATGCTGCCCACCGGATTGTTGGGTCCCGGTGCGATGTCCACCTTCTCGGCACTTTTGGGTGCTGATTTGAGGAGCTTGGGGTTGTAGGTGAAGCTGGGGTTTTTCACCTCGTTCTTGATCGCCATCACGCCAATCGGCAGGGGGTCGTTTTTCTCGTTGCCGATGCTGATGGGAAAGGCCGCCACCGGGCGTTTGGCGGCGTCCAGCACGTACAGCACCCGCTCCGATTTGGCGATCTGGATGGACGCCGCCTTGACGGGTGTGCTGGTGCCTGTTGTGTTGGGCACAGCAATTTCCTTCCCGGCTTGGACCTTGCGCCCACCATTGAGCTGCCTCAGGTAAGCGATGCTGGTGTGAAATTTCTCGGCCAGAGACTCTTCCGCCGACTCATACACCAGCGCTTTCATTTTGGCGCGCTCGTTCATATCAGCGGGCGTTTTCTCAAAGGGGCCTGCCATGTCTTTCTCGGTCACGGTGTAGCGCGTCAGCAGTGGCGCGGCATCTTCGCGCAGCGCCTTCCAGGTCTCTGCGGTAACGGTGCCCGTGACCTTGAGGTCACGCGCCGACTGGTAGGCCTTGACCATGCGCTGCATGTTCGCGGCATAACGGCCGTCGATCTCGCCGCAGGAAAACCAGGCGCGGTCCAGCAGGATCTGGGCTCGCGCCACGGCTGGGCCCCGGCTGCCAATGCGCAGCAACGGGTTGTCGCTGGCATTGTTGAAATCGTCCAGGTCGAAGCCTGCGCTGGCGGTAGTTTTGCCGCTGGTCTTGACCGTTTGAGCGAAGGCGGACCCACCGGCAACGGCCAGTACCGAGCAGCTCAGGCCGATGGCCAGCAAATGAAGCGCAAAAGGGGTGGCGCGGGAGGGTGGTGAAAAAACGGCCATAAAACCTTATTGGATGGGTTGGCCCAGTATTGCACCGAAGCAGCCCCCGCGAGGGGCTTATTCAGCTTAAAGCCCGCTTCAAACGAATCTCTTCCACCCGAGCCGTCCCGATGGGCACGGTTTTGGCGCTGCTGGGTTCGCGCTTGAAGCCGGCCAGTTCGTGGAAGCGCAATGCGCGGTCGTTGGCAATGGGAATCCACACCGTCACATGGGTGCAACCCTCTTCCATCAGCCCCTCGCGTGCAGCATCCCACAGTGCCAGACCAGCGCCTTGGCCCCAATGGCTGGATGCCACATAGATGGACCAGATCTCGCCCAAGGTTTGCGGGGTGCCTTTGTCGCGCGAGCGGTCAAAACCGACAAAACCCACGATCGTGTCGCCCTCCAGCGCCACATGCACCTGGGGTTCTGCGTATTCGATGGCTTCGCGCCAAAAGGCCTGGTTCTTCTCCAGGGCGGCCACCGGAACGGGCGCGTTGGGCGTGGCGGACTTGAAAGCCTCGCACACGGTGGCATTGTGAAGTTCCGTGATGCTCTTGGCATCGCGCAGGGTGGCGGGTCGGACCGAGAAAGTAGTCGTAGCGGACATGGTGTCTAAACGTTAGCCTGAAGCAAAACAATTGTTGAGAAATAAGGCGTTGGATTGTCGCTGCAAAACGCCTCGGGGGGCAGCGACCCGCGAAGCGGCGGAGCGCGGGGGCCACGTCACCTAGGGTCAACACCATTGCCCCAGGGCTGGTTGCACCCACAGAATGGCCGGTTGCCTTGCGCCTAAATTGCTTCCATCTTAATTTTCCAGGACTTCTCCATGACCTTGCCCATCACTGTGTCGGCTGACGACCTGCCATTGCAATGCCTTTACCACTGGGAACGCGAGCGTGCCAACCAGACCTACCTGACCCAACCCATGGGCGCCGGGCAGGTGCAGGACATCGGCTGGCATGCCGCCGCCGATCAGGTGCGCCGCACCGCGGCATGGCTCGCTGCACAAGGCTGGGCCGAAGGCAGCCGGGTTGCAATCATCGGCAAAAACAGTGCGCACTGGATACTGGCGGATCTGGCCATCCAGATGGCGGGTTTTGTATCAGTGCCCATCTACCCAACCTTCAATGGCGAAGCCCTGGCCTACATCCTGCAGCACAGCGAAGCCCGTGCCTGCTTTGTCGGCAAGATGGATGACACCGCCAATCTGCAAACCGGTGTCCCCGCGGGTCTGCCGCTGATTGCGCTGCCGCTGGCGCCACCCATCGAGGCGCTGGCCTGGACTGACCTGCTGGCCCAAAACGCACCGATGCAAGGCACACCCACGCCGGGCATGGATGCCCTTTGCACCATCATCTATACCTCCGGCACCACCGGCAAACCCAAGGGTGTGGTCCACACCTACCGTTCCATGGCCTGGGGCGTGACCAGCGCCACGCGGCGCGTACGCATGGACGCCAGTGACCGTTTCATTTCCTACCTGCCTTTGGCCCATGTGGCCGAGCGCATGCTGATTGAACAAGCGTCGCTGCGTTACGGTGGCCGCATCTTCTTTGCCGAATCACTGGACACTTTTTTACAGGATTTGCAGCGCGCCCGACCGACCATCTTTTTCTCGGTGCCGCGCCTGTGGGTCAAGTTCCAGCATGGCATCCACACCAAAATGCCGGCCCCCAAACTCAAGCGCCTGATGGGCTTGCCGCTGATTGGCGGTTTGGTACGCCGCAAGATCCTCAAGGGCCTGGGCCTGGACCAATGCCGTGTCGCGGCCGGTGGCGCAGCACCCATGCCGCCCGACGTTTTGCAGTGGTACCGCAATCTGGGGCTGGACCTGATCGAGGTCTACGGCATGACAGAAAACTGCGGCGTCTCGCACTCCACCCTGCCGGGTTCTCGCCAGATTGGATCGGTCGGTCTGCCTTATGACCGGGTGGAGAGCCGCATTGACCCTGCCAATGGCGAAATCCAGATGCGCTCGGAGGCCCTGATGCAGGGCTATTACAAGGACCCCGCAGCCACGGCCGACGCCATGACGGCTGACGGTTGGCTTCGTACTGGCGACAAGGGCCAGATCGATGCCAACGGTTACCTCAGCATCACGGGTCGCGTCAAAGACATCTTCAAAACCAGCAAGGGCAAGTACGTGGCGCCAGCACCTATAGAAGACTTGCTCGTATTGCACCCCGATATCGAGGCCTGTGCCGTGGTGGGGGCCAATCTGGTGCAGCCGCTGGGGCTGGTGATGCTGTCGCAAGACGCCGTGGCGCGCAGCGCAGCGCCCGACGCCCGCGAGGCGTTGAACCAATCACTGACGCTGCACCTGGCGGCGGTCAACGCCAAACTCGAACCCCATGAAAGGCTGGATTGCCTGGCGGCAGTCACCACGCCCTGGACGCCAGAAAACGGCTTTGTGACGCCCACACTCAAGGTCAAGCGCATGCGTATCGAAGAGGCCTACGCAAGCCAATACGACGGCTGGCTGGCCCAGCACACGCCCGTGGTCTGGTGCAAAACGTGAGCCACCCCTCCACAGCGAGACCCCCATGCAAAACGCAACCGCACGCGCCGACGTACCCCTCGAATTAACCTGGACGCTCAACGACCTTTTCCTGGGCGTGGCCGAGTGGGAAGCAGAATTGGGGGCACTCGACGATGCCCTGCCTGCCGTACAACCCTACCAGGGCCGACTGGGTGAAAACGCAGCCACCTTGTTGGCCTGCCTTGACACGGTTGAACAGTTGGAACTGCGATTCATGCGGGTCGCAACCTTTGCCCACCTGCGCAACGCCGAAGACGGAACCAACCCCGCACACCAGGCTGCGAGTGCACGGGTGGCAGCGCTGGGTGCACGACTCAACGCGGCTATTGCATTTGTCGATTCCGACATTCTGGATTTGCCGGACGGTGTGGTGGACCAGTTTCTGGCGCAGGAGCCAGGGCTCGCCGCGCACCAAGTCCCCTTGCGTGATCTGCTGGAAACCAAACCACACCGGCTCAGCGCTGACGCGGAAAAGACCCTGGCAGAATTGGGCGAGGTGCTGGGTTCACCCTACCTGATCTACAACCGCGCCAAGTTCGGCGACATGCAGTTTGCGCCGTTTGAAGACGCCCAGGGGCTAACACACCCCAATTCGGTCAACCTGTTTGAATCAGACTACGAAGGGCATGAGGACGTCAGCGTGCGCCGCGGCGCGTGGACCTCTTTCAGCGCCGGGCTGAAAGCCTACAACAACACCTTTGCTGCCACATTTGCCACCGAAACCAGGAAAAACGTGGTGCTGGGCCGCATGCGCAACTACGCCAGTACCGAAGCCTATCTGCTGCAACCCCACAAGGTGCCGCTGGAGCTCTATTCCAACATCCTGACCATCATCCAGGCGGAACTGGCGCCCCACATGCAGCGCTACGCGCGTCTGCGTCGCCGGGTGCTGGGCTTAGACAAACTGCTGTACTGCGACATCAAGGCCCCGCTGGACCCCGAGTTCAACCCCCGCATTCCCTATGACCAGGCCTGCTCCATGATTTTGGACGCACTCGCCGTGATGGGCCAGGAGTATTGCCAGTTTGTGCGACGGGCTTTGAGCGAGCGTTGGGTGGACCGTGCCAACAACATCGGCAAGTCGTCTGGCGCGTTTTGTGCTTCGCCCTATGGTGTGCACCCCTACATCCTGATCACCTGGGCCGATACCATGCGCAATGTGTTTACGTTGGCACATGAGTTGGGGCACGGTGGGCATTTTGGGCTGGCCATGCAACACCAGCGCTTTGTCAATGTGCGCCCCGCCATGCCGTTTGTCGAGGCGCCGTCCATCATGAACGAAATGCTGTTGGCCCAATACATCCTGGACCAGAGCCAGGATGTGCGCATGCGCCGCTCGGTCATCATGCAGGTGCTGGGCACCTACCACCACAATTTTGTGACCCATCTGCTGGAGGCCGAACTGCAACGCCAGGTCTATGCATTGGCAGAAGCCGGCCAACCCATTACGGCATCCGTATTGAACCAACGCAAGGGAAACATCCTGTCCAGCTTCTGGGGTGACACGGTCGAGATTGACGACGGAGCCCGCATGACCTGGATGCGCCAGCCCCACTACTACATGGGCCTGTACCCCTATACCTACTCGGTCGGATTGGTCGCATCCACCGCGATGGCCATCCGGGTCCAACAAGAGGGCCAGCCCGCCGTGCAGCGTTGGCTGAATGTGCTCAAAGCCGGCGGCACGCTCAAGCCCCTGGAGTTGATGCTGGCCGCCGGTGTGGACATGGCCTCGCCCAAGCCCATCCATGACGCGGTTGCCTATGTGGGCAGCCTGATTGATGAGTTGGAACACTCGTTCCCCGCCTGAGCCCATAAGGGTTAACGATCAAGGCCACACCATTGAAGCCATGCCACACTGCGCGCGCACCAAAAATGTGAGTCCCCCACTTCCACACGTTCAAGGGAATCGAACCATGACCATCACCTTCAAGCCATTCATCGCGGCCGCAGCCCTGTTGCAGTTGCTGACTCTGGGCCAGGCACTGGCGCAGACCGCCAAAGACACGCTGGTGATTGGCATGTCGCAGTACCCGCCCAGTCTGCACCCCGGCATAGAGCCCACTGTCGCAAAGACCTATGCCATCCGTTTTGGCTACAGGCCCATAGCGGCCTACAACGACAACCGCAAGATGGAGTGTTTCTTGTGCACCGAGGTTCCCACCATCGCCAACGGCCGGGCCAAGACCATTGATCTGGGTGGTGGCAAGAAGGGCATGACCGTCAAATTCACCCTGCATCCGCAAGCCAAGTGGGCCGACGGCACAGCCATTACCAGCAAGGATGTGGCGTTCAGTTGGTCGGTGGGTGTCAAGCCAGAAAGTGGCTTTGCGCGCCCGGCCCTGTTCCAGCGCATCACCAAGGTCGAAACCATAGACGCCAAGAACTTTGTCCTGCACCTGAACAAGGCGGAGTACGATTTTGCAGACCTGTTTGATTTCGCACTGATACCGGCACACCTGGAGGAGCCGGTTGTGAAGGCCTTGGCAACGCCGGCGGACTACAACAAGAACACGCTTTACAACCGCACGCCCACTACGGCGGGCCTGTGGAATGGCCCCTACAAGCTGGCTCAAATCCAGTCCGGCGCGTTCATGGTGTTTGAGCCCAACCCGCACTGGTGGGGACAGAAACCCTACTTCAAACGCATCACCGTCAAGACCATCGAAAACACCGCCACGCTGGAGGCCAACTTGCGCTCTGGCGATCTGGATTTCATCTCGGGCGTGCTCGGCCTGTCCATGGACCAGGGCCTGGCCATGGCCAAAGAACCAGCGCTGCAACAAAAATACGACTTTGAATTCCCGCTGGGACTGGTGTATGAGCACATTGACCTGAACCGCAACCACCCAGGCTTGGTGGACAAGCGTGTACGCCAGGCCTTGCTGTTGGGCATTGACCGCGAAACCCTGGTCAAACAGTTGGTGGACGGCAAGTTCCCGGTAGCGCATAGCTGGGTCAATCCGCTGGAACCCGGCTTTGACACCAACGTCACCAAGTACCCCTTCGACCCCGCCAGGGCCAAGACCTTGCTGGACCAGGCCGGGTTCAAACCCGCAGCCGACGGCATTCGCGTCAATGGTGCAGGGCAACGGCTATCACTGGAGTACATGACCACGGCGGGCAACAAGATGCGCGAATTGGTGCAGCAGGTGTTGCAGAACCAGTGGAAACAGATCGGGGTGGAGGTCGTTATCAAAAACGTGCCGGCCCGCACGTACTTCGGTGAGACCCTGAAGAAGCAGCAGTTCACCGCTTTGGCGCAATTGGCGTGGAGCAGCAACCCGGAGGAGCCGCCGACCAGCACCCTGGCCACAACGGCCATTCCCACCGCAGCGAACAACTTTGCTGGTGCAAACTATTCGCAGTTCAGCCACCCCGGCATGGACAAGCTGATTGACGAAGTGCAGCGCGAGCTGGACCCCGCCAAACGCAAGCCGATGTGGTTTGAAATGCAAAAAATCTACACCGAAGAAATGCCCGTGTTGCCGCTGTACTTCCGCACCGACGTGTACGTGGTTCCCAAGTGGCTGACCGGCGTTCTTAAGCCAGGGCAATTGCCATCGAACTACTATGGCGTAGAGACCTGGGGCGTTCGCTAGGGCATCGCAACAGCGATCGAGTTTGTGATGCTGAAAATTCCGAACCCATTCCTGGCATTGGCGTTGCCGCTTCTGCACCTGTTGACCCCCTCGCCTGCGCTGGCACAGACTGCACCCAAAGACACATTGGTCATTGGCATGTCGCAGTACCCGCCCAGCCTGCACCCCGGCATAGAGCCCACGGTGGCCAAGGTGTATGCCATGCGTTTTGGCTACCGGCCCATCGCCACCTACAACGACGACATGAAGATGCAGTGCTTCATCTGCACGGAATTGCCGTCCATCGGCAATGGGCGCGCCAAAGTTGTTGATTTGGGTGGCGGCAAGAAAGGCATGACGGTCAAGTTCACGCTGCACCCCCAGGCCAAATGGGGTGATGGTGTTGCCATCACGTCCAAAGACGTGGCCTTCAGTTGGGCTGTGGGCAGCAAGCCGGAGAGCGGTTTTGCAGGCGGTGATTTTTTCCGCAGGGTCACCAAGGTCGAAGTACTGGACCCCAAAAACTTCGTGCTGCATTTGAACAAGCCGGTCTACAACTACGCCGACCTGAACGATCTGGCGCTGATGCCCGCGCACCTGGAAGAACCCGTGGTCAAAGGCCTCAAGAACCCGGCCGACTATGGCAAGAATACCGGGTTCAACCGCGAACCCACCCAGGCCGGTTTGTGGAACGGACCCTACAGGCTGACACAAATCCAGTCTGGCGCTTTTCTCGTGTTCGAGCCCAACCCACACTGGTGGGGACCCAAGCCCCACTTCAAACGCATCACGGTCAAAACGGTGGAAAACACCGCCACGCTGGAGGCCAACCTGCGCTCGGGGGATGTGGACTTTATCGCCGGGGTGCTGGGATTGTCCGTGGACCAGGGCTTGGCCATGGCCAAAGAGCCAGCCTCACAGCAAAAATACGACTTTGCCTTCCCGCCGGGCTTGCTCTACGAATACATCATCTTGAACAACGCCAACCCGGTATTGGCAGATAAACGCGTACGCCACGCGCTGCTGCTGGGTATCGACCGCGAGACCCTGGTCAAGCAGTTGGTGGATGGCAAGTTTCCGGTGGCACACAGTTGGGTCAGTCCGCTGGAACCCGGTTTTGACACCAACGTCACCAAATACCCGTTTGACCCAAGCCGCGCCAAGTCTCTACTGGACCAAGCCGGGTTCAAGCCCGGCCCGGGTGGCGTGCGAGTCAACGCCCAAGGCCAACGTCTTTCTCTGGAGTACATGACCACCGCCGGCAACAAACTGCGCGAACTGATACAGCAAGTCCTGCAAAACCAGTGGAAGCAAATCGGAGTGGAAGTGGCCATCAAGAACGTCCCAGCCCGCACCTACTTTGGTGAAACCCTGAAAAAACACCAGTTCACCGGACTGGCCCAGTTGGCCCTGAGCTCGACCCCTGAATCGCCGCCCACGGCGGTTTTGAGCACCAGCGGCATCCCAACCGCCACCAACAACTACGGTGGCCAGAACTATGCACACTTCAGCCACCCGGCCATGGACAAATTGATTGAAGAAATACAGCGTGAGCTGGACCCCGCCAAACGCAAACCCCTGTGGTTCGAGATGCAAAAGATATTCACCGAAGAGCTGCCGGTGTTACCCCTGTACTTTCGCACCGACGTGTATGTGGTGCCCAAATGGCTGACCGGGGTGATCCGTCCCGGCAAGTTGCCTGCCGGACCTTACGCGGTCGAGGAATGGGGTGTGCGTTGATTGAGCCACTGGTCCGGGTAGACCACCTGTCCATTGGTTTCAAGACCGACAAGGGTGTCCTGCGCGCCGTGGACGACATCTCCTACCAAATCCTCCCGGGCAAAACATTGGGGCTGGTGGGTGAAAGCGGCTGCGGCAAATCCACCACCGCATTGGCACTGATGGGCCTGTTGCCATCCACCGCCACGGTAGGAGGCCAGGCGCACTTTCTGGGACAAGAGCTGTTTTCCCAAACCGAAAGCCAGTGGCGCCAGGTGCGCGGCAACAAGGTCGCCATGATTTTTCAGGAGCCGATGACGGCGCTGAACCCTGTTATTCGCATTGGTGAACAAATCGGTGAGACGCTGCTGCTGCACCAGGGCCTGGACCCTCGCGCAGCCTATGAGCGGGCCATCGAAATGCTTGACGAGGTGGGCATTCCCTCGGCCCGCACCCGCGCCGCAGCCTACCCGCACCAGCTCTCAGGCGGCATGCGCCAGCGCGCCATGATTGCGATGGCGCTGGCCTGCCGCCCCAGCCTGCTGATTGCGGATGAGCCCACCACGGCGCTGGACGTGACGATCCAGGCGCAGATTCTGGAGCTGATGCTGGAACTCCAGGACCGCATCGGCATGGCCATCCAGTTCATCAGCCACAACCTGGGCGTAGTGTCCGAACTGGCCGACGACATCATCGTCATGTATGCCGGGCGCATTGTGGAACGTGCACCGGCAGCACGTCTGTTTGACCAGCCCCGCCACCCCTATTCGGCCGGACTGATCCAGACCCTGCCCAATTTGCACCACCGCCAACCCCGTTTGCCGGTCATTCCCGGTGGCATGCCAAATCTGGCCGTGGCGGTGCCGGGTTGCCGTTTTGCGGACCGCTGCACCAAGGTGGTTGCACAGTGTCGCGAGCAGGTGCCACCACTGGTCACCATAGCGCCGGGCCATGACGTGGCCTGTTTCAGGGCAGACGCATGACCCATAGCACCCCATCCCCCTTGCTGCAAGTCGAGAACCTGGCCGTGCACTTCCCGATGGCGCGTACCTCTTGGTTGCAGCGTGGGCCGTCGCCCGTGTTGCAGGCGGTGTCGGACGTCAGTTTTTCCATTCAGCCGGGCGAGACCCTGGCCCTGGTCGGTGAAAGCGGATGTGGCAAAACCACGCTGGGTCGCGCCCTGGTCGGTTTGTATGCCACCACCCGCGGCTCGGTTCGCTTCAAGGGCCAGGAACTGGGCAGCATGACCAGTGCCCAGCGCCAGCAGACACGCTGCGCCATCCAGATGATTTTCCAGGACCCGTATGAGTCACTGAATCCGCGCCTGCCGGTGTCCGATGTCATCACCGAACCGCTGCTGATCCACGGCATCGGCAACCGTGCCGAACGTGCGGAGCGCGCACGTGAACTGATTGCCCAGGTCGGCCTGCCGGTGGACGCGCTGAACCGCTACCCGCACCAGTTTTCGGGTGGCCAGCGCCAGCGTATTGCCATCGCCCGTGCACTGGGCCCCGAGCCGCAACTGATCGTGGCCGACGAACCGCTGTCGGCGCTGGACGTGTCGATCCAGAGCCAGATATTGAATCTGATGAGTGAGTTGCGTGAACAGCGGCACCTGAGTTATCTGTTCATCAGCCACGACCTGTCGGCCGTGCACCACCTGGCGGACCGGGTGGCCGTGATGTACCTGGGCCGCCTGGTGGAAGTGGCCTCGCGCTCCGAACTGTTCGACACACCGGGCCACCCCTATACCCGTGCGTTGCTGGACGCCATCCCCCGTGTGGGCCAGGGGCGTCGTGCCCGGGGCCGCACCATCCAGGGCGACTTGCCCAGCCCGCTCAAACCACCCTCCGGTTGCGCCTTTCACCCCCGCTGCCCGAAAGCCCAGGACGTTTGCAAGGTCGAGGCGCCGACCCTGTTGCCAGCGCCCGGGCGGGAACACCAGCTCGTGGCGTGCCACCTTAAAGACTAGCCCTATGTTGCGTTTCATTGCCTCACGGCTCCTCCAAAGCGCCATGGTCCTGCTGGTCATGTCCTTCGTCATCTACGGCCTGATCGGCCTGATGCCAGGCGACCCGATTGACATCATGGTCAACTCCAACCCCGGCTACACGGCACAGGACGTGGCCCGTCTGCGCGCCCAATACGGCCTGGACCAGCCGCTGCTCACCCGCTACTGGAACTGGCTTCAGGCCGCGGCCTCGCTGGATTTTGGTTATTCGCGCACCTACTCGCAGCCAGTACTGGTCATCATGGTGCCCGCCCTGATTCAGACCGGCAAGCTGGTAGGTCTGTCGTTTCTGGTGTTCACGGCACTGGCGCTCACGCTGGGTGTTGCTGCGGCCTTGGCCAAGGGCTCTGTGCTGGACCGCGTCATCAATTTCCTGGCGTTTGCCGGCATCTCGGTGCCGGTTTTCTTTCTGGCCCTGATGCTGATCTACCTGTTTGCCGTACGCCTGGGCTGGTTGCCCGCCAGCGGCATGTTCACGGTCGGCGGAGACGGCAGTTTGTCGGACAGTGCCAAATACTATGTGTTGCCGGTGCTGACCCTCACGGCTGCCTTTGCCGGGCGTTTTACCCGTTTTACCCGCGCCTCCATGGTTGAAGTACTGCGCATGGACTACATCCGCACCGCGCGAGCCAAGGGCGCAGGCAAGTTGCGCGTGGTCTTCAAACACGCCCTGCGCAACGCCCTGATTCCCGTCGTGACCGTACTGGCCCTGAGCTTTGGCGCGCTTCTGGGGGGTGCGCTGATTACCGAGACCATGTTTGCCCAACGCGGCATGGGTAAACTAATTTTTGAGGCCATCATGGGCAACGACTTCAATCTGGCCCTGATGGGCTTGTTATTTGCCACCACGGCGACCCTGGTCTCCAACCTGGTGGCCGATATTGCCTACGCCTGGCTTGACCCCAGGATCTCGCTGTCATGACCGAAACCACCACTGCCCTCCCGCTTGCCGCATCCGGCATCTCGATTGCCGACCGTCCCCAGTCGGTCTGGCAGTTGCGTTGGCGGCGTCTCGCCAAGAACCGGGTGGCCATGCTGGGCGCGTTCGTCTTGATCTTGCTAGCCCTGTTCGCCGCCGGAGCGCCGATCTACGAACGCCTGATGGGCATTGACGTCAACGACACCGACCTGCTGCGCCGCTTCGCCCCGCCCTCAGCCCAACACCCTCTGGGCACCGACGAAGCGGGCCGCGATGTGTTGGCACGGCTCATGTACGGCGGTCGCATTTCGCTGCTGGTGGGTCTGCTGGGTGCCATCAGCGCGGCCATGGTGGGCACGCTGATTGGTTTGATTACGGGTTACTACCGTGGCAACACCGAAGCGCTGCTGATGCGCATCACCGATGGCGTGATCTCCTTGCCGCTGCTGCCCCTGTTGATTGTGTTTGCCGCCATTGACTTACAGAAGCTGGGGTTTTCGGAAGAGTTCGTGCGCTCCAGCGCCGCCAATTTTTACCGCATTGTGTTCATCATCGCGCTGGTCGAATGGACCACCGTGGCGCGCCTGGTGCGCGCGTCCACGCTGAGCTTGATGACACGCGAATTTGTCCTCGCAGCCCGCACCCAGGGCGCCAGCGCCCGCCACATCCTGAGTGTGCACATCCTGCCCAACACCACCTCCCCCATCATCGTGGCGCTGAGCCTGGCTGTCGGCCAGATCATTCTGCTGGAGAGCACGCTGAGCTTCCTGGGCCTGGGCATTCAGCCACCCACACCGAGCTGGGGCAATATGCTGAACAACGCACAGGAACTGATTTCCCGCGCGCCGGAGCTGGCTTTTTACCCGGGCTTTCTGATTTTTATCACGGTCATCGCGGTGAATTTTGTGGGGGATGGCCTGCAGGATGCGTTTGATCCGAGGGCAGACGTTCACTGAGGGCGCCGGGACGTTCTGTTGCTGTATCTTTGTGCCGTCGCACCAGTCAAGTCACTACAGTTTTGATAGCGCCTCACGCATATTCCGCGAGGGCTAGATGCCTATTTGACCAAATAGGCGGCCAGCGCAGTTAAACTTCACCCTATGCACCCCGCCATCGCCCAACACCGCTCAGGCATCTCTGCCATCTGCCAGCGCTACCGCATCCGCCGGTTAGAGGTGTTTGGCTCCGCCGCTCGGGCTGACGACTTTGACCCCGAGAGCAGCGACGCTGACTTCCTGGTGGAGTTCGCGCCGGATGTGCAGCCCGGGCTGGACACAATCTTCGGCGCCAAGGCGGCCCTGGAAGCGCTGCTGGGGCGCGGAGTGGATTTGGTGGAGCCCGGTGCCGTGCGCAACCCCTATGTGCTGGCCAGCATCAACCGCAACCGCGAAGCGATTTATGCAGCAGCGTGACCCACGCGCCTTTTTGTGGGATGTGCGTGAATCCGCCCTGGCGATCCAATCGTTTACGGCAGGGATGGACGTAGCGGCATACACCAACAACCCAATGGCGCAGGCCGCCGTGGAGCGCAAGTTTGAAGTCATTGGCGAAGCGCTCAACCAACTGGCAAAGCTGGATGCCGCGTTAGCCACCCGAATTCCAGACTTGCCGCAGATCGTGGCGTTCCGCAACCAACTCATTCATGGTTACGCCACCGTCAATGTAGGCACGGTTTGGAATATTGCCCAGAACGCATTGCCAGCTCTGATTGAGGCTGTGCAAGCCTTGCTCGATGAGTTGAAGTAAGTTTTGCTATTTTTTCGGTAGCGCCTAACGCACATTCCGCGAGGGCTAGATGCCAATTTGGCAAAGAAACATTTCTGCTGTCAGCGCTCTCGCGCTGCCTCAGCCCGCACCTTCAGCACCGGTGACAGCAAATACTCCATCACCGTCCGCTTGCCCTGGTGGATTTCGGCAATCGCCGCCATGGCGGAGTTCAGCGTCAAGGGGTTGCCGCCGCCAAAACCGGCAAGGCTTTGCTGGTCCAACTGAACCAAGGCCTTGTAGGTCAATGCTGCAGCCTGCGGTGAATTGTTTTGCTTGGGGTCCGAAGAGTCAGCACCCACATGTATCACCTGGCCTTGCAGCAAGCCATACTTTGTGAACGGGTAGGCCGCAATCTTGATTTGTGCTTTCTGCCCAACCACGATGAACCCGACATCTTCATAGGCCAGCAACACTTCGGCTTGCAATAGCTCACCTTGCGGAACCACATTCAACAGCAGCGCGCCAGCCTGTACCACGGCGTTCTTGGAACTTCCCTATCAATATCCTTGAAAATCCGGCTCCCAGACTCCGCCTAGTAGGTTTCTAGCTGTGTGGGTCGACCCAAGTCTTCCGATAATATGAAGCCATGCAAAAACGACCAGACCTTTTGAGCACCGCGCTGACCGGGTTCATCGTGTTGACGTTGGGCGCGTGCGCCAGCCTGGCACCACCACCCTCCACCCCTGTGAAGGACCGCACCTACGCAATCACCATCATCCACACCAACGACCACCATGGCCGGTTCTGGCAGAACGGCGACGGGGAATACGGCATGGCTGCGCGCAAGACGGTGGTGGACGCCATTCGCGCCGAGGTTGCCCAGGCCGGAGGCTACAGTCTTTTTCTGGACGGTGGCGACGTCAACACCGGGGTGCCCGAGTCGGACCTGCAGGACGCGGTGCCCGACTTCAAGGGCATGAACCTGTTGGGTTACGACGCCATGGCTGTGGGCAACCACGAGTTTGACAAAAGCCCGGACGTGCTGGCCATGCAGCGCAAACTGGCCGCTTTTCCCATGCTGTCGGCGAACATCTACCGTTCGGGTGAACGGCTGTTTGAGCCCTACAAGATGTTTAATCTGGGCGGTGTACGGATCGCCGTGATGGGGCTGACCACCGAAGACACGCAAAAGCTGGGCAACCCCGAGAACATGCGCAATCTGGAGTTTCGCAGCCCCATCCAGGAGGCGGCCAAGCTGGTGCCGCAATTGCGCGGCCAGGCCGACGTGGTCATTGCCGCCACCCACATGGGCCACTATGAAAACGGGCAACACGGCATACAGGCACCGGGTGATGTGGAAATGGCAAGGGCCGTTGCCGGGATAGACCTGGTGGTCGGCGGTCACACGCAAAACCCGGCCTGCATGAAGGCTGAAAACGTCATGGACACGGCCTACGTGCCGGGAACACCCTGCCAGCCGGAGCGTCAAAACGGCACCTGGATCGTGCAGGCGCATGAGTGGGGCAAATACGTGGGCCGCGCCGACTTTCAGTACCGCAATGGCAGTTTCACACTGGTGAAGTACGCGCTGATTCCCATCAACCTTAAAAGACCCGTCGCCGACGCGAACGGCACCAACAGCCGGGTAACCTACACCGCGCCGATTGCCGAAAACGCAGACATGCTGGCCTTACTCAGGCCCTACCAGGACTACGGCCAACAAAAGCTGCAAGTTGCCGTGGGCACTGCCGATGCCCCGTTTGAGGGAGACCGGGCCTATGTGCGCAGGCGGCCCACCAACCTCGGGCTGTTGATCGGGCGCGCCATGCTGGAGAAAACCCATGCCGACTTTGCCGTCGTCAACTCTGGCGGCATTCGCGATTCGCTACCTGCGGGCACCATCACCTACAAGGACGTGCTGAAAGTCCAGCCCTTTGGCAATACGCTGGTAACGGTGGGTTTGAGCGGCCGCGAGGTGCTTGACTACCTGCAGGTTGCCGCGCGCATGAGCCCGGGTGCGGGTGGTTTCCCCCATCTCTCTGGCGTCGAACTGGTGGTGTCCGGCGCAACGCCGGTGCAGGCCAGCGTCGGTGGTGCGTTGGTAGACCCGAACAAGACCTACCAAATGGTGATCAACCGCTTCATGGCGTCCGGGGGCGACGGCTACCCGGTCATGAAAACCCACGCCAACTATGTAGACACGGGCTTTGTCGACGCCGATGTTTTGCGTGCCTACATCGCGGCCCACAGCCCCTTGCAGGTCTCCCGCTTCGCACCGGCTGGCGGCGCAAACGCAACGCCGATTCAGTAGCACCCAACACCATGCAAGACGTCACAACCGGCACCGATGCCACCTGAGCCGCAGCTTGTTGGCGCCGGCCTGTGCGTGGTCTACGTGGACGACGCCATCATCGTACTGAACAAGCCATCGGGTTTGCTGTCGGTGCCAGGCCGGGGTGCCGACAAACAGGACTGCTTGAGTGCCAGGGTGCAAGCCGTATACAGCGATGCACGCGTGGTTCACCGGCTGGACATGGCGACCTCCGGCCTGGTAGTGATGGCGCGTGGAGCCACCATGCAACGCCTGTTGAGCGAGGCTTTTGCCACACGCCAGGTCGCCAAACAATACGAGGCCCTGGTGCACGGCAGGTTGCCCATTGGACGCGATTCATGGCGCGAAATTGAATTGCCGATTGGTGTGGACTGGCCCAACCGCCCGCGCCGCGTGATCGACTGGGAACATGGCAAAGCCAGCACCACGCGGGTATGTGGCGTCGCGTTTGACGCGCAGTTGCAGGCCACCCATGTCAAGCTGCAACCGCTGACCGGGCGCACACACCAGTTGCGCGTGCATTTGCAGGCAATAGGGCACCCGATACTGGGAGACAACCTGTACGCGCCGCCGCAGGTGGCCGCGCTGGCCCCGCGCCTGATGCTAAACGCCACCGCCCTGTCGTTTGCGCACCCGGCCAGTGGCGACCCCATGGGCTTCATGTGTGAGGGTTATGGCGTGGAGCCCGTAAAATGCACCGGTGAAACCCATACTGAACGCTGACCTCCACTGCCACTCCATCGTCTCGGACGGTACCCTCACGCCAGAGGCATTGGCCGAACGGGCGCACTCCAACGGTGTGGAGTTGTGGTCCTTGACCGATCACGACGAGATTGGAGGCCAGCACCGGGCGGCCACTGCGGCCAAGGCCTGCGGCATGCGTTATTTGACAGGAACCGAAATTTCGGTGTCCTTCATTGACCAGACTGTGCATATTGTGGGGCTGGGTTTTGACCCGGACGACCAGGCCCTGGTTGCGGGCTTGCGCCAGACGCGCGGTGGGCGCAGCGAGCGGGCGATGGAAATGTCCGACGGCCTGGCCAAAGTCGGAATCAAGGGGGCCTACGAGGGTGCCCTGAAATTTGTCGGCAATCCGGAACTGATTTCCCGTACCCACTTTGCGCGTTTTTTGGTCGAAAGTGGCGTTTGCCGGGAAACCAACGAGGTGTTTCGCAAATACCTGACCGACGGCAAACCCGGTTTTGTGCCCCACCGCTGGGCATCATTGAAGGACGCCGTGACCTGGATCACCGAGGCCGGCGGCATGGCCGTGATTGCGCACCCGGCCCGCTACAAGTTCACGGCGAACCAGGAGTTTGCGCTGTTCACCGAATTCAAAGCCCATGGGGGGCGGGGCGTGGAAGTGGTAACCGGCAGCCACTCGGTGGCCGAATACAGCATTTACGCCGACACCGCCCTTGAATTCGGCCTGGCGGCCTCGCGTGGCAGTGATTTCCACAGCCCGGACGAGAGCCACACCGAACTTGGAACATTGCCTTTTTTGCCAGCCAACCTGACACCGATCTGGGACGTACTGGCCGCGCGCATCCAATAGACCGGTTGGTCGACACCCCTGAGAGTTTTGTAAGGCCATGGCCCAATATTTCGAAGTTCACCCTGAGAACCCGCAACCACGGCTGCTCAAACAGGCCGTTGCCTTGCTGGAAAAAGGCGGCGTGCTGGCCGTGCCAACCGACTCCAGCTATGCCCTGGTCTGCCATCTGGACGACAAAACAGCGGTTGACCATATGCGCCGCATCCGTGGTGTGGACGACAAACACCACCTTACCCTGTTGTGCCGCGACCTCAGCGAGTTGGCCAGCTACGCCCGGGTCGACAACTCCCAGTACCGATTGCTCAAGTCGGCAACGCCCGGACCCTACACCTTCATTCTGGAGGCCAGCAAGGAGGTTCCGCGGCGCGTGAGTCACCCGTCGCGCAAGACCATTGGCTTGCGGGTGCCGGAACACACCGCATTGCAGGCGCTGCTGGCCTTGCACCAGGGGGCGCTGCTGGCAACCACCTTGATCGCACCCGGTGAAAAACACCCTATGAACGACGCCAATGACATCCGCAACCGGTTCGAAAAGCTGATCGCCGGGATCATCGACGCCGGGGCCTGTGCGCTGGAGCCAACAACCGTGATAGATCTCACGGGTGCGCAGCCCGAGGTCATCCGGCAGGGGCGTGGGGATCTGGCCCGCCTGGGACTTTAAGAAATACTCTGGAAGATTGATCTGTGGACATCGCCGAAATTATTCAAACCGTTTCCCTGTATGCCTTGCCGGTGTTATTTGCCATCACGGTGCACGAAGCTGCTCACGGTTATGCAGCCCGACACTTTGGTGACAACACGGCCGCGATGTTGGGTCGGGTTACGTTAAATCCGATGCGCCACATCGATCCGGTCGGCACCATCCTGATGCCTCTGGTGCTGTACTTTGCCACCTCGGGTGCGTTTCTGTTCGGTTATGCAAAGCCGGTACCCGTTCGCTTTGGCAACCTGCGCCATCCCAAGCGGGACATGGTGTGGGTGGCGTTGGCGGGGCCGGGCTCGAATCTGGTCATGGGTCTGCTGTGGGGGATCTTGTTGTACGTACTGCTTGGCGCCGGTGTGTCAGAACCGTTTTTTCTCAAGATGTGCCAGGGTGGGGTACTGGTCAATGTGGTCATGTTTGCGTTCAACATGTTTCCCTTGCCGCCACTTGACGGAGGGCGCATTCTGGTAGGCTTGCTTCCCTACCGCCAGGCTGAACTGGTCTCCCGGGTCGAGCCGTGGGGATTCTTCATTGTCATGGCACTTGTCATCATGAATGTGATCAGCACCTTGTGGATGCAACCGGTGATGGCTCTGACCTATGGTTTTCTGAAAATCCTTCTCACTCCTTTTGCAGCGCTGGCGACCTGAAGATGCCACCGGACTGTCGCCCCATGATTGATCCTTCTTCCATGCACCCTACCCGTTTCCTTACCGGCATCACCACGTCAGGGACGCCCCATCTGGGCAACTATGTCGGCTCCATTCGTCCTTCAGTGCGCGCCAGTCTGACGCCCGGTGTCGAGAGTTATTACTTTCTGGCGGATTACCACGCACTGATCAAGATCGACGAACCGGCGCGCATCCAGCGCTCCACGCTGGAAATCGCGGCGAGTTGGCTGGCGGCGGGGCTTGACCCCGAACGTGTCACTTTTTATCGCCAATCCGATGTACCCGAGATTCCGGAACTGACCTGGCTGCTCACCTGCGTCACCGGCAAGGGTGTGCTCAACCGGGCCCATGCCTACAAGGCGGCTGTGGACAAAAACACGGCGTCCGACCAGGACCCCGATATGGACGTGACAGCGGGTCTGTTCATGTACCCGGTGCTGATGGGCGCAGATATTCTGATGTTCAACGCCCACAAGGTCCCGGTGGGCCGTGACCAGATTCAGCACATTGAAATGGCCCGCGACATGGCCAACAGCTTCAACCACCGCTACGGTGAGCATTTTGTGCCGCCACAGGCTGCCATTGAAGAGTCGGTGGCCACCCTGCCCGGTCTGGACGGCCGCAAGATGAGCAAGAGCTACGACAACACCATCCCGCTGTTTGCACCACGCGAGCAGCTTAAAAAGCTGATCGCCGGTATCGTGACGGACTCACGTGCTCCTGGTGAAGCAAAAGACCCGGAAGGCTCAGCGTTATTCCAGATCTACCAAGCCTTCGCCAGCAATGAAGAGACGCAGGCTTTACGCACCGCGTACGCAGACGGCATTGCCTGGGGAGAGGCCAAACAGATTCTGTTTGAGCGCATTGACCGCGAAATCGCACCCATGCGTGAGGCCTACCTGGCCCTGATGAACAATCCGGCAAAAATCGAGGCCATCCTGTTGGCGGGAGCCGCCAAGGCGCGCCAGCAGGCGACCCCCTTCATGGCAACATTGCGCCATGCAGTCGGTCTGCGCCGGCTGGCCGACCAATCGCCGGTTGCGCCCACCACGAGCGCGAAAGTCGTGCTGCCCAGCTTCAAGCAGTACCGGGAAGCCGATGGCCGGTTTCGCTTCAAGCTGGTGGATGCGCAGGGTCGCCTGCTGCTGCAAAGCTGCGCCTTTGAGTCTCCAAAACTGGCGGCGCAAACGATTGCCAGGCTGCAACGCGAAGGCACAGCGGCGCTGCAGGAACTGGCCCCCGTGCTGGAGCCTCTCACGGCGGACGCGGCGGAGCTTGGGGCTGCGCTGGCAGCGCTCTCGGCGGCAACCCGGGGTTGAAAGTACTATTGGCACCGTTTCCAGCAGCAAAAAGCCCCGCACGGGGCGGGGCTCTTTACGACTGGCGGAGCGGGTGGGATTCGAACCCACGGTACCTTGCGGTACGCTTGATTTCGAGTCAAGTACATTCGACCACTCTGCCACCGCTCCTAAACTATTCGCATCGGTCGAAACGAAGCGCGAATTCTATCAGGCCTTGAGTGCTGCCAAGCCGCCCATGTAAGGGCGCAGCATTTCGGGCACGGTAATCGAGCCGTCGGCATTCTGGTAGTTCTCCAGCACGGCCACCAGCGTGCGGCCCACCGCCAGGCCGGAGCCATTCAGCGTGTGCACCAGTTCGTTCTTGCCCTGCGCGTTCTTGAAGCGGGCCTGCAGGCGGCGCGACTGGAAGGCTTCGCAGTTCGAGACCGAGCTGATTTCGCGGAACGTGTTCTGCGCCGGCAGCCACACTTCCAGGTCATAGGTCTTGCTGGCGCCAAAGCCCATGTCGCCGGTGCAAAGGCTCATGACGCGGTAGGGCAGGCCCAGTTTCTGCAGGATGGCCTCGGCGTGGGTGACCATGGTCTCCAGCGCTTCATAGCTTTTGTCGGGGTGCACGATTTGCACCATTTCCACCTTGTCGAACTGGTGCTGGCGGATCAGGCCGCGCGTGTCACGACCGGCGCTGCCGGCCTCGGAGCGGAAGCATGGGGTGTGGGCGGTCAGTCTGATCGGCAGGTCAGCCTCGGCCACGATCTCGTCGCGCACAAAATTGGTCAACGGCACTTCGCTGGTGGGGATCAGGTACAGCGCGGTGTTGTCGGGCTGCTCCTCGCCTTCCTGGCCGCCCTTCCTGGCGGCAAACAGGTCGCCTTCGAACTTGGGCAACTGGCCCGTGCCCTTCAGTGACTCGCCGTTGACAGCATAGGGCACATAACACTCGGTGTAGCCGTGCTCCTGCGTCTGCACGTCCAGCATGAACTGCGCCAGCG
>CAZMXB010000014.1:0-13416 GCA_964569855.1 uncultured Rhodoferax sp.
GAGCCTCCGTCATGATGCCCATGTGGCCCGCACGTGGCATGTTGGAACAGGCGTTATAAGCCTTGGAGTTCCAGATCTTTCCCCAGGTGTATTCAATGATGGCCTTGGACGCCTGACTATTGACATCGGTGACACCGCGCAGCTTGCCGTAGTTGTACAGGCTGGGGCCAATAGTGCCAAAGGAGATTTCTTTTTTGTCCAACTGATGGCAGTTGTAGCAGTTGCCACCATTGGGCGTAGTGGCGTCGTCGCTATAGGTCAGGCCGCGGCCGCTTTGGGCCAGGGCTTCGCCCTGCTTCCAGTCGCCGACAAATTTGCCGTCGCTGGGCCATTGGATGGTCTTGAGGTTCATCGCCTCGATCTCCTTGGCCCGCTTCTTGTCCAGCGGTTTGCCAACTACATCGGCAGCACTGCACTCCCGGTTGGTCTCATCGGTGTCGAGCACGCTCTTCTTGACGATGCCCTGGTCACGAAACGATGTCTTGACCGCTTCACGGTAAAAGAAATCGAACACTTCAGCGTTGCCAGTCGATGCCACAGCCCCCGGTTTAGCCTGCTGGGCTTGAACCGGAGCAAGCGCCACAACGAGGGCTACGCCAACGGCGGACAACACCGAAAAATAGTTGCATTTTTTCATAGTGATCTCCGGGCTTAACGCTTGAGTGCGGGTGCAATCGACTTGGAACCTGCGCTATTGACGCCCAGGTAAACGCCAAGGGCAATCGTGACATCACTGCCAAAACCGGGGTAGGGAAAACGCTGCTGGCGGTAGCAGTCATTGAGGCGCTGCTGCATGCCCCACATCTGCCCGTTGGACACCCGGTAAGCCGGCCATGCCGCAAACCCGATGCCATCGCCCGGGTTCTTGGTCAGGTTCGGCAGGTCTTGCAGGCGAATCCGTGTGTTGTCCTGCCCATGGCAGGAAGCACAGGAAAAGTCATGCGGTCCGGCACGCTGAAAGAACAGGCGCCTGCCCACCTCATATGAAATCTTTTCCTGCGGATGTTCTTGTGACAGATTGAACTTCATGCCCCTGGACTCTGCAGACAACCAGGTCGCCAGCGCCGTCACGTTGATCTGTTCGCCTCTGCCAAACCCGGTCTTGGCAATCTCGTCGGCATTGAAACCCTGCAAATTCTGCATGCAGGTCAACAGCCGCGACTCCATATCCTGCACACGTCCGGTGTCGGCAAAATATCGCGGCAACTCAACAAAAGCACCCTTGTAAACGCCCGGGCCCTTGCCAAGATCGCAGGCTTCCAGCGATGCATTTTTGGGTCCCCGCTTTTGCTTCCAGAGGTCTTGCCCCTTGGCCTCAAACAACTCCGACGGGTTTCCATCGGCCAGCATGGCACGATATTCTTCAATGCTCTGGACCGCAGTTTTTTGTGCAACAACGGCGGTCGTCGTCAAACAACCCATTGCCAGAAACGAAACAAGTGATGTCGTTCGCATGTTGACCCCTTATTTTCTTGAAAAGTGGATGCCTTCAGGAGGCAGTCGCTTCGTCGGTTCGGGTGTCCCCCTTGTTGTCTTTCCAGGTGACCGCAATCTTGTCCCCTGCCTTGGCGCCTTTGACAACGAACTGGAGGAAAGGATTTTTGGACACGGCGGGGCCCCACTCTGCAGTCAAGACGGGTTTGCCATTGTGTGTCGCGGTCACCTCCGCAATGTGCCAGGCGGGCACCAAATTGCCTGACGCGTCTTTGCGTTGACCAGACTCCATCTCATGGGCCATCAAAACCCGTACGGTGGCCTTGTCACCTGCTACTTGTGCACGAATGCGCATTGGATCTGCCATTTATATTTCTCCTGATATCAGTTGGGTGTAAGTGGGGGGCGACTATCCGCCGCATCCACCGAGAGTGACCTTGACTTCCTTTTTGGCGAATAGTGCTTTGCCATCGGCCATGATGGCCACTGCATACACGTCGGACGACTGCCCCATCTTGGCGCGGGTGGCAAAGTTGGCCTCCACGCTGTCCGTGACATTGAATACCGCAATCAGGGCGGAGGGATTCTTCTCCACCAGAATCAAAATCTGTTTGACACCGGGCAAGGCGGTGCTGGCCGTCAGCGGAACGACGGCGCCATTTTCTGCAATATCGGGACCACCGATGGTGACATCTTTACTCTCAACCGGTGCACCGGCACCCAAGGCCTTGAGTACATCGGCCAGCGACTTGGCTTCAAAAGCCACTTTGTTAAACGCAGCAGACGCGTACTGCGGGAACAGGCCTGTGGCTGCCAGCAGGCCGGCCACAACAGCGCTTTGTTTGAGTGTCTTGCGACGAGTTTGCATCTGAGTCTCCTAAGTGAAAGTGAATACCGACAAAACTTTTCTACTTGCCCACACCGGATGCCAGCCAGGCTGCGATGGTCCTGGCCTCGGCATCGCTCAAAGTCTGGGGCGGCATGGGAATGGCACCCCAAACGCCCGACCCCCCGGATTTGATTTTGCCCGCCAGATAGTCTGCCTTGCCAGCGTGTTTTTTGGCAACATCCGTGAAGGCAGGACCGACAATCTTGTTGTTGACCCCGTGGCAGGCGGTGCAGTTATTTTTTTGCAGCAATGCCATAGCGGCCTTAGTTCCTGCCGAAGCGTCCGGCTTGGCGGGTGCAGCGACCGCCACGGATACGGGATCACCTGCCTTGGCCTCAGGGCGTGTGGTGTCCGCGCCGCGCTGTGCGCCCACCGCGCGGTTTTGTTCAGCCAGATTGCCGTGTGCATTACGCGCGAATTCCGGCAGGATCGAGGCCAGCTTCACCTCCGGCACACAGTCTTTCATACACGCCACGTTGCGGGTGTCTGGCCTGCTGGTTCCACCGAATTCGTTGCCAGGCCACAGCGCATGCTGGGTCGTCATGCCGTTGCGGTTTGGCATGCGTTCCTGCACTTCGCGAATGTTTTTGTCAGACAAGGTGAAGTCATCCGCAACAATGCCATTGAGATTCAGCAGGAACGCGACCACCGCATAGACCTCATCGGTGGTCAGCGACTTGGGGGCCGTCCAGGGCATGGCGCGGTTGACGTAATCCCAAATCGTCGACAGCGTCGGGACCTTCATAAAGGTTGTCCGTCCGGGGTAAGCCGCATTCAACAAGTTCGCCACACGCCCTTTTTTGATGTCATCTGCCGTGACACCACCCACCAGCGGGCTGAACACCTCTCCGGATTCTCCAAAGATGCCATGGCACTGCGCGCACTTGGCTTCCCATATATCCTGGCCTTTTGCAACCGTCCCGGAACCTGCCGGCAGGCCCTGGAAGTCAGGCCGCACATCGATATCCCACGCAGCCACTTCTTTGGCTGTCGCTGCACGTCCCACACCCGGATATTTGTCATCCGGCTGCGCATGGGCTGCAGCCAAGCAAACCAACATCGCGCAGGCGAAGAATGCGTTACGCAACTTGAACATTTTTCACCTCGCCGTTTTCCTGCACCAGCCATGACTGAATGGCGTTGTTGTGGTAAATCGAACGGGTTCCACGCATGGCTCGCAGTTGCTTGTACGTGGGCTGGACAAAGCCCGTCTCATCCATGGCCCGACTTTGAACAATCGTGGGCTTGCCGTCCCACACCCAGTCCAGGTTGAAGCGCGTCAGCGCCTTGGACAAGACCGGTGTTTCCAACCGGGCAGTGCGCCAGTTACGGCCGCCATCCACCGACACGTCGACCTTCTTCACCTTGCCCCGCCCCGACCAGGCCAAGCCAGTAATGTTGTAGAAACCCTTGTCCAGCAACACCTGTCCGCCCGACGGCGTCGTCACCACACTCTTGCACTCTTGAATGCTGGTGTATTGGCGCTCCAGCCCGTCGGGCTGCAGGTCAATATAGTGAATGGCTTCGTCTTTGGTGCCATAGGGCTTGTCACCCAACTCAATGCGGCGCAGGTATTTGACCCAGCTCACACCTTGTACGCCCGGCACGATCAGGCGCAGCGGATAACCTTGCTCCGGGCGCAGCATTTCACCGTTTTGGCCGTAAGCCACAAACACCTCACCCGACTTGATCAGGCTCATCGGGATGGTGCGTGTCATGGAAGACCCATCAGCCCCTTCCGCAAGCACAAACTTGCCGTTCTTGAGGTCGGCACCAGCCATCTCCAGCAGCGTGATGAGTGGCACACCGGTGAACTCGCTGCAGGAAATCATGCCGTGGGTGTATTGCGCGGTAGGCACCGCCACATTGCCCCATTCGACTGCGGTGTTGGCCCCACATTCAATGAAGTGAAAACGCGACACCGCAGGCAGACGCATGATTTCATCCAGCGTAAATACCTTGGCTGACTTGACCATGCCATTGACCATCAACCGATGTTTGGAAGGATCAATGTCCCACCAACCCTGGTGGTGACGCTCGAAATGCAGACCACTGGGGGTAACGATGCCAAACAGCGACTGAAGGGGCGCAAACGACACCGAGGCCTGCGTGGTCTGCGTCAAACCCGGGCTCTGGCGACGCAGTACATCGGATTCATATTTGGACGGCTTGCCATAACTTCCGTCCGGGGAAACGCCCTGCCCCAGACCCTTGCTGTGTTCAGGCAAATTCAGAATATTGGGGTCACCACCCTCGGTGGGAACCGGGTTGCTCTCGGCCGTGGCACTGCCAAAGGCCGCGCCCGTCGCGGCGGCCGCGAAGGCGTTTCGAATGAAATCCCGCCGGCCATTCTTGGCCTCGGCAAAGACCTGGCGGATTCCATCCCTACTCAAAAAACTCTCGGGAGCCTTGCGCAGGTTACCCGGTACAGGTCTCTCTTGGTTCACACAGACTCCTCCAACAGCGAAATAAATATTAACTATATTCGAATGCGCTAATATATATGAAGGTGGCTTTCATTGCCTAGGTGTTATTACCAATCCCCACGGATTTTCTCAAGCAAACACTATTTGAACCGGTAGTGGTCCCGATTGAGGACGGCGGCGATGGCGGTCACTTCCTCAGGAAAGAGACCCATATTGAGTTCTGTGTTGCACTGTTCCACCATGCCCCGCAAGACTCCTGGTGCATTGACGCGGCCTTTGGGTTTGTATATCGCACTGCCGTCGCCCACCACCTTGCTGGCGTGGCATTCGGTGCATTTGTTATCGACAATCAGCTTTTCACCCAGCTTCAGATCGGCATCCTGAAAAATCTTTGGGGTCTGCCCCCAGGCGTTGGGCAGGAGTGACAAGAACAAGAGACTTGACAAGATTTTGTGCATACGTTCAAGGCTACCGACAACTTGACCAGAACGCAATACCGGGTTCTCCTCATTACCCATGTGGGCTACCCATGATGCCCATTTAATGGTGGATCCTGGTGTGCGCGTCTTGCACAGGTGCAGGCCGCCATGGCTGCGAGAAAACGTCTTTACCAGCGCTTCACATGGATTTAAGACTCACTTCAGACGCGGTCTGTACAGTGGACTCTTTACCCCGCTCAAGGATGATGATGTCTTCACAAACGGCCCCCCAACGCTACAGCCTCCCCAGCATCGCCATGCATTGGGTAATGGTGTTGCTTTTCGTCGCGGTGTACGCCTTGGTCAATATAGCCGAAGGATTTGAGAAGGGCAGCGCCGGGCGGCAGATGGCACGCGACTGGCACTTCACGTTTGGGCTGTTGGTCTTTGGACTGGTCTGGCTGCGTATTGCCTTGCGTATGGTGGGCACCACACCGCCGATCCTGCCGCCCCCCTCGAAACTGATGGAAAGGCTGGCCCGGGCCGGGCATTTGGCACTGTATGCGCTGATGGTGGTTTTACCCGTGGTTGGCTGGCTGGTGTTGAGTGCACGCGGCAAGCCCATCCCCTTTTTCGGCCTGGAATTGCCTGCCTTGATCTCGCCCGACAAGGCGCTCGGCAGTCAGCTCAAGGAACTCCATGAACTGGGCGGCAACCTGGGCTATTTTCTGATCGGCGGCCACGCCGTAGCCGCCCTGTTGCACCATTACGTACTGAAAGACAACACGCTGCGCCGCATCGGCTTTACGCGCCAGACCTGATCAACTCAGCCGCCTTCTCCCCAATCACCATGGATGGCGCGTTGGTGTTACCGGTGATCAGGTTGGGCATGATGGAGGCGTCGACCACGCGCAAATTGGCGATGCCGTGCACCCGCAGGCTTGCGTCCACCACCGCCATCGTGTCGCTGACCGGGCCCATCTTGCAGGTACCCACCGGGTGGTATTCGGTATCGGAGTTCTTGCGCAGGAACGCTTCAATTTGCGCCACATTGTTGCGCTCCAGCGGGTGCAGCATCTTGCCCCGGTACGATGCCAGGCCATTGGACTCCATGATGTCAAAGCCCATTTGCGTGCCCTTTATCAGGTCGGTCATGTCGTCGGGGTGGCTGAAATAGGCGGGGTCGATGAGCGGCGCATCGGTGGGTTTGGCGCTGGCAAGTTTGACCGTGCCTCGGCTCTTGGGCCGCATCAGCGTGACGTGCAGCGTGTAGCCGTGGCCCAGGTGGGGCTTGCGGGTGTGGTCGTCCACGATGCTGGTGCAAAACGCGAGCTGAATATTGGGGTAATCCGGGTTGCCCTGGGTCGAGATAAAGCCCTGTGTCTCGGCCACATTGGTGGTGATCCAGCCGGTGCGCTTCCCCTTCCACTCAAACATGGCCTTGAGTAGCGCCCAGGCGCCCCGCAATGAGGTGCCGATGGTGTCCTGCCAGCGGTGCGTGCGGTAAATCAGCACAGTGGTGATATGGTCCTGCAGGTTCTGGCCGACGCCGGGCAGGTCATGCTGTACGGCAATGCCGTGCTGCTGGAGATGGGCCGCCGGGCCAATGCCTGAAAGCATCAGCAACTGGGGTGAGCCAAACGAGCCCCCACTCAATATGACTTCGCGTCTGGCCGTCACTTGCAAAGAGGAGCCACCTTGCAGGTATTCCACGCCGGTGGCGCGTTTGCCATCGAGCAGCACGCGGCTGCTGTGGGCACCCGTGATGATGGTCAGGTTGCCCTGGCCCTTGTGCGGGTCAATGTAGGCGCGGGCCGCGTTCCAGCGCTCACCGCCCTTTTGCGAGACCTGCGCAGGCGACACGCCAAACTGACTGGCCGCGTTGTAGTCCGGGTTGCGCGGAATGCCCTGCTCCACGCAGGCCTGGATGAAAGCCCCGTTGGCCGGGCTGGGGCTGCGCAGGTAGGCCACGTTCAGCGGGCCGCCCACACCCCGGTATTCGGTGGAACCGAAACACTCGTTGTTCTCGGCGCGTTTGAACAGGGGCAATAGGTCCTGGTAGGCCCAGCCGGGGTTGCCCTGCGCTGCCCAGTGGTCGTAGTCGCGGGCATTGCCGCGGGTGTAGACCATGGCATTGATGGAGGACGAGCCCCCCATCACCTTGCCGCGCGGCTGGTAGCCCTTGCGGCCATTGCTGAACCCGGCCTGCGGCACGGTGTGGTAGCCCCAGTTGTTGAGGTTGATGTGCGGCGTTGCCGCAAAGCCCAGTGGCGCGCGCACAAACACACTGTTATCGTCTTTGCCGGCTTCGAGCAGGCAGACGGTGACCGAGGGGTCTTCGCACAGGCGACCGGCCACGGCGCAGCCGGACGCTCCACCACCGACCACCACATAATCAAATTCCTGCAAACGCATCGTGAAACCTTCCATGGTCGCCGGGTTGCCTGCACCCGGCTCGGGTCAAAACGGAAAAAGAACAGGCACTCCAACCACGCCAAGTATCACACCTCGGGACAGCCTGCATACCGCTGAAATACCCGCACACGGGCCAATCTGGCCCAACAGATGGCTGATCCAGGGTGCGATACTTTGCCCCATGTTGTTGAATTTTTTGTCCTTCGTTTTGGCGACGCTCCGGGCGACAGTTCCAAAGCCATTGAAAGGCATCAACCATGGCGTTGACTGAGCAACAGGCCCTGCAAGTCACGCTTGTTCGCGTTTTGGAGCAAACACAAAACAATGGTGCGGTCTGGTCTGTGGCCGATGCGAAGGAAGCCACACGTTCCACCATTGAACTGCTGGGTCCCAAAGCATCTTTCGCTGAATTTGTGGCGCGCCGAGCGCAATGGGCTCTGGAAACCATCAACAAGCGCGCGCCCGACCGCGCCATACAGGTGCGGCCACCCCGGTGGCCCTTTGTCGCCGGTCAGGTAGTGGCCCTCTTCGCGCTGGTGTGTGGATTCTTGACCGACCTCCTGGCAACAAACCTCATGCATCCGGGACAAATCAACGTCGTCGAGCTGCCTCTGGTGCTGCTGATCGTGTGGAACCTGGCATTTATGGCTTGGTTCCTCGTTCAATGGGTCATGCGATTGTTCGCAGGTGACCAGCCGCCACCCGGGCCCGTGACCGAATTGCTTGGCAAATTCATCGCATCCGAGTCGCTCGGGTTTGTTGCAAAGCGGCAAACACCCTGGCTGGACACCGTCAGGCGCGAGTGGAGCAGCCTGTGCGGCTCCATCAACATGGCACGTCTCAAGGTGGCTGCGAACCTGGCCTCGATGTTGTTCACACTCGGCGCGTTGGCGCATCTGATCTATCGCGCCGCCTTCGACCACTACACGGCGGGCTGGAAGACAACCCTGACGAATTCAATCGACGCCAGTTCGGTACACGCCATCATCGGCTGGGTGCTGGCCCCCGGCTCGTTTTTGTTTGCGCTGCCAATACCGGATGCCCGGCACATCGAGAGCCTGCGCATGCCGCCCAGTCTTGGCGAAGTTGCAGAGAACTGGATCTGGCTCTACGTCGGATCCGTGCTTGTCTGGGTCGTCATCCCAAGGTTTTGGCTGGTCACGTTGAACACTTTTGCGCGTTGGCGGATGGGCGTCAACTTTGCTTTGCCCATGACTGCCACTTACTTCACCACCCTGCGCGCGGCGTGGCGCGGGCAACGCATCGGTGTTTCAGTGGTGCCTTTCCGGTACGAATTGACGCCCGCGTTGCGCGCCAACCTCGGCGCCCTGCTCCATCGCATCTATGGGCTGGCCGTGGACATCACGATCGATCAGCCGGTCTTCATGGGAACCGATGCGACAGACTGGAAGAACCCTGTCAAACGCGACGGCCACGTCGCTGTCATGGTGATCTTCAATCTGGCAGCAACCGCGGAGAGCGACACCCATGGCGCACTCTTGCAGGCGTTGCGAAAGGCCATTGAAAGCGGCACGCCGATGGTGCCCATTGTGGACACGGGGGCCTATCGCCAGCAGGATCCCGAGCGCTTTCGGCAGCGCTGCAACCAGTGGCGCCAAATCCTGGACAAAGTGAAGTTCAAACCCGTGTTTCTGGATCTCCATACGGCTTCCAGCGATGACGTGAAACTTCTGGACGACAGACTCAACCATGACAACCAACACCATTGACCCAACGAATGGGCCGCAGTTTGGCATCTTCCTGGTGGCGCACACCAACGTGGGGAAGACGACTTTGCTGCGTACGCTGCTGGGCCGGGACGTCGGCGAGGTAGATGACGCCCCAGATGTCACCCAGACCACCATGGCCTACGATCTCATCGTCGACCCCAACAATGGCGCCTTGCGGCTGTGGGATACGCCCGGATTCGGTGACAGTTTTCGCCTGGCCAAACGGCTGAGCCAGCAACACCGCTGGATCGCCTGGGTGGTACGTGAAATGTGGGATCGCATGTTCAATCGCAAGCTTTGGCAGTGCCAGCGACTGGCGCTCGATTTGCGTGCACGTGCCAACGTGATTCTCTACCCGGTGAACCTGCAGGAACGCCCGTTTGAGGCCGTGTATGTGGCGCCCGAACTTCAGGTCTTGGCCTGGGTGGGAAAGCCGGTACTGGCCATTCTCAACCAGGGCGCAGGTCCCCAGGGCCAGGCTATGGAAAGCGAGCGGGCGACCCAGTGGCGCAACCACCTGGCAAACTTCCCGGCCATCAGTGGCATCACCGACCTGGACGCTTACACGCGGTGCTGGGTGCAGGAGGTGTCGCTGTTCAACACCATCGGACAGGTGTTGCCGGACAGTGAGCGCAACGGCTACCTGAAACTGGCGGGCGCTTTGGGAAAAACCTATATTGACCGATTTGATGCCTCCGTGGCGGCCATAGCGGACTACCTGATGCACCTCGCCGGCGACAAGGTAGAGCTGGACGCCGGTATTTTTGACAGCGTCAAAGACATCTGGGGTAGCGTACGCAAATCGATTCCCTGGGGCAAACCCAGCCGGTTGAGTCCGGTTGAATCGGCGATGCGGGGTTTGGCGCAGCGCTATGCCGAGCAAAGCCAGACCGTGGCCGACAAGCTGATCGCCATCAACCGCCTTGATGGTGTGGCGACCGCAGAAATCCTGAAGATCGCCAACACAAAACCGGTGACTGACAAACCCGTGGACAGCGGTTCCGTAGCGGTTCTTGGTGGCGTCATGTCTGGCGTGCTGACCGGTCTGGTCGCTGATTTGCTTGCGGGCGGTTTGACGCTGGGCACCGGCGCTTTGGTCGGTGGGGTTCTGGGTGCGACCGGCGGCGCCGTGTTGGCCAAGGGCTACAACATCGGAACCCACATTGACAAGAAAGTGGTCGGCTGGAGCCCGGACGCTTTGACCGAGGCCTTTGAAAAGGCACTGATGCTGTACCTGGCCGTCGCACACTTCGGACGTGGCCAGGGTCAGTGGCGTCCCACGGAAGCGCCAACGGTCTGGAGCAGCACTGTTCAATCCACCGTCAGCCGCTACCAGGAGGGACTCCAGGCCCTGTGGCGGGGCATTGGCTCCCACCCAAAAACAGCCAGACCACAGACGGACTGCCGGCTACTGGTGCGCCACGCAATCAGGGACGTACTTTTGGACATTCACCCGCAAGCCAATGCCTTGGACTTCGACGATACCGGGCACCCCCTGGAGCCGCCCTAGTCCACTTTGCCAGGCAACCAACGCAATTGCTCCACGCCAACCCGCGCTATCCCCAACAGGGCCCAAACCAACAGCAGCGGCAGCAACAGGGTCTGCAGCAGGAAGACCACCATCAGTTTGACGATGTGCTCGGTCGACTGCTCCACCGCCAGCTTCATCCTGGCAAACCGATCCTTCACCTCCTGCAGGCTGGGGATCCAGTTGGGCAGTTTGGGCAGCCATGACTTGTCGTCGCTCGCTTGCGGTTCCGCCGCTTTCGTTTTGCTGGCTTCTGCATTGGTTGCATCAATAGCGCTCTGGGCCGCGGCGTAGTCGGCTTCCAGAAATTTTTGCGAAAGCGCGTCTGTGGCCAACAGGGCCAGGGGCATGGCAAAGCGCAACATCAACACCACCACCAGCGCGCGCGACAACCACCTGGGCGAACAGCCCCGCCGGACCTGGAACGCGCCCCAAGCCAACGCCACCACCGTCAATGCAGCAGAGACCATCCAATAGCCGCTGATGCTGATCAAAACCTTTTGAACCCCGAACGCGATACATGCCAACAGCATCAAATCGGCAAAGTGTCTCACCAACTCATTCACTGGCGCCAGCAGTTGCCCGGGTGACAGGGTGACACCAATGCCCGCAGGCTGGATGTCCACCTGCGCCGCTTGAACCACGGACAGCAAACCATTGAGGGTCCTGGCAGAAGCAAAGCTGACCAACGCCCTCTTGAGGCCAGCGTCCACCTGGGCCATGGCCGGCGCATCCATGGGCGCAAGCCACGAACAGGCAAGCACGCCCAACAGGCCAAGGATCAGGAGGGTGTGGCGGGCGATTTTCATTGGCGGTTCCTTGAAGTCATGCATGGATGATCGAGACGATTTGCTATAACAACGAGAGCAGCTTACGCATATTCTACGAGGGCTGGGGCACTATCTTGCACATGACTTCGCGCTCTTCGGCGATGCACACGTGAGGTAGGTGGCCAGGTCTGTGCACGCACTGCGCCAGACGTGTTGACTTTCCCCAAGCATACGGACTGACCTGCCGCACGTACAGCCAGCCACCATCGGCGTTGCGGCCGGAAGTTGGTCATCACCTGTCAGAATGGGTGCCGCTTATGGCATTTCCCTTCCCAAAGCCCCCCAAACACCGTAAGCCCTGCGTTTGAAATTGACGCCGGCATGACGGGTTTGAGGCCTACTGCAGAGCGGCAGAACGCTGGTCAGATCAGGGTCAGCTTGTAAGCGCCTGGCGGCGCTCTTCCCAGGCGCGCATCCAGGCGAGCAACTCGGCGGCCGGCATGGGCCGGGCGATGAAATGGCCCTGGGCCAGATCGCAGCCGCTCAGGCGCAGAAAATCCCAATCGGCGCGGTCTTCCACACCCTCGGCCACCACCTCCATGCCAAGCTGGCGCGCCAGGTACGGGTCTGCGCCAAAGCCTGGTTTAACACGACGCGCGTCAAGTCGTCGATCAAACCATTGGTCTCGGCCAAGCCGATGAACCCGTCCGGGAACACCATGCCGTCAAACGCATGGCGCCAGCGCACCGGCGCATCGACGCCCACTACCTGGCCGTCCTCCAGCGCGACCTTGGGCTGGTAACGGTTGATCGGTTGGTCGTTGGCGATCGCCGCTGCAAGCGCATTCACGCTGTAAATTGTCTTTGTGGAAACCGGAAGCTGCAGGCGGGGTGGCGCCCAAGTCTCCAGCAAAGCCGCCAGCGCCCTGCTGGGGAACGGCTTGCGCAGTTGCCCCAGCAGCTTGATTCCGCGCGCACGCACCAAGGTAGCCACAGCGGCCCGCATGCGCTCATCTCACCACTGATCACAATCAGACTGCCAGCGTAGCGAGCGCCCGGTACCCGTTGGTATGGGCCACCGGAGCGGCGAAACCGAGGCTTTCCTGCTGGTGCGAGATCAGCTTGCGCATCAAGGGATCGTCATCGAGCAGCATTCGATGACGGGTGGTGTTGCGGTTCGTTGCCTACGAATTCGCGTTGCTATTTTTTTAATAGCTTCTTACGCAGTTAACACGAGGGCTGGCGGCTGATTGTCTTCAAGCAAAGCGGTCAGCGCGGTCTCGACCGCCGCAAGCTCCGCCCGAAAGCGTTGCGCCAGTGCAGGCAGGGCGTCCAGTTGCCCCGCCTTTGCTGCCGCTTCGAGCGCGGCACACAACGCGCCCAGGCCCATTGCGCCGACCGCGCGCGACGATGCGCTGAGCTTGTGCGCCTGCGCTGCAACCTGTGGCGCATTCCCGGCGCTGCAGGCCGCCAGCAGTTCAACGGCGATGGACTGCGCACTGCTGGCAAATTCCTGCAGAAAATCCTTGATTACCGCCGGCTCGTCGCCCACCAGCGCGGCCAGCACGCGAACATCCAGCGCAGATGCGGCGCTGGCTTGCTGCGCCGGGGACGGTCCGGCTTCGCTCACCGGTGTCGCAGTGGGCGCGGGGAACGCCGCGGCGCTGGGCGCAGCCTCCAGCCAGTTGGCCAACACCTTTTGTATTTGCGCCAGCTCCACCGGTTTGACCAGCAGCTCGTCCATACCGGCGGCGCGGCATTTTTCGATCTCATCGGGCAGCGCGTTGGCGGTCCAGGCGAAGATGG
>CAZMXB010000014.1:13516-34468 GCA_964569855.1 uncultured Rhodoferax sp.
CGGGACCACTGCGGGCAGGTCGGCCGCTACCGGCATCTGCGCAATCGGCAGCGTCAGTGTGATGCTGAAGGTCGAGCCCTGGCCCGGCGCGCTTTGCACCGCGATGTGGCCGTCAAACAGGGTGGCCAGACGGCAGCAGATCGCCAGCCCCAGCCCGGTGCCGCCGTACATGCGCGCCGTGTCGGCGCTGGCCTGGCCGTAGCGCTGGAACAATTTTTGTTGAACCTCCGCAGTCATGCCGATACCGCTGTCCTGGACCAAAAAGCGCAGCTTTTCGGTGTCGCCCTGGCGCTCCAGCAGCTCGGCGCGGAGCTCGACGCGCCCGCCGGGGCTGAACTTGATGGCGTTGCTGACAAAGTTGTTGAGCACCTGCGACAGGCGAAGCGGGTCCACCAGCAGCGCCGGGCTCAGGCGCGCATCGGTCTGCGAGGCCAGCGTCACCAGGTTGGCGCTGGCGACATGCGAATAGGTGTTGGCCACCTCGGTCACCAGCGCGGCGATCGAGACCGCACGCGCGCTGAGTTCAAGCTTGCCCTCCTCGATCTTGGACCAGTCCAGGATGTCGTTGAGGATGCGCAACAGGCTGCGCCCGGAGTCACGCGCGGTTTGCAGTGTGTCAAGCTGCTCTGCATCGAGCTTTGACAGCGAGAGCAGTTCCAGCATGCCCATCAGACCACCCAGCGGCGTGCGGATTTCATGGCTCATGGTCGCCAAAAATGAGTCCTTGGTGCCGTTGGCCAATTCGGCAGCATTCTTGGCCGACAGCAGCGCCTGCTCGGCGAGCTTGCGCTCTGTGATATCGGCACGGATCGCAATGTACTGCACCGGCAAGCCCTGCGGGTCCAGGAACGGAACAACCGTGGTGTCCACCCAATAGAAGCTGCCGTCCTTGGCCCGGTTTTGGATCTCGCCTTTGAAGACTTGCCCACCGCGGATGGTGCGCCACAGGTCGTCAAAGAATTCCCGGGGATGGTGGCCCGAATTGAGCAGGCGGTGATTCTGGCCGATCAGCTCTTCGCGTGAAAACTGGGAAATGGCGCATAACTTGTCATTGACATACAGGATTCTGCCGCTGGCGTCGGTCACCGCCACAATGGCGTGCTGGTCCAGCGCGGCCTTGAAGTCTGCCAGTTCCCCTACCACCTGATCGCGCTGTACTTCAGCCAGGCGGCTCGCCGTGACGTCACGCGCCGCCGAATAAATCAGGCCGCTCTGGTCGGGTGCGGAAAACCAGGACAGCAGGCGGTAGGAACCATCCCTGTGTTGCAAGCGGTTCTCAAAACGTATCGAATCCCTGTTGTTGGCAAACATCTCCTCGACCTCGTGCAGTGTTGCGGCGCGGTCGTCAGGGTGCACAAATTCAATGAAGGGTCGCGCCAGCAGCTCGTCGATGCTCCACCCCAGCGTTTTCGTGAATGCCGGGTTCAGGCGCTGGAAGCTGCCAGCGGCACTGGTGATCGACAACATGTCCAGAGAGAGCTGGAAAAAACGGTCCAGCGCTTTGTCGGCCAGTTGTTGCGCGCTGACATCCCGAAACGCCACCACCGACCCGATGATGTCGCCCATGCCGTTGCGCATGGCCGATGTGGTGTAGTTGACCGCAAAGCTGCTGCCGTCCTTGCGCCAAAACACTTCATCTGCAATCTTGCGGGTCACACCGTCCTGAAAGGTGGCGTAAATGGGGCATTCGTCCTTTGGATAAACCACACCATCCGCGTGCTTGTGGTGCATGGTCTCGTGCGCCGGACGGCCAATCAGCTCACCGGTGGTCCAGCCGAGCATGGCCACAGCGGCGGGGTTTTCGAAAATGATCCTGCCGTGCAAATCGATGCCCTGCAGACCTTCGTCCAGCGAGTTCATGATGGTCTGCAGCCGCATTTGGGATTGCTTCAGCGCGCGGTGGCTGGACTCGGTGGCGCGCAGCTGGCGCCGGGTCAAGGCATGACTGCCCGCCATCAGTGCCAACAGCAGCAGCCCACCCAGGCCACCAACGACGTTGGCGTATTGGCGCTGCTCGGCGTGATTCGCACTGCGCTGCTCCAGCAGTTGGTGTTCGGTGCTCTCCATCGCGTCGAGCACGCCCAACAGGCGTGCACGGGCTTCCTTGACCGCAGCGCTGGCAAAAAAGGTGCTGGCCGCCACCGGATCATCGGTCCCACGCAACAGTTCCATGCTGGTGGACAACGCCTGCCGCTGGTCTACCGCCACCCGCAGGCGTTGCCACAGTGCTTGCTGGGTCGGGTTGTCGTCGGTGAGCTGCTTGAGTTCTATCAACGCTGCTTCGCGCTTCGCAATCATGGCATTGCGATCGCGCAAGGCCGCCGGATCACCCGAGACGCGGTAGTTCTGCGTCGTCATCTCGACCACATAGCTGTCGCCCCGCACGCCGCTGATCTGTTCAAGCACCTGGTGCGTGTGTGACAGCCGAAGTGCCGCGTTTACCGCGCTTTGCGACAAGGCCCAGCTGATACCCGCCAGCACCAGCACCACCAGGCAGGCGCCAACAAACCCCAGGCGCAGCTTGGTTTCGAATCCCGGAGCGACGGAGAGGGGTTGGTTTTGGATAGCTGAATGCTATTGAACCCACCCGGCAGATTCTGTGCGGCCACACACGCTCGCCGGGACTTGTGGCACAAAAGCACGTTGTGTGATACCTGACCGACCCCGCGTTTAATGCCTGTTGGCTTTGCCGGCACGACGAGCGTGCGCGAACGCACCGATCTCCTCACGGTGCAACCTTACGATGGCTCCAATGTGTTTGACCCGGCCAGCCGGCGTCCGGCGTTCGGTTCCCTCTTTCGACAGCAATCCCCATGGCCCTCGCATCAACAGCTACCGCTTCCGCCTTCTCCCCAGCCGGTTCGCCCGGAGCCAGGCCCGGACAATTTCAGCACAAGTGGCCTACCCCCTAAGCCCTGGCGAGAGGTCTGACCCAAGAACAGGGTGAAGCAAGTGCGTCACAGGTCACGTTCGTTGTTGATTGCATGCAGCATCGCCCTCCTCTGTCTGGTTGGCGGATTGCTGATCTCCAACTTCGTGGGTGGCGAAAAGAAGATTGAGCACAAGGTAGAACGACTCTACGCGCTGGATGATCCCCGCTTCATGCAAGAGCTTGGCCTGCTGCTCGGACCACCCTTCGTTCAGGGCACACGTGCGCGTGCGCTCTTGAACGGGGATGAGATCTTTCCACCGATGTTGGCGGCGATCCGCGCCGCACAGGTGTCGATCACTTTCGAAACCTACATCTATTGGTCCGGTGACATCGGCAACGCATTCGCCACGGCTCTGGCCGAACGGGCAAGCCATGGTGTGAAGGTCCATGTGCTGCTGGACTGGGTGGGCAGTGCAAAAATGGACGGCAGCCTGGTTGAACGGATGTCGAAAGCCGGGGTTCAGATACGGCGCTTTCATCCACCCCACTGGTCGCACCTGGGTCGCCTGAACAATCGCACACACCGCAAGTTGCTGGTCGTGGACGGCCGCGTCGGGTTTACCGGCGGCGTCGGTGTTGCGCCAGCGTGGACGGGACACGCGCAAGACCCCGCGCACTGGCGAGACACGCATTTCGAGGTATCCGGCCCGGTGGTTGCACAGATGCAGTCGGTTTTCATCGACAACTGGATCAAGGTAACGGGTGAAGTCTTGCATGGACCGGACTACTTCCCTGCTCTGTTGCCTTCGGGTTCCGGGGTAGCGCAGATGTTCAGCAGTTCACCCAGTGGCGGCAGCGAGAGCATGCAATTGATGTATCTGCTGTCCGTAACCGCAGCATCGCGTTCCATCGATTTGTCAGCCTCGTATTTCGTTCCGGACGCGTTGACATTGCATGCCCTCGTGGAGGCTATGCGTAGAGGTGTCAGGCTGCGCATCGTCGTGCCTGGCAAGCACATCGACAGCGAGACCGTTCGAAGCGCCTCAAGGGCGACTTGGGGCCCGCTGCTGGCTGGCGGCGCCTTGATCGCGGAGTACGGGCCCACCATGTACCACTGCAAAGTGATGATCGTCGACGGTCTGCTGGTGTCTGTCGGTTCGACGAACTTCGACAACCGTTCTTTCAGACTCAACGACGAGGCTACGTTGAATGTTGTCGACCGGGACTTCGCGGCAGTGCAAACCGCCACCTTCGAAGCAGACCTCGCGAAGTCGCATCGAGTGTCACACCAGGAGTGGCTTGGGCGTCCAGTCTCCGAGCGTGTTGCGGAGACGTTGGCGGGCCTGCTGGGGTCCCAGCTTTGAGGTACCGATCACTTAGTGCACCACCCTTTCGCCACCTGAGCCAAGCCCGGACCGGGAGGCAAGCCGCCCCCATCGGGCGGGTGATTCCACCTTCACACTGCGCTGGCTAACGCGTACGCTCAGCCATGTTTGTCGGCCACCGGTTTGGGCTGCACCGACCAGGTCGCTGGCTCGTCGTCCTTGTCGGCTTCGGCGGCGGCGGCCGTCGCGTGCACCTTGCCGGGCGTATGGTGGGCGGGTGCGTAGATCGCATAGACCTGCATGGGCTCCGTCCCGGTATTGGTAATGTTGTGCCAGGTGCCCGCCGGAACGAGGACGCACCAACCATCTGAAACATCCTTTTCAAACGTCAGTTTGTCCTTCGCGGCGCCCATCTGCACGCGGCCACTGCCAGCATCGAGGCGCAGGAACTGATCGGTCTCAGGGTGCGCTTCCAGACCAATGTCGCCGCCCACCGGAATCGACATCAGCGTGACTTGCAAAAAGCGCCCGCTCCAGGCGACGGAACGGTAATTTGTATTTGCCTTGGTCGCACTTTCAATGTCGAATGATTGTGGTTGTGGTCCTATGTCTTTGACCGTATCTGTAGTGCTGCCCATGTCTTGCTCCTGAGAGAGTTAGCCGAATCACGCGTCGACGCGCTGCAACAGCAACGCGTTTCCACCGTAGTTCACCGTCAGCGCCCGGTCTGTTCGTCCCCGCACACAACCGAAATCGACTGCTGGCGTTGGCGCCAGCCCTGCACGCAACTACTCCTTGATCGCAACGGCAATGTCCGGGGCGAACACCAACGCCATATCCAGCACCTCCAGAAACTCGGTGATCTTGAAGGGCTTGGTCACGTAGCGAAAGAATCCGGCAGAAAGGGCGTTGACCACATCCGACGGCATCGCATTGGCGCTGACCGCCACCGCCGGAATGTGGCATGTTGCAGGGTCCTGGCGCAGGATCTTCAATGTCTCAACACCGCTGATTCCAGGGAGATTGATATCCAGGAGGATCACATCGGGGCGATGGCGACGCGCCAATTCAATGCCCTGCGCACCATCATGCGCAAGGAGCAGCCTGAGGTTGGGCCGATCGGCCAGAATCTGCTCCACCAGTTGTGCACTGGCAGGGTTGTCTTCCACATACAAAATTGTCAAGACCGCCTTGTCCGCAAGATGCTTCAATGGACTCGCGGCGCCGGTTCCCTGCTTGGCGTCCATTGTGTGCGGCAACTCTTGCGCCGCACTCAGTTCAACCCAGAACACACTGCCAACTCCCAATTCGCTTTGCGCCCCCACCGTGCCGCCCATCAACTCGGTAAGCCGCTTCGTGACGACAAGGCCAATGCCCGTGCCTTCAATGGGGGTCCCCTCCTGTCCCAGTCGATTGAACGGCTGAAAGAGTTGCGCCACTTGCTCCGGCGACAACCCGACGCCGGTATCGTGAACGCTGATGCGCAACTTCTTCTGGGGACCCGTGCTCACCGTGACGTCCACCGATCCGTTCGCGCGGTTGTACTTGATGGCGTTGGACAGCAAGTTGACGATGACCTGCTTCAACCGTATTGGATCGGCAATCACCAGGAATGGGCTGGTGAAACTCGGGAAGTTCACTGTGATTCCCTTGACCTGCGCCTGCTGTGCAACCAAGTCCTGACAATCGACCAGCACTTGCGCCAGCGACAGTGGCTCCAGGGACAGCGCGAGTTTGCCCGATTCGATCAGGGCCAGATCCAGGATTTCGTTGATCAGTGTCAGCAAATACCAGCCGCCGCGCGAAATCATGTCGATATTGCGTTGTTGTATCGGCGTCGGAGACGGGGCACCTGCCTCCAGCAACTGGGCAAAGCCCAATATGGAGTTCAGTGGTGAGCGCAATTCATGGCTCATGCTCGACAGGAAGTCCGACTTGGCAAGGTTGGCCTTCTCGGCAATGGCCGTGAGTCGCTGCAGTTCCAAATTCTTTTCCTGGAGCAACTGGTCCAGTCTTCTTCGTTCGCTGATGTCGACATTGATGCTGACGAAGTGGGTCAATACGCCCTGCTCGTCGAAGACCGGTGATACCGCAAGCGCATTCCAGAAACTGCTTCCGTCTTTACGGTAGTTGAGGACTTCGCAGGAGAATTGCCGCTGCTCATGAATCGCCTTCTGGAAGGCCGCGACGGTCACCGGGTCGGTCAGGGGACCATTGAAGCGAACACCGTCGAAGCCCAACAGTTCCGACTCCAGATAGCCTGTCATCGACAGGAACGCCTGGTTGGCAGAAATCACCCGAAGTTCAGGGGTTGTAATGACCACCCCCTGCAAGATGGCTTTGATGGCGGTGTCACTGACGCGTAACCGGTCTTCTGCCACTTTGCGCTTGTCGATGTTGATCAACACCATCCGCTGGATATCGTGATGCTCTGCCTCCTGCAGCAGCGTCGCCTGCAGACTGGCCCAAAACAGCGACCCATTCTGACCCAGCATGCGCAATTCGCACGATTGGGACTGTCCCGTTGCCGCCAGTTTCTTGCGGTACAGGTAATAGGTGTCCTGGTCGGGTGGATAGATAAATTGCCGCACGGACTGCCCGATCAGTTTGCATCGCGTCATGCCCAACAACGTACAGACGGTGAGATTGGCTTCCAGAATATGTTCTGTTTCGCTGATCGTGCAATAGCCCACGGGCGCAAGGTCGTACAGATCAAAATAAAGACTCCGCGCGGCGTCCAGTTCGAGCCGCGTTCGGCGCAACTCTTCATTTTGCACCTCCAGTTGTACCTGGTGTACCCGGAGGTCGTGAATCAGTTGTTGCGAGCCCGCAGGATCAAGAACCTCGTGTCGTTCCAGCTTTTCAGCCATTGCGATGCGGCTTTCCGCCAATCGCCTGAGCGCGGTCTCGGTTGTCATGCCTTGCTTCAATTCGTTGTCCATGTTGACCGTCCGTGGGTAGTTGGTTGACTTCGTCAATCTGACTCGGCCCCGCACGGTTGCTCAATCGTGGCGAGGGTCTGCTACAACATGAATGGGCAATCCGGTTCTCGGTAACTACAAACTGCAAGGTCAGTAGCCATGCCCACAATCCGGTTTGAGAGTGTTTGCGCGTTTGGGTGGAGAAACGCGCACTTTCAGGAGCCACTCTATGCGCACGTATCAGAATATCATCGATATGGATTAAAACGGGTCCCGATAGTTGCATGGCAAGCGGAAACCGGGGCCGATAAACACAGGTTCGTCCAAAGGTTGGGTCCCGCACATACTCCAACGTTGCGCTGTACCTAGACTGGGGTTCAAACGGCGCGGATAATCGTCAGCTGATCCCATCGTGTCCGGAGCTGGAAAGGCCCACCATGACAGTCGCACCCGCGCAGCCGCCCTCGCGTTGCCAACCAGAGGCTGCTTTGTCCCGAAATTCTTCGCTTGTCGGCTCACGGCGATGATTCACACTGACTTTGCCGAGCTGAGCGATGCCACGTTGTTGCGCCAACGGGCAGAAGCCATCTTTCATGAACATTCCGGGCAAGCACCGGTTCTTGCGAAGCGTTCTCAAACGCCCCAGAAACTTCGCGACCTGGGCGTCCACCAGATAGAACTGGAACTGCAAAACGAAGAACTGCGCACCCTGCGACTTGCATTCGAGGCGTCCCGGGCCCGTTACCTGGATTTGTATGACATGGCCCCGGTAGGCTATTGCACATTGGACGCGCAAGGTTTGATCTTGCGGGGCAACCTGAAGGCCGCAACCCTGCTGGGCTTGCCGCGCGCCGCGCTGCTGAAACGACGCTTCGCCAACTTCATCTTTAATGAGGATCAGGGCGAATACGCCCGTTTGCACGACCGCTTGCTGGCAACGCGACAACCCCAGGAGTGCGATTTGCGCATGCTGGACGGCAACAGCTTGCCGTTCTGGACCCATTTGGCGACAACCTTGGCCGAGTCGGAAGATGATGCTGCGGTCATGCGCGTGGTGGTGACCGATATTTCCGCAAGAAAACAGGCGGAATCCGAGCTGCGGCGTGCGGCCAGTGTTTTCACGCACTCGGGGGAGGGCATCATGATCACGTCCAGCGACGGCAAGATCATCGATGTCAACGAGGCTTTCTGCCGCATCACTGGCTACAGTCGGCAGGAAGTTCTGGAAACCCCCCCGGAACTGTTCAGGTCCGGGTCACAGGATGACAATTTTTACCAGGGTGTTTGGGACGCTTTGACCGCAACTGGGCGATGGTGCGGAGAGGTGTGGAACCGGCGCAAGAGCGGCGAGATGTACGCCGCATTGCTGAATGTCAGCACCGTACAGGATGGGCAAGGCAACACTGTGCAGTATGTGGCCCTGTTCTCCGACATCACCGCCATCAAGGACCACCAAAGCCACCTGGAGCACATCGCCCATTTTGACGCACTGACCAATTTGCCCAACCGCCTGCTGCTGGCTGATCGGTTGCAACAGGCCATGGGGCACGCGCGACGGCGCGACCAGCTGCTGGCGGTGGCCTACCTGGACCTTGATGGGTTCAAAGATGTCAACGACCGATACGGGCACGACATGGGCGACCGCATGCTCGTTCGTCTGGCCACTGCCATGAAGGACGCCATGCGGGTCGGCGACACGCTGGCCCGGATCGGCGGTGACGAGTTCGTGGCGGTGTTGGTCGACCTGGATGGCATGGAGGGTTGCGGGCCGATGCTGAAGCGGCTTTTGGAGGCCGCTGCTGTGCCAGTAACAATGGGCGACAGTGTGCTCAGATGTTCCATCAGCATTGGTGTCACGTTCTACCCGCAGGCCGTCAATATGGACGCCGAACAACTTTTGCGCCAGGCCGACCAGGCCATGTACCAGGCCAAGCTGTCGGGCAAAAACCGCTACCAGATCTTTGATGCCGTGCACGAAAGTCGCCCAGGTGCCCGCCACGAAAGCCTTGTGGGCATGCGCGGCCAAATTCCTTTGCTCTGATCGAAGGCCAGCAGCTCAGGGTGGGCGTGGGCGAGTGGGTGATTCACTGCACCTGCCCAAATCGTCATGACGAATCGCAACGCGTTTTGCTATAACAATATGAGCAGCTCATGCTTATTCCACGAGGGCTAGAGCCCTATTTGAAGTTCTTTCTTGGACGTCGTTCGCTTGCAGCAGCTATTCCTTCAGTAGCGCGGAGCAGTCCGCAATGACCCGGTCGGGCGCACAGGCTTCTATGGGCTGGCCCATGTTGTAGCCGTAAGGCAGCATCCAGACACGAACCCCCGCGTTGCGCGCGGTCGCCACGTCGATGCTGGAGTCCCCGACAAACAGCGCGCGCTCGGGCGGCACCCCAAACCGGCACAGGCAACTCTGCACACCCGTGGGGTCCGGCTTCTTGGCCGGGAAGCTGTCGCCGCTGACCACGGCGTCCAGCAATGGGGTCAGGCTGTGGGCGTTCAGCACCGTGTCGGTGTAGCGGCCTTCCTTGTTGGTCACCACGGCCAGCTTCACGCCTTGCTGACGCAGGGCGGTCAGTGTCTCGCGTACCTGGGGGTAGAGCTGACTGCGGGTGCCGCAGCGCTGCTGGTAGTGCTGGTCAAAGCGGGCCACACGAAGTGCCAGGCTGTCGCTGGCGCGCACCACGGTGTCGGACACCTTGCCGGTGAAGGCGAGCGCCTGGATCAAGAGCTCGCGCGTACCGTGGCCAATCCACTCGTTGACCTGCTGTTGCGTCACTTGCGCCAAATTGAAGTCGCGCAAGGTGTCGTTGACGGCGTCAAAGATCTCCGGCGCGGTCTCCACCAACGTGCCGTCCAGGTCAAACATGATCAGATCGAATGCATTCATCGCTTGAAGAAAGTGTAGGTTCAGTGGGCGGCAATTGACATCGTGGCGGGCAAGGGCTGGGCATTGCGCTGGGCAGCGCGGTGCGCCAGCGTGCGCACAGCGTCCACCACCCGCCCGGACGTGATCCCGAAGTGCGCATACAAGTCCTTGGCCGGAGCCGACTCACCGAAGCTGGCGATACCGACGACCACGCCGGTGCGGCCCACGTATTTGCGCCAGAAATCCGGGTGTGCCGCCTCAATCGCTATGGCAGGCAAGGCCAACGGCAGCACAGATTCCTGGTAGGCATCACTCTGGCGGTCAAACAGATTGGTGCAGGGCATGGACACGACCCGGGTCGCAATGCCCTCCACTGCCAATGCGGCCTGCGCGGCCAAGGCCAGTTCCAGCTCCGAGCCGGTTGCCACGATCACCACCTGGGCGCCCTCCCTGTCGGACAGCACGTAGCCGCCCCGGCGAATGTTCTGCTCCATGGCCAGCGCCGTGCTGGCGTCGCCGGTCAGGCGTGGCAGGTTCTGGCGTGACAGGCACAGTGCGCTGGGCCCATCGTTGCGCTCGATGGAGTGCGCCCAGGCAACGGCGGTCTCCAGCCCATCGGCCGGACGCCACACGTCCAGATTCGGGATGATGCGCAAGCTGGGGATGTGCTCCACGCTCTGGTGGGTCGGGCCATCTTCACCCAGGCCAATGCTGTCGTGCGTGAACACATGGATAACGCGAATCTTCATCAGCGCAGCCATACGGATGGCATTGCGGCTGTAGTCGCTGAAGGTCAGGAAGGTGCCACCATACGGGATGTAGCCGCCGTGCAGGGCCATGCCGTTCATGATGGCGGCCATGCCGAACTCGCGCACGCCGTAGCTCATGTGGTTGCCCCACTGGTCTCGTCCGGCCTTCACGCAACCCTTGAAGTTGGTCAGGTTCGAGCCGGTCAGGTCGGCACTGCCGCCAAAAAACTCGGGCACCAGCGGTGCCAGGGCGTCCAGCGCATTCTGGCTGGCCTTGCGGGTCGCCACCGCATCGGCCTTGCCGGCAATGGCTGCCAGCACGTCAGGCAGTTTTTGTGCAAACGCCGGCAGCAGATTGCCCGCCATGCGGCGCTCGAACTCTGCCGCCTGCTCCGGGTACAGCGCGCGATAGGCTTCAAAGCCCGCGCGCCAGGCACCTTCGGCCGCTTGGCCGCGCTCGACCGCATTCCAGGCGGCTGCAATGTCCGCCGGAATGTCGAACGGCGCATGGTCCCAACCCAGCGCCGCGCGGGTGGCCGCCACCTCGGCAGCGCCCAAAGCTGCGCCGTGCACGTCATGCGTGCCGGCCTTGTTGGGGGAACCCATGCCAATGACCGTTTTGCAGCAGATCAATGTGGGCCGGCCGTCCGCCAGCCGGCCCTGCGCCTTGGCGGCCTTTACCGCAGCGTCCAGCGCCACGGGGTCATGTCCATTGACGGCGGGAATGACGTTCCAGCCATAGGCTTCAAAACGCTTGGGTGTGTCGTCGGTAAACCAGCCCTCGACATAGCCGTCAATCGAGATGCCGTTGTCGTCATAAAAGGCTACCAGTTTGGACAGACGCAACGTGCCGGCCAGCGAACAGACTTCGTGGCTGATACCTTCCATCAGGCAGCCGTCGCCCATGAACACGTAGGTGAAATGGTCGACGATCGTGTGGTCGGGCCGGTTGAACTCCTCAGCCAGCAGCTTCTCGGCCAGCGCCATGCCCACCGCGTTGCCCAGGCCCTGGCCCAAGGGGCCGGTGGTGGTTTCCACGCCCGGCGTGACACCCACCTCAGGGTGGCCTGCGGTCTTGCTGTGCAGCTGGCGAAACTTCTTCAGCTCATCCATGGGCAGGTCATAGCCGGTCAGGTGCAGCAGCGCATAGATCAGCATGGAGCCGTGGCCGTTGGACAGCACAAAGCGGTCGCGGTTGGGCCACAGCGGGTTGGCCGGGTTGTGGCTCAGGTGCCGGTTCCATAGCACCTCGGCAATATCAGCCATGCCCATGGGTGCGCCAGGGTGACCGGACTTGGCTTTTTCGACGGCGTCGATGGCAAGGAAACGGATGGCTTTGGTCATCTGGTTGGCCATGTCGGGAGACGGAGAGAGTGTGTTCATTTGACTTATTCCTGTACTGGTAGCGCAACGCATACCGTGCCTGTTTCAGAAATGCCGTGGAGCCGGCTCCGCCGGGCCACTGGCATTGCCCCCTGCAAGGGGGGAACGGGCTACACGCAGTGAGCCCGGACGGGGGTGTTACTTTTTCTTTCTGTCCATCATTCGCCAGACGAACGGCGTGAAGATAAGTTGCATGGCCAGTTCCATCTTGCCGCCGGGTACCACGATGGTGTTGGCGCGGCTCATGAAGGAGGCATCAATCATGTTGAGCAGGTACTGAAAGTCGATGCCCTTGGGGTTGGCAAAACGGATCACCACCATGCTTTCATCGGCGCTGGGGATGTCGCGTGCGATGAACGGGTTGGAGGTATCCACCATGGGCACCCGCTGGAAGTTGACATGGGTGTGCATGAACTGGGGGCAGATGTAGTTCACATAGTCGGGCATGCGGCGCAGGATGGTGTCGGTGACCGCTTCGGTGCTGTAGCCGCGCTGTTTCTTGTCACGGTAGAGCTTTTGAATCCACTCCAGGTTGATGACTGGCACCACGCCCACTAACAAGTCTGGATGCTGTGCGATGTTGATCTCGGGTGTGACTACCGCGCCGTGCAGGCCTTCGTAAAACAGCAGGTCGGTATTGGCGGGCACGTCTTCCCAGGGCGTGAAGGTGCCCGGGATCTGCTTGTAGGGCGCGGCCTCTTCGGTGTCGTGCAAATACTTGCGGCGCTTGCCCTGGCCAGTGGCCGCGTAATCGCGAAACAGGGCTTCAAGTTCGGGAAAGAGATTGTTCTCCGGTCCGAAGTGGCTGAAGTTCTTGTTGCCGGCCTTTTCGGCCTCGGCCAGACGCAGCTTCATCTCGGCGCGGTCGTGGCGGTGAAAGCTGTCACCTTCAATGACGGCTGCATTGATGCCCTCGCGGCGAAAGACGTTCTCAAAGGTTCGTGTCACCGATGTGGTGCCCGCACCGGAAGATCCGGTGATGGCGATGATGGGGTGGCGTGTGGACATGCGCAATCTCCTTTGGCAATTGAATTTTGGTGAAATAGGCCTCTAGCCCTCGCAAACATTGCGCAAGTAGCTATTAAATTTATAGTGTGGTAACCAGTTGGGGACAGAGCTGCGCTACGCTGCGGTCTGTCCCGCAAAAACATCCTTAATCAGTTGGGGACAGAGCTGCGCTACGCTGCGGTCTGTCCCGCAAGTTATTGGTTTCGAAAAAGTCCTCGCTCGGCAAACAAGGGGTTGTGCAGCTCCACTTTGACCGGTTCGGCGTGGTAGCGCTCAATGCGCTCGACCTCGTTCTTGGACCCAAACACCAGACCGATGCGCTGGTGCAGACTGGTGGGCTGCACGCCCAGCATGGGCACCTCGCCGGTGGAGGCGCGGCCACCGGCCTGCTCGATGAGCATGCCGATCGGGTTGGCCTCATACAGCAGGCGCAAGCGGCCAGGCTTGCTGGTGTCCTTGGTGTCGCGTGGGTACAGAAACACGCCACCGCGCATCAGGATGCGGTGCGCCTCGGCCACCATGCTGGCAATCCAGCGCATATTGAAGTCCTTGGCGCGCGGGCCCGGCTTGCCGGCCAGGCATTCGTCCACATAACGCTTGACCGGTGCCTCCCAAAAGCGGGCGTTGGAGACATTGATGGCGAACTCATGGGTGTCCACCGGAATCTGGATGTCCGGGTGCGTCAGCATGAACTGCCCCAGGTTGGGGTCCAGCGTAAAACCCGCCACGCCGTTGCCCACTGTGAGCACCAGCATGGTGGTAGGGCCATATAGCGCATAACCCGCCGCCAACTGCTGGGTGCCGCTTTGCAGAAAATCAGCCTCGACGACATCACGCCCGCTGTCAATCACGTCCTGCGGCGCACGCAGCACACTGAAAATGCTGCCCACGGTCACATTCACGTCGATGTTGCTGGAGCCGTCCAGCGGGTCAAACACCAGCATGTACTTGCCACGCTGCAGCGGTTCAGGAATCTGGTAGGGCTGTTCCAGCTCTTCAGACGCCATGCCGGCCAGGTGGCCGCCCCATTCGGTCATCTGCGTGAAATACTCATTGCTGATGACATCCATCTTCTTTTGCTCCTCGCCCTGCACGTTGACGCTGGTGGCAACCTCGGGCGTGGGGTGGCCCAGCACACTGCCCAACTCGCCAAACGCCACCGATCGTGCAATGGCCTTGCAGGCTAGCGCCACATCCAGCACCAAGGCATTGAAATCGCCACTGGCCGATGGAAAGCGGCGACGCTGTTCGATCAGGTATTGGGTCAGGGTAAAACGACGGCGGGTGGTCATGGCGGGCTTCCAGAAAGATTACAAAATTTGGAGTGAAACGGGGGTGTTTGGTCAGCCGGCCGCGTTGCGGCGCAGCGTATTCATCACGGTGCGGTAGCCACCATCGGCATCGGGCGCACCAAAGACAGCGCTGCCGGCCACGCAGGTGTCGGCCCCGGCCTGCACGATCTCACGGATGTTGTCGACCTTGACGCCACCATCCACCTGCAACCAGATGGGCTGGCCGCCCACTGTCCGGTGCGCGTCAATGCGCTGGCGCACGGCACGCAGCTTGCCCAGTGTGGACGGAATGAACTTTTGCCCGCCAAAGCCGGGGTTCACGCTCATCAGCAGGACCATATCCAGCTTGTCCATCACATGGTCCAGCCAGTCCAGCGGGGAGGCCGGGTTCAGCACCAGCCCGGCCTTGCAACCGTGTTCCTTGATCAGCTGCAGCGTGCGGTCCACATGTTTGCTCGCCTCCGGGTGAAAGGTGATGATGTTGGCACCGGCCCTGGCAAACAGGGGGATCAGCGCGTCCACCGGCTCCACCATCAGGTGCACATCGATGGGGATGGTGACGTGCGGGCGAATGGCTTCACACACCAACGGGCCAATGGTCAGGTTGGGCACGTAATGGTTGTCCATCACGTCAAAGTGCACCAGGTCGGCACCGGCCGTTTGAATCGCCCGAACCGCTTCGCCCAGGCGGGCAAAGTCGGCCGACAGAATGCTGGGGGCCAGGCGAAGAACGGGAGCCGGAGCTGTGGATGCGGTCATGTTTTGGCTTTCTCAAGGGTTTGTTTTTCAGCATGCCACTGGCGCAGGCTGGCCAGGTTGACGTGGCTCAAATCAGGCACAACCCGCAGCGCCGCGGCAAAGTCATGGTGCGCGGTGTAGGTGGTCGGCGTGATGACCGTGGCCAGGCCGGCCGCTGTGGCGGCTCGCAGCCCGTTGCTGGAGTCTTCCAGCGCGATGCACACGGTGGGATTGAGCTGGAGCGCGGCCAGCATCTGCAGATACACCTGCGGATGCGGTTTCTTGAGGGGCGCTGTGGACGCGTCACCAATGGCCGTGAAGTTCAGGCGCCAGTCGGGCCCAATGGCGCGGCGCATCAACGCCGCGATATTGACCGGCGAGGTGGTGGTGGCAATGCCCAGTTGCAAGCCCTCGGCCCGCGCTTCGTCCATCAGCTGGAGCACACCCGGGCGCAGGCTGACGGCTCCATCATTCACCGCTGCTTCATAGGCGGCGGTTTTGAGTTCGTGCAGCCGGTTGACTGTGTCGTTCACGGCCATGGCGTCCACCTCCAGCATGGTGGGGCAAATGGTGTTCCAGTAATGCAGGATGCGCTCCTTGCCACCCGAAATATCGAGCAGCCCGGTATACAGCGCCTCATCCCACACCCAGCCCATGCCCATGTCGGCAAAGGCGTGGTTGAACGCGGCCAGATGCGCACGCTCGGTATCGGCTAAAGTGCCGTCGACATCAAAAATCAGGGCTTGGATCATGCCGGTTGGTGGTGGGAGTTGGTAAAAAGGCTGCAATATAAGCATCCGTTAATTTACTTTAAGCGTATCAACCCATAAACTCCAATCACGTTTAGTTAAAAAATCATCAGGATAAACTTATTGACTCTCGTGTATGCGCCCTTACACCCTGAAGCAAATCCAAACTTTTCTGGAGGTTGCGCGCCAGCGCTCCGTCTCCAAGGCCGCTGAGCGCCTGTTTGTGACCCAGCCCGCCGTGTCCATGCAGATCCGGCAGCTGGAAGACGCCTTTGGTGTGGCCCTGCTGGAGCCGGTGGGTCGCAACATCCGGCTGACGCACGCTGGCGAGGCCTTTTTGCTGCATGCCCAGGCTGCCATGGGACAGCTCAAGGATCTGGAAGCCCAGATGGCCGACCACGTGGGCCTGAAAAAAGGCCGCATTGACCTGGCCGTGGTCAGCACCGCCAAATACTTCATTCCCATGCTGCTGGTGCAGTTTGGCAAGTTGTTTGACGGCATCAACGTGCAGCTCAAAATTGATAACCGCGAAAACATTCTGGGCTTGCTGGCTCGCAATGAGGCCGACCTGGTGGTGATGGGCCGCGCGCCGGCCGACCTGGACTGCGAAGCCATCCCCTTCGCCACCAACCCGCTGGCCATTGTTGCAGCGCCCGACCACCCTTTGGCACGGCGCAAACAACTGCCGTTTTCAGCCTTGGGGGATTACCGCTTCGTGGTGCGCGAAGAGGGCTCAGGCACGCGTGCCGCCATGGAACGGCTGTTTGCGCAGCACCAAACACCGCTCAAGGTCGAAATGGAAATGCCAAGCAACGAGACCATCAAACAGGCCGTAATGGCCGGCATGGGCTTGAGCTTTTTGTCGATGCGCACCATGCGCCATGAACTGGCCGGTGGCTACATGGCGTTGGTGGACATCCAGGGCATGCCGCAGGTTGGGCACTGGTACATCACTCACTTGCGCCAGAAAAAACTGTCTCCTGCGGCGCGCGCGTTCAAGGAGTTTTTGATTGAACAGGGAGGGCCGCTGATGGATATCTGGAGTTAGCCGCCAAGACCCTACTTCTTGGCCTTGGTGGAAACCCCGGTCAATTTGCGCTGGTAGTCAACGCACTCCTGCAGAGTCAGGCTGTCGTCATTGTTGCCGTCAGCGGCCTCAAAATAGGCCATGCGGGCCGCCACAACTTCCTTGAACGACAGGCGAGCGTCGCCATCAGCGTCGGCGCGTTTGAGGCGCTCGATCATGCCGCGCCCCATTCCCGGTACGGTGTTGAGCTCGGCGATAACAACGTAGCCGGACGCGTCTGGCTGCAGTGCGCGCCAGCTGTTCAACACATCCTGGTGAAATTCGTCGAGTGAGACCACTCCGTCGTGATTGAAGTCAGCCGCCATGCACGTCGCCTGCCGCTTTTTGGCGGCAGGGGCCATCGGGGTGGCAGCCTGTGCTGCGCTGGCCAGAAAGGCGGCCGCCAGTGCGACCAGCAGGGGTTTTGTGTTCATGGTCATACTCCTTACCACCACCATTGTTGATTGCTGCTGCCGTTGCAACCCCAGGTGGCGACACGTTGTCCGTTGCGGGCCTGCCCCTCCCAGACGCCCATGCACTTGCCGTTGAGGTCACTGACGATGTTGCGTCCCCGGGCGCGCCAGCGCTGGTTGGCCGCGCCGGAGCACTGCCAGACGATCAGGCGTGCCCCGTCGTTCGGATTGGCGTTCTCAATGTCAAGGCACAAATCGCCCACCATGATTTCACCGTTGCGGCCCCAGCGGAAGGACTGGTTCCAGATGCCGTTGCACTCCCAGATCTGAACCGCAGAGCCCGGCCCAATATTGCCGCCCGCCTTGTCCACGTCCATGCACAGGCCGCCCACGCCGCGCAGCTGGCCGCCTCGCCCCGGTGGAGCATGGGGTCGCTGCGGACCTTGATATCCCTGGTCCCCTTGGTTATTGCTGTTCTGGTTGGCCAGCAGCGCCAGCCCGGCAATGGCAGCCACTGCGGCAATGGCGTACCCGGCGTTGGAGCCGCCGTTCTGGGAGCTTGGGGCGTTACGGATGACTTTGAAGCGTCCGCCACAGCCCGCATCGACCCACAATTCCTTGGCCGTGAGGTCATAACCCCAGCTTCGCCCAAACCGGCAACTGCCGCGAATCTGCTGCACCAGATCAACCTGCGCGACATCGTTTGGCAATCGGTAGGTGTTGGAACCGCCGTTGGATACCAACTCCACTTCCTGGTCCTGTGCCATGACGCCGGTCGGTGTGATGGCCATGGACACAGCGGTTAGCGCAATGGCGCTGCTTCGTAGGAAATGCTTCATGGGTGTTTGCTCCTCAAATTGAACAGACTCTGCGGAATTGTAGGCACGCAGGGCGCGCAATACCATTGGGGTCTTGCGTCGCAGCCCTAGACCCAGGCGCACTCACAGGTGAAGTGCCGCAAAAACTGCGGCTGCTTGGTGATCTTGACGCCGCGTATGCTGGCCGCCTTTTGCTTGACCTCGTCAATCACCTCGGCCGCGTAGTCGAAGTGGCTCTGGGTGTACATGCGCCGTGGGAAAGCCAGGCGCACCAGCTCCATGCTGTGGTAGGTCTCAGCCCCGTCGGCCAGTCGCTTGCCAAACATCATGGAGCCGATTTCCACGCCACGGATTCCGCCTTCCAGGTACAGCGCGTTGCACAGCGCCCAGGCCGGGTAGTGGGTTATCGGCATGTCGGGCAGTACGGTCTTGGCGTCGATGTAAACGGCGTGTCCACCGGTGGGTTTTACAAAACCGATGCCGGATGCGTCGAGGCGCTCACCCAGGTATTCGGCGGTGCGCAGGCGGTAGCGCAGGTAGTCTTCGTCCATGCCCTCGACCAGGCCCACGGCCAATGCTTCCAGGTCGCGCCCGGCCAATCCGCCGTAGGTCGGGAAGCCCTCGGTCATGATCAGCACATTGCGGGCGGCGTCCATCCACTCGTCGCTGCGCAGCACGATGAAGCCGCCGATGTTGACCATGCCGTCTTTCTTGGCGCTCATGGTGCAGCCGTCACAGTACGAGAACATCTCCTGCACTATTGTCTTGATGGGCGTGTTCTCGTAGCCCGGTTCGCGCATCTTGATGAACATGGCGTTCTCGGAGAAGCGGCACACGTCCATGATGAAGGGCTTGCCATACTTCTTCAGAAGTTTGGAGTAGGCGCGGATATTGGCCATCGAAACCGGTTGTCCGCCACCGGTGTTGTTGGTCACGGTGAGCATGCCAAACGGGATGCGATGGCCCTCGGCCTTCAGCACGGCTTCCACGCGTTCCAGGTCGATATTGCCCTTGAACGGGTAGACCAGCGCGGGCTGCAGGCCTTCGGGAATGACCAGGTCCACGGCCTCTAGCCCCAAGTACTCCAGGTTGGCGCGGGTGGTGTCGAAGTGGCAGTTGTTGGGCACCAGCTCGCCCTTTTTGCACACTGCGGTGAACAGCACTTTTTCGGCGGCGCGGCCCTGGTGGGTGGGGATGAAATGCTGCATGCCGGTGATCTCGCGGATCACCGCTTCCAGCCGGTAGAAGCTGCGCGCGCCGGCGTAGCTCTCGTCACCCTCCATGATGGCACCCCACTGGCGGCTGGACATGGCACCGGTGCCGGAGTCGGTCAGCCAGTCGATCAGCACGTCTTCGGCGCGCAACTTGAAGACGTTGAGCTTTGCGTCCTCCAGCAGTTGCACGCGCTCCCCGCGCGTGGTCATGCGGATGGGTTCAATACTTTTGATGCGGAAGGGTTCGATCAGGGTTTTGGGCATGGTGTTTGCGCTTTGGTTCAGGTCAGAGGGCAAAGGTAGCACCGGCAAAACGGGTGTGGTGTCGGTGATTTCCAACACCCACCGAAAATAGTCACTGAGCGTGCGGAGTGTAAATTGCTATGGATTTGGGAGCAACTTGTGCAGAGTTCGCAGAGGCTACAGGTCGATTTGACGGCCAACCAATCCATGGGGGAAAGTGCAAGGGCATCAGCCAAGCACTCAGGATGCCGACAAAGAGAATGGAGACCATTAAAAAGGGCTCCGAGGAGCCCTGTATTTCAGCGTATGACTGAATTAGTTCGTTGCAAAGCCTCCCAATGCAGCGACCGTTGTATCGCGGCAAGAACCTGGCAGATACTTGGCGATGGTGGTCACACTTGGGCCGCACAGCCAACCGGTCACTTGGCCGTTCGCATCCAACGTTGGAGACAAACGAACAGAACCGACCACTGCTGGCAAGTTGGTTGCGTTCACAACCACTTCAATCGCACCGGTTGTATTTGTGCCCACTGTTGACACATATTTAGTCGAGGACGTAGAGCTTTCGCAGCCCCATTTTCCAGCGGCTGGCAACGACGCGATATTGGTGGTGGTTTGACGCGCTTCAGTCACGCTGGTGCGGCAGGTGGAGGCCGCCAGAACCACTTCAGACATCTTGGCACGCACGGTGTAGTCCTGGTAAGCAGGCAATGCGACCGCAGCCAAAATACCAATAATCGCCACCACGATCATCAGTTCGATCAAAGTAAAACCCTTTTGCATGGAACGCTTCATGTAAAACTCCCTAATTAAATATAAGTGAAGCCCATTATGTGCTTTCCGGCTCCGTGATAGGAATTCTTCTCTCAAGAGATTCGATGGTATGTTGTCCGATATCGCAAATTCAAGCCTATTCCAGGGCATTTTCTGATCTGACCTTGCCCTTGAATTGAGCAGTCTTTAGCCCTCGATTTATGCAGTTTTTTTTGCGCTGTGCCGCATGCCGGCGCTGTTCAAATTGCTTCGGACTGAAGTAACCCAAAGCCGAATGCAGACGGCGGTGCCTATGGAAGATCGTCCAGTCAAGTCCCGTTTGACAGCAAGGGACTACCCGCGACGGAGGGGTTCCTGGCCCTTTTGGACTCAGGTAGGCGCTAACTTCCGGGAATAGCTACAACCCAGAGCAAAATACCGAGCGGCCAGACGCCAGGTTGACAGCGGAAAAAACCGACAGCTTGTTGTGCCAGCTGATCCATGGGGGAAAGTGCAAGGGCATCAGCCAAGCACTCAGA
>CAZMXB010000015.1:0-34337 GCA_964569855.1 uncultured Rhodoferax sp.
CGTCGGTCTCGCTGGGGTGGCGCGCCAGCATCAAGGCGTGGTCCGCATAGTAGCCGTGGTCGATGTCCGCGATTTGCAGATTGACCTTGAAGATGGTGGATTTGAGGGCCATCAGACGCGTTTGGCCAGTGCAGCGGCCATGCCGGTGTAGCTCCCGGGTGTCATGGCCAACAGGCGCTGTTTCTCTTCCTCGGGGATCTCCAGCTTGGCGATAAAGCCTTGCATCAGCGCGCGGGTCATTGGAGCGCCCCGGGTGAACTTCTTGAGTTGTTCATAGGGCTGGGGCAGGCCGAAGCGGCGCATCACGGTCTGGATGGGTTCTGCCAGCACTTCCCAAGAGGTGTCCAGGTCGGCGGCAATGGCTTCTTCATTGATTTCCAATTTGTTCAAGCCGGTCAACAGCGATTGGTAGGCCAGTACTGCGTAGCCCATTGCCACACCCATGTTGCGCAGCACGGTGGAGTCGGTCAAATCGCGCTGCCAGCGGCTGATGGGCAACTTTTCGCTCAAATGGCGCAGCATTGCATTCGCCAAGCCCAGGTTGCCTTCGGCATTCTCGAAATCAATCGGATTGACCTTGTGTGGCATGGTTGAGGAACCCACCTCCCCGTCCTTGAGCTTTTGCTTGAAGTAGCCCAGGCTCACATAACCCCAGACATCGCGCGACCAGTCGATCAGGATGGTGTCCACGCGGGCAATGGCGTCGAACAGCTCGGCCATGTAGTCATGCGGTTCGATCTGGATGCTGTAGGGCTGGAAGGTCAGGCCCAGACCCATCGGTTCCGGTGTTTCCACCACTTTGCGGCTGAACGCCTCCCAGTCGAAATCGGGCCAGGCCGAAAGGTGGGCGTTGTAGTTGCCGACGGCGCCATTCATCTTGCCCATGATCTTGATGCTGACAATCTTTTCGCGGGCGGCGGCCAGGCGAACGACCACATTGGCAACTTCTTTCCCCACGGTGGTGGGGCTGGCGGTCTGGCCATGGGTTCGGCTGAGCATGGGCACTTCAGCAAAGCCGCGCGCCATGGCTCTCAATTTGGCGATCACGGCATCCAGTGCGGGCAACAAGACCTGGTCCCGTGCGCCTTTGAGCTGCAGGGCATGGCTGGTGTTATTGATGTCTTCGCTGGTACACGCAAAGTGCACGAATTCCTGGGCGGCAACCAGCTCGGGGCGGGCTTCAAACTTGGACTTGATCCAGTACTCGACCGCCTTGACGTCGTGATTGGTGGTCTTTTCAATGGCCTTGATGGCCAGTCCATCCGCTTCAGTGAAGTTCTTCACCAGACCCAGCAAGTAAGTGCGTGCTCCGGTCGTGAGGGCTTTGAATTCGTCAAAACCAGCATCACTGAGGGCAATGAACCAGGCCACCTCGACCTGTACGCGGCGGTGCATATAGCCCTGTTCGCTCATAACGGGGCGCAGGGCAGCAAGCTTGGTGGCGTAGCGGCCATCCAGTGGGGAGAGGGCTGAAATGGAAGAAAAAGTCATGGGCGAATTGTAGGTTGTACGCCACCATTCGCCCTCAAAAGGCTTGCGGTGGGGGGCAATGGATAGAATGAACTTTCTGTGAAACTGATGAGCCACCATGAAATTACTCGGATCGACCTCAAGCCCCTATGTCCGCAAAGTGCGTGTCGTAATGGCTGAGAAGAAGCTGGACTATGCGTTCGTAACCGAGGACGTCTGGGGTCCGGACACATCGATATCCGAGTCCAATCCATTGGGCAAAGTGCCCTGCCTGATTATGGAAGGCGCCGAAGCACTGTTTGACTCTCGCGTGATCGTGGAGTACCTCGACACGCTGTCGCCTGTGGGAAAGCTGATTCCGCAGGTTGGGCGCGAACGGGCCGAGATCAAGACCTGGGAGGCCTTGGCGGATGGTTTGATGGACGCCGCCATTCTGGCGCGGCTGGAGGCCACCTGGAGCGGGCGCACCAAGGCGCAACGCAGCCAGGTCTGGATTGACCGGCAGCTTGGCAAAGTCACCGCCACGGTGAGGGCCATGAGCAATGGCTTGGGTGACAAGCCGTTCTGCGGTGGTGTTCCATTCACCCTGGCTGATGTCGCGGTTGGATGCGCATTGGGTTACCTGGACTTCCGCTTTCCACAGATCGACTGGCGCAGTGAATACCCCAATCTGGTCCGCTTGCACGACAAGCTAATGCAGCGCGCGAGCTTTGCCGACACTGTGCCTGTATAGGGCGCAGGCTGCGGTTTTGAAGCCGCTTTCAGCTCACGCTGGCACTATCCAATCAGAAGCATATGGTTGTTCTACACCCGAACCGAGCGCCAGCTAGAACCCTTTCCGAGCCAGTTACCTGGCTGGTGACTGGAGCGGCTGGATTCATCGGAATGCATACGGCACTATGCCTGATCGCCCAGGGCGATAAAGTAATTGGCCTCGACAACCTCAACGACTATTACGACGTATCGCTCAAGCGGGCGCGCCTGGCGCAATTGCATGCGCACCCCAATTTCAGTTTTTGTCTGCTGGATGTGGCAGACCGCGGGGGAATTGCCGACCTATTCGAACAGCACGCCCCGCAACGGGTCATCCACCTTGCAGCACAAGCCGGTGTGCGGCATTCGATCACCCATCCGCACGCCTACGTTGACTCCAATTTGTCCGGGTTTGTGAATGTTTTGGAAGGCTGCCGCAATGTGGGCGTGCAGCATCTGGTGTATGCCAGCAGCTCGAGCGTCTATGGCGGCAATACGGCGCTTCCATTCAGCGAGCACCACAACATTGACCACCCCGTGAGCTTGTACGCCGCCACCAAAAAGGCCAATGAACTGATGGCCCACAGTTACAGCCATTTATATGGACTGCCCACCACCGGCCTACGGTTTTTTACGATTTATGGGCCATGGGGTCGTCCGGATATGGCACCTTTTCTTTTTGCCAACGCGATACTCAAGGGTGAGCCAATCGACATCTTCAACCACGGCAATATGGTGCGCGATTTCACCTACATCGACGACATCGCGGAAGCCATCATTCGGGTGGCAGACAAGCCCGCCACGCCCAACCCGGCATTCGACAGTGCGCAGCCTGACCCTGCAAGCAGCAATGCCCCCTACCGTGTGTTCAACATCGGAAACAGTCAACCCACGCCCTTGATGGACTATATCCATGCGCTGGAAGTTGCCTTGAACACCACAGCCAAAAAAAACTTCCTGCCCATGCAAAGTGGCGATGTGCCAGTGACCGCAGCCAACACCGATGAACTGTATGCCTGGACTGGATTCAGGCCAAAGACGTCGGTAGCAGAGGGAGTAGGCCATTTCGTAAAGTGGTACCGTCAGTTCTATTCGATTTGACACATCGCGGCGCGCCCCAACTCTTATGAAAATTTCCATTTTTGGAGCCGGTTACGTCGGGTTGGTAAGTGCAGCCTGCCTCGCCGAGGTCGGTCATCAGGTGCTGTGCGTGGATGTCGACCCGGCCAAGATAAACAAGCTCAAGCACGGAATCATCCCCATTTGGGAGCCGGGACTGGAGCCGCTAGTGCTGCGCAATATCAAGGGTGGGCGTCTGCAATTCACCACGGACGTCCCCGGCGCTGTAGCGTTTGGGCAGGTCCAGGTGATTGCTGTCGGTACGCCATCAGATGAAGATGGTTCGGCGGATATGCAATATGTGCTTGCTGTTGCAAGGGAAATTGCCAGCCACATGGTGGATTACAAGGTCATCGTCAACAAATCGACTGTGCCGGTTGGCACCGCTGACCAGGTGCAATTGCTTGTGCAGCAGGTGCTCGCCGACCGCGGTGAAGTGCCGGACTTTGATATCGTCTCAAACCCGGAGTTTCTCAAGGAAGGAGCCGCGGTCAACGACTTCCTCAAGCCAGATCGAATCATTATTGGCTCAGAGAGTGAGCGCGCCAAAGCGATCATGCGCGAGTTGTACGAGCCATTCAATCGCAGTCACGAGCGTACCCTTTTCATGGGCGTTCGTAGCGCTGAACTGACCAAATACGCCGCCAATGCGATGTTGGCCACCAAAATCAGCTTCATGAACGAAATGGCCAACCTCGCAGAGCGCTTGGGTGCCGACATTGAGCAGGTACGCAAGGGAATTGGTTCTGACCCCCGCATTGGGTACCACTTCATTTACCCTGGGTGCGGTTACGGTGGAAGCTGTTTCCCCAAAGATGTCAGGGCGTTGGCCCACGTAGCACAGCGGGTTGGCTACGAGGCCAAACTATTGCAGGCAGTGGAGTCCATCAACCAATATCAAAAGGGTACGCTGTTCCAGAAATTGGCGGCTTACTTTGGTGGGGTAGACCTTTTGCGCGATAAAACCATTGCTGTTTGGGGACTCTCTTTCAAGCCCAATACCGATGACATGCGCGAGGCGCCCAGTCGCACTTTGATCGAGTCCCTGTGGCAACACGGGGTCGTCATTCATGCCTACGATCCAATAGCGATGGGCGAGGCTGCACGTATCTATGGGGAGCGCAATGGCTTTAACTTGTGCGAAGACCAATATTCCGCACTGCACGGCGCTGATGCGTTGGTGATTTGTACCGAATGGCAGCAGTTTCGAGTACCGGATTTCACCGAGATGGCGCTTCGCATGCGTGGGAAGGTCATCATTGATGGTCGAAATTTGTACCAAACTCAGAAACTTCAGGAAGCTGGGTGGTCATATATTTCGGTGGGGCGGGAGGCTGTTTGCGTTTGAAATCTGACGCGGTCTATTCCGTACTCAGGTTCACGCCATAGCCGTGTTTCTTGAGAAGTGCGTGTTATTTCGCCTGTGCCAAGTCGTTATCGACCATTTCTTGGCACGTTTCTTGTGCAGTGATCTCGGGGACCCAACCAAGTTCTGATTTGGCTTTGCTAGGGTCGCCTAACAGGGACTCGACTTCGGTCGGACGAAAGTAGAGCGGATCAACCTTGACAATGATTTGTCCAATTCTCAGTGCTGGTACGTTGTCACTCGTGATGCTTGTCACCACAACGTATTCGTCAGCACCCTGACCTTCAAAACTTAAGGTCATACCCAGAGCAGAAGCTGTCCATGTGATGAAGTCGCGAACGCTATGTTGTAGGCCAGTCGCTATGACAAAGTCCTGCGGTGCGTCATGCTGCAACATCAGCCACTGCATGCGGACATACTCCTTGGCGTGGCCCCAGTCGCGCAATGCATCCAGATTACCCATATACAAACAGTTTTCAAGGCCTTGGGCGATGTTGCAGAGTCCGCGGGTGATTTTGCGGGTTACAAAGGTTTCGCCACGGCGTGGGCTTTCGTGGTTAAACAGGCTGCCGTTGCAGGCATACATTCCATAGGCTTCGCGGTAGTTCACTGCAATCCAATAGGCGTAAAGCTTGGCAACGGCGTAGGGGCTGCGAGGGTAAAAAGACGTGGTTTCTTTTTGCGGGGTCTCCTGCACCTGACCGTACAACTCGGATGTGCTTGCTTGGTAGAAGCGGGTCTTCTTCTCTAGTCCCAAAATGCGGATGGCTTCAAGAATACGCATAGCCCCCATCCCGTCTACATCTGCGGTGTACTCGGGGCTTTCAAAACTTACGGCAACATGGCTTTGGGCACCAAGGTTGTAAATCTCGTCGGGCTGAACCTGTTGAATGATTCGTGTCAGGTTGCTGGTGTCGGTCAAATCACCATAGTGCAGCTTAAATCGTGGTCCGTTGGACGATATGTCGAGGTGGGGCTCCTGGTAGATGTGGTCGACACGCGACGTGTTGAACGAGCTGGCGCGGCGCTTGATTCCATGGACAACATAGCCTTTTTCCAGCAACAACTCGGCTAAATGAGATCCGTCTTGGCCAGTGATGCCGGTGATCAGCGCCATTTAGGGGGTTCTTTGGCGGTTGAATTGGATCATGTGGTCAAAAAATCAGCGTATGCAAGTGCAAACCCATCCTGCAAAGAATGGTGGCCTCGCCACCCCAGGGAAATGAGGCGTGAGCTGCCCAACCACTTTCGGGGTGGCCCGTCAGGCTTGTTGGTGTCGAATGTATGCCTTCCGTGGTAGCCCACCACTTTGGCAATGGTCGTGGCCACTTCTGCAATCGTGATGACGCAACCGAAACCCACATTAATATGGCTACACATAGCGGATGTGTTGGCGACATAGGTGGCAAGGTCCAGGTTCATGACGAAGACACTGGCTGCTGCCATGTCGTCCACGTACAAGAACTCACGCCTTGGGGTGCCAGTGTCCCAGATGACCACCTCAGGCGAACGGCTGATCTTGGCTTCATGGAAGCGACGGATCAGGGCTGGAATAACGTGGCTGTTGTCGGGGTGGTAATTGTCGCCTGGACCGTAAAGGTTGGTCGGCATCACACTGCGGTAGTCGCGACCGTGCTGGCGGTTGTAACTTTCGCACAGCTTTATGCCGGCAATTTTGGCTATAGCGTATGGCTCGTTGGTAGGCTCAAGGGCGCCACATAGCAATTCCGACTCGGCCATGGGCTGGGCGGCAAGGCGCGGGTAAATGCAACTGCTACCTAAAACGAGCAGTTTTTGCACTCCGTGGGCATGTGCGGTATGAATTGCGTTGGCCTGAATCATCAGGTTCTCGTAAATGAAATCGGCCGCGTAAGAGTTGTTGGCAAAGATTCCGCCAATCTTGGCGGCGGCAAGATACATCTCGGTGGGTTTCTGTGGAAAAAATTGTTGACGGCGGCCTGATTGGTTAAGTCAAGATCGGCGTGGGAACAGGCGATAAAGGTACTGGGTGAAACCCCTTGTTGTTGTTAGGTTGCGCACAATTGCACTTCCAACCATTCCGCTAACGCCTGCAACGAAGGTCTTTGAATTGGCCTGCTTGGCTGTAGAGGAGCAATACAAAATGAACACCTCCTTCATTTGGGCAGGTAAGCTAGAACCGTTTCGGTTTGATGCACTGGGATGCCGAACTCGATGTAGTCCATAAGAATTTCGGAGTCGTCTACGTGTGCGAAACCATGCGGTCCTAGCATCCCAATCGCATTTTCAAATGTAATAGTTTCTGCCGATACTGGGTTTCGCTGTCGCCCGTTAACGGGCCGAGCTTTGCCTTCGCCATTTTCACTCTACACGCGACCGTCGCGCATGAAAACGCAGGGTCCTCTAATTTCGGATAGATTCTTGGAAAATTCACAGTGGATTCAACGGAGCGTCATGGAGCAAATAGTTCGCGGCCTTACAATCCATCGTTGTCACGGTTGGCGTAGCACTTGATCTCTAAGAAATGTCCAATATCCCTCCAATCGCAAGAATTCAGTGTTGTGACAGAAATCTGGTGAGGGTAACGGGCTGTGTCAATTGCATATCTGCCAAATTAAAGGGGCGAAACGTTAGTCCCCCACCAAATACGCGACAAATGGCATGAAGTGTTTGATCGTGTTTGGCACTCGGCCTGAGGCCATCAAATTGGCGCCGCTCATATTGGCGCTGCAAAGCGAACCATTGATTGATGTTAAGTTGTGTGTTACCGCACAACATAGGCAGATGCTCGACCAAGTTCTGGATTTGTTCGCAATCATGCCTGATTTCGACCTAAATCTTATGAAGTCTGATCAAAGCCTGACTGACATCACTACCGGCGTGCTTTTCAGTTTGCGTACTGTACTCTCTCAATGGCGACCAGACGTAGTGTTAGTGCATGGGGATACGTCCACGACATTTGCTGCAGCTTTCGCGGCTTTTATTGCGCGAGTTCCGGTCGGACATGTCGAGGCTGGACTGCGCACCGGCAATCTCGATTCCCCGTGGCCGGAAGAAGCCAATCGCAAGCTCACCAGCGTGCTCGCAAGCTGGCATTTTGCGCCCACAGAAAAGGCACGCGCGAATCTTCTTGCAGAGGGTATTTCTCCGGGGCAGGTGTATGTCACCGGAAATACTGTGATCGATGCATTGCTGCACATAAAGCAACGCATCGAAACTGATTCGACTTTGGAACGCAGTTTTGCCAAGCAATTTGGTTGTGTGCCAATGGGCAGCCCTATTGTGCTCGTCACCGCCCATCGGCGCGAGAATTTTGGTGACGGATTCGAGCGTATTTGCGATGCGCTTCACAGCATTGCGATTTCCTACCCGACAGTGCATATTGTTTTTCCCGTACACCTAAACCCGCATGTTCAGGAGCCGGTGCGGCGTCGACTTGGCGGCTTAGCCAACGTTCACCTTTTTGCTCCATTGGACTACCTGCCGTTTGTCTATCTTATGAAGCGATGCAGCATCATTCTGACCGACTCGGGGGGAATCCAAGAGGAGGCGTCCGCGCTAGGGAAGCCGGTGTTAGTTATGCGGGATACAACGGAGAGACCAGAAGCCCTGAACAGTGGTGCGGCATGCCTTGTAGGAACCAATGTCACCCAAATTGTGGCTGAAGTGAGCAAACTTCTTGACGACCCAATGACCTTTGAGTCAGAGTCTCCAGCACACAGTCCTTTTGGGGACGGCAAAGCAAGCAAGCGCATCGTAGACATTCTTTTAGAGTGCTTTACTCGCCCCGTGTCGGTATGAATATGGATTCAAAACGTCCATCGGCTTCACCACGAATTTGCGTTGTTGGACTGGGCTATATTGGGTTGCCTACTTCGGCAATTTTGGCTTCTCGAAAGATTCGAGTAGTTGGCGTCGATGTAAATCCAACGACGGTGGATGCAATCAACCGCGGCCGTATTCACATTGTGGAGCCAGATTTGGACCTAGTGGTCAGTGCTGCGGTCAATCTCGGGTACTTGCGCGCCACAACCCAACCGGAAGCAGCTGACATTTTTTTGATCGCTGTTCCTACACCCCTAATAGACTTGCATCGACCCGATTTGGGCTACGTCGAGGCCGCCAGCCGGGCGGTGGCGAGCGTCCTCAAGAAAGGTGATCTTGTTATTCTTGAGTCCACGTCCCCGGTGGGCACCACTGAACGTATGGCTGAATGGATGGCCGAGATACGCCCTGATTTGACCTTTCCTCAAACGCGGGGTGAAGGCTCGGACGTGCGCGTCGCTTATTGTCCTGAGCGAGTGCTTCCCGGCCACATATTGCGTGAGCTTGTGCAGAATGACCGAGTGATTGGAGGGTTGTCTCCACGTTGTGCGGCCGCAGCAGTTGGTTTTTACAAGCTCTTTGTCAGCGGGGAGTGTCTTGCAACCAACACGCGTATGGCCGAGATGTGCAAGCTCGCAGAGAATAGTTTCCGTGATGTGAACATCGCCTTTGCAAACGAACTTTCGCTCATCTGCGAAAAGTTGGACATCAACGTGAGGCAGCTTATACAGCTTGCCAACCGGCATCCTCGAGTGCAAATCCTCAATCCAGGACCAGGGGTCGGCGGTCACTGTATAGCGGTGGATCCATGGTTCATCGTTGACTCGGCACCAGAGCTCGCAAAAGTGATTACGTGCGCGCGCGAGGTGAATGACGCGAGGCCCCTACACGTTCTAGATCAGATATTGGTCGCGGCCGCCCGAATACAGGCACCAAAAATTGCCTGTTTTGGACTGGCATTCAAGGCAGACGTAGATGACCTTCGTGAAAGTCCAGCTTTGCAGATAACGGTGGCCTTAGCTGATCGCGGACTGGCTATCTTGGTCGTCGAACCATTCATCAGTCAATTGCCCGCAAGTCTGAACCAAGTTCCAAACGTTAGCCTAGTCGACGCCCAGCAAGCACTTGAGCTCTGCGATATCGCAGTTTGCCTAGTCGATCATTCCGAATTCAAGCGAATCGATCCGAAACTATTGCAAGATCGAATACTAATTGACACTCGCGGAATTTGGGAATTTTGATCTCAATTTACTGGTGGGATCTAGCCGTGACAACTCATTCTTCTGGGTGAATTTCAGTGACGTTTTGGATGAAATTGAAGACTCAGTGGACCGATTTGGCCGAGGGTCGAGCAGACCCCCCAATCTTAGGTCGCTTCCTAAGGGTATTTGGTGTCGACGCATTGGTCAAAATCTCTGGCCTCATTCTGTTGCCTCTTTACTTGACGCTGATGACACAGGAGGAATACGCAACATTCAGTTACCTCGCTTCCCTTATTTCCGTCTTGGCACTCGTCTGCAATTTTGGACTCTACGTTTCCCAGAGCAAGCTATTTCACGACGTCGAAGTTTCAAAAAGGAAATCTCTCCTGTTAACCATCAATCTGATGATGGTTGGCTTCCTAATCGTCTTAGGTATTGCGATGTACGCTTGGAATTCGGACGAAGTAATTGTAAAGAAGTTCTTTTCGACGACCGTCGACTACGATCAATTCCGTTACCTCATCCCTGCTGGCGTTGTCATCGCCGTTTACAGTAAGCTCCTCCTAAATTACTTTCTGACTAGCGAAAACATTAGTCGTGTCCAAGCCTATAACTTGGCGCGGCTCATATTGGGAATGGTGCTGACGCTGGGTGCCTTGTATTGGGCACAAGGGGACCGCGCTGAGATCAGACTCGTTGCATTCATTCTGGCTGAGCTGTCGGTGCTTGCATTTTTCATTCGCTTTTACATTCAAAATATGGGTGGAGAATTCAGGATGGATTTGGCGGTGAACTCGCTCAGACTGGGGTTGCCAATCATGATGTCCGCTGTTCTCGGAATATTCACTAATTTTGGTGACAAGTATTTCATTGAGCGGTATTGCAGCTTGGGAGATCTTGCAGTCTATTTTCTTGCTTTGACCTTCGCTGGGGTCATTCCGGCAGTGTTTATGGCTTTTCAGGATGTTTGGTTCCCCATCTTTCTTAAGGAGAAAAACCTCGACTTGAATGTCACGCGCACGCGCAAGACAATTCTGAGGCTGTTTGTAATGTTGTCCCTTTTGTCTGCATTCGTTTGGTTGGCTGTGTCAATTGCACTAAAAGTCGGTGTGCTCAACGAATCCTACAGTGCAGTGCTCGGAGTGCTGCCATTACTCCTGGTTGCCGCTGTCTTTTCCAGTCTTGTCGGACTCCTCAGCAATTTCACTGTGTATTGGGGAATGACTCACATTACGATATTTGCTGGGGTAGTCCTCGCTATTATTAGTATTCCACTGAACTATATTGCCGTCCAGACCTATGGGATCTATGGAATAGCAATTGCCTCAATAGTGATCAACCTCCTTTATGGTGTTGTGTATTTCGCATTTATTCGATACCAATTGGCTTTTGCGCGTATGGGAAGAATTTGAGTGGAAACGATTCGACTTTGGACAAAGAGCCTAGCGGTCTATATTCTTGCGTCGTTCAATGCTTTGCGATTGCGGCCATCATTTTCGACGCTCGGTTACGCGCTACGCTACTGTTTTGATTGCCTGATTACATTTCACGGCAAGCGTTCAGACTTTCTCACCCTGGCCCAGCCTTGGCTGTGTTTTCCCGCAGCAAGACACCTCAATCAACTAGATTTCGACCAGGCCAAAGTCTTCGAGTACGGCTCCGGCGGCAGCACAATCTACTTTGGACAAAGGGCATCGGAGGTCTACTCCGTCGAGCACGAACCAGCCTGGTACGACAGAGTTCAAGTCGAATTGTCCCTTCGAGGAATGACGAACGTTTTTTGCCTTTTGGTCCAGCCCGAACCGAATGGCCGTCAAAACACAGCCAGCGTTGCTGACCCCAAGGCATATGCATCCAGTGATGAACGAACAGCAGGTATGAATTTTGAAAACTACGTCCGGACAATAGACCGTTTCCCAGATGGCTACTTTGACTTGGTAATTGTGGACGGACGTGCACGCCCTTCATGTCTGGCGCATGCAATGCGCAAAGTGCGGATGGGCGGCATACTGCTCCTAGATCAGTCGGAGAGGCCACACTACTTAAGCAACATTTTGGAGCTGAAGGACCGCAGCCGCTGGCAGTTGGAGCGTTACATGGGGCCTCTCCCCCAGCACTTGCACTTCACAGAAGCCAGTTTTTTTACCAAGATCCAGTCATGATTAGAAGACTAGTTGCAAGACTCTTGGGACTTTTTTTGGCTCGCTTTCGCAGACCAGCAAACCCTGGAAATATTACAGTTTTCGATGAAGTGTCCGGCGAGACCCTGAAGTTATATTGGCGTGCAGACAGCATGATGGAGACCCAGTTCTTTCGCTACGGTCTCTATGGATCTTGGGAAAGGCACTCGCTTCGGCTATGGGCTCATGCATGTCGAGACTCGCAGGAAATCGTCGATATCGGTGCCAATACAGGAATCTATAGCCTATTAGCGCGCAAAAATAATCCGAAGGCGACAATCGTAGCTATTGAACCCATTCCGTTGAATGCTGACATACTGCAGGTGAACATAGATTCAAATACAGCAAACGTTTTGCTGGAACGAGTTGCCATATCTGATAAAGACGGTGAAGCTACCATGTTCATGATCAAGGATCAACTCAATTACATGACCTCCGTCGATGACGACAGATATGCAAAACATCCTGAAATTGCCGGAAAATCGGAGGTAATACCAATTAAAGTTCCGATTAGGACGTGGGAGGGTACTCAGAACCGGTTGGGTCTCGCTGGTCCAGACCTTATAAAGATTGATGTTGAAGGCCACGAGGTCAATGTTCTGAATTCGATGCGGAACCACATTGAACGGAACCTACCCACGATCCTGTTGGAAATAATTGGCGATGACAACGCTACGGAGATAAATCAGATGTTCAGCGGCATAGGATACACATTCATAGCCATTGATGAAAATACGCGAAGTGCTAAGATTGTTGGCAAACTTTGGGACAACGATCACCAAAACTTTCTTATCTGTGGTCGAGCACTCGTAGATAAGCTGACCAGACTTGGTTTAGTCGACAATCTGAATACCACCTGAATTATGAAAATTGCCATTGTTTCAGATTGGTATTCTGATGGAATGGGCTATGCGGAAAACAACTTTCCTATCGCACTCGGAAAACTTGGTCACGAGGTACATCTTTTCACCTCGGACCTTCAGGTTTATGCCACGTCACCCAAATACGATCAAATATATCGATCTAAATTGGGGGCTAAACGGGTGCCAGTGTGCGTGGAGGTCCGCGAGGGCTTTACTCTCCACCGCATGCACTCAAATCATAACCAATTGGGCATACACATCCCGAACCTGGCAGACGGTCTACGTCAAACTCGTCCGGAAATCGTGTACTGCTTTGAAGTTAACTGTCCAACGACTTCTCAGGTAGCACGCCTGCGGCGCATACTTGGCTACCGGATGTTTTGCGAAAGTCGCCTTCACGCCTCCATATTTACGCCACCGATAGGCTTGCTCGCAAAAACCAAATGGAATCTTAGAAATCGATTGATTGGATTGGATTCCATTATTGCGAACGTGGAAAAATTCTATCCACTGGGACCAGACGTTCAGTCAATTCTCACGGCATATCTTGGCGTACCAATCGCACGGTGTGAACTTTCGAGTTTGGCCGTTGATACCGAATTATTTTCATCTCATTCGGAAGTTAACAAGGTTCAATTGTTCCGTAATAGTCAGGGATTTTCGGAATCAGATGTAGTATGTGTATATACCGGCAGATTGACATCTGATAAGGGACCACATCTACTGGCAAGTGCGATAGAACTTTTGCACGAAAGAGGCGACGTCCAGTTTCGTGGGCTATTTGTTGGACAAGGTGACAAACAATATGTTGCGAGGATTACAGAAAAGATGGGCTGCGCAGTACACCCGTTCGTTCAACCACGTGAACTTCCAAACATTTATCACAGTGCTGACATTGGGGTTTGGCCACTACAAGAATCTACGAGCCAGTTGGACGCCCTCGCATGCGGCCTTCCAATTATCCTCAATGACACAGTCGTGGATCCTATTCGGTTGGGTGAGTCAACCTTAACTTTCAAAAAAAACGATCACCACGACCTTGCGCAGTGCATCAAAAAGCTCGAGGATTCAAGTATTAGACAAAAAATGGGAAATTTGGCAACGAAAAGGCTTCAAGAGCAGTGTTCCTGGGATTCGATAGCCAAAAAAAGAACAGCCGACTTTCTGAAGTTAAAACAACAACCAAACTGAACGACGCATTTCATTCAATGAAAATAACTATTTGAAAAAGCTAAAATGAAACAGTTCATCAACTCTTGGATACCACCAATCGTCCTACAAATACTCAGACCGACCATACCTTCGTCGAAGGTGTACCGGACATACCAGGATTCCCTACAGAACTGTCCAAAAGACGGATACGAAGCTGAACAAATCGTACAAGTTGTGATTAAGAAAAATGCGGTTTTCAAAGAATCCGTGCGGAAATCTCTAAATTTTGATTTAGGTACCCTTAGGACACTCATAAGAGTAGGAATCGCTAAAACCAACAATTCATTGCGGGTCATAGATTTTGGCGGGGGCGGAGGCTACCACTGCACAGTAGCGAAAGCTGCATTGGGTAGCGACTTTAACCTGAATTGGAACATAGTCGAAACCTCAGCAATGGTTCGCGACGCAAAATCGCCTACAAATAGCGAACTGAATTTTTTGACATTATTGAGGATGCACAAGCACACTTAGGATCAGTTGACCTAGTTTTTACAATTGGCGCATTGCACTAGTGTTCGGATCCGATTTAATTTCATGGGAACTTGATAGCAGCCAACGCAAGATATATATATAACCAGAACAAGCTTTATCAATGCACCGGAACAGATCGCAAGCGTTCAGCGTTCGCTTTTGTCGTCCAATGGAGCAGGCCCACTTCCTGTTGGATTCTATGACGGCACAGTCTATTACCTCAATGCATTTGTTTCAAGGTCAAGCGTCGAGAGATTGTTGTCCAAAAATTACAAAATAATGATTAGTAGTACCGACGAGAGGGCTGCCAACTTGGTTGGCAAGAATGCCATTCATATGGGTGGGTACTTTTGCGTGAGAAAGCCCGAGTGAATATTTCAGGTACCGTTATCGAATGCGCATCTATTTTCTTTATGAGCGGCATAGGCTCGAACGTTCGCGACAAACACTCTTGAAATCTACAATTCCGTTGCCGACTCATCATTGATTGAAATAGTGCGTGACAAGCGAACATAGGCGTACGGGTGTGAAGTTAAGGTATCTGGAAAATGTATATTTTGATGTGTGGTCTTGTTACATATCTGTATTGGAAAGCCTATGTATATTTCAAAGAAACTGCAAGTTCTCAATTGCGCCATGCGATAAAGGTTCAGATCGCAGGTGAAATGAAGACCTGGTACTCGTTCATCAGTCTCTTGGAAGTTTAATGACAAAACTAAAAGATTTCGCAAACAATTGGCTGCCGCCTGTATTCGTAAGCTGGTTGAAAAAAAAACGAAATGAAACTGTGTCATATGCCGGTGAATACACCAGTTGGGCGGAAGCAGTTTCATTGAGCACAGGTTACTCCTCAAGTGAGATTCTTGAGAAAGTATTATCTGCGTCTTTCAAAGTCAAAAATGGCGATGCGGAATTCGAGCGAGACTCAGTTACCTTCGATAAGGCCGAGTACAGTTGGCCCGTTTTGGCAAACCTAATGTGGGCTGCAGCCAGAAATGGGGGACATCTTAAAGTTCTGGACTTCGGGGGGGCACTGGGGAGTAGTTATTTTCAATATCGTCGATTTCTAAATCAGTTGCGTGACGTAACCTGGAATGTCGTAGAACAGTCACATTACGTAGAGGCCGGCAAACTACACTTTCAGACGGAGCATTTGCAATTCTATGAAAGCATCGAAGAAAGTGTAAATGCATCATCACCAACTGTTATTCTTCTTTCTAGTACACTGCAGTACTTATCCACGCCGTTGGAAACCATTGATCTCTTGTCGGCAACCGGTGCGGACTGTTTGATTATTGATCGCACTCCATTTTCGAGCGAACCTCGCGACAAGGTAGTGATTCAAAGCATACCTTCATCTATTTATAGGGCGAGCTACCCGATGTGGGTCTTTTCCCGCGAAGAGATGACTAGAAAATTGGAGGCAAACTGGAGTTTGGTTGCGGCGAATTCCAGTCCTGAGGGGCACGCGGAATCAACGGGCGGAGTAAAGTTTTCATTTGAAGGATTATTTCTGGAGTCCATTCGATGATCCAGTGGCTCAAGTCAAGTTATCAGCGAGAAGCGTTTTTCCCCACATGGCTCGGCGTCTTTATCAATCCTTTCTATTTTGCCCGCGCGGGGCTGAGCGATGCAATGATTGAGTTCGCTCCGAAGCTGACAGGCTGTCTGATAGACGTGGGATGCGGAACCCAACCCTATCGAACGCTTTTCAAGGTTTGCCGTTATGTTGGTTTGGATCTCGATAGTGAGTTATCAAGAACGGTGGGTTTGGCAGATCAATTTTACGATGGGGCAACATTTCCCTATGCCGACGCAACGTTCGACTCTGCCCTATGCAACCAAGTGTTGGAGCATGTCTTCAACCCAGATGAATTTCTTGCCGAAATCAACCGCGTACTGAAGCCGGGCGGAAAGCTTTTGCTGACAGTCCCATTCGTCTGGGATGAGCATGAACAGCCAAACGATTACGCCCGATATTCGAGCTTCGGGCTAAATGCCATCCTTGTTAAGCAAGGATTTCGAGTCTTACTTCACAAGAAACTTGGAGCAGATCCATCCATTATTTTTCAATTGGCAAATGCGTATCTGTATAAGGTCACACGACATCTTCCTAGAGTGATTAATTTACTGATTACAGTTACACTTATGTCGGTTATCAATTTATCTGGCCTGCTTGCGCGACGTATGCTACCGGGTAATCCGGACCTATTTTTGGACAACGTCGTCTTGGTGGAGAAACCCCTATGACTGCATACTCGGGCGCAAGAGTTTTGATAACAGGAGGTCTTGGTTTTATTGGTTCCAACCTTGCGCGCGCCCTGCTGTGTCAAGGTGCTAAGGTTACCGTTGTAGATAGTCTCATCCCGCAATACGGCGGCAATTTGTTCAATATTCACGACATTCGAGACCAGGTCACAGTCAATGTTTGTGATGTGCGTGACCCGTTTGCTATGGCCTATTTACTTACAGGAAAGGACTATTTATTCAATTTAGCCGGGCAGACCAGTCATTTGGATTCAATGACCGACCCGCAAACGGATCTGGAAATCAATGCCACAGCGCAACTCTCCATCCTCGAAGCATGCCGTAAATGGAACCCTAATATAAAAATTGTTTTTGCCAGTACCCGCCAATTGTATGGAAAACCGGACTACCTGCCAGTGGATGAGAAGCACCCAGTACGACCGGTCGACGTCAATGGGATTAATAAGCTCGCTGGTGAATGGTATCACTTGCTGTATAACAATGTATATGGTATTCGCGCTTGCGCACTTCGTTTAACTAACACGTATGGACCAGCTATGCGGGTGAAAGATGCACGGCAAACCTTTCTTGGAATATGGGTTCGTCTTTTGATTGAAGGCAAACCGTTCAAAGTTTTCGGAGATGGTCTTCAATTACGCGATTTCAATTATGTCGACGACTGTGTCGAAGCGCTTTTGCTTGCTGGAATATCTGAAACAGCTAACGGCAAAGTGTACAACTTAGGCAGTAACGAAGTGGTCGGACTCAAGGTGCTGGCGGAATCAGTTGTAAATCTAGGGCAGGATGGCGCTTACGAACTGGTCCCTTTCCCCCCAGAAAGAAAAGCGATTGATATAGGCGACTACTACAGCGACTTTTCCTTGATATCGCAAGAATTAGGATGGCACCCCAAAGTCGAACTGAGCGAAGGATTGCGCCGAACCGTAGCCTATTACCAAGCACATAAACAACATTACTGGGCTGACTGATTCGCCGCTCCCACGGACTCCCCTTTTGTGCAGGATGGTTTTAGATGATATCAATGAATGACTTTAAGGCTGAACCTCCTGAGCTGCGTTCAGCAATGCTTGATGCTGTTAGCCGGGTGCTGGAATCGGGCTGGTATGTATTGGGTAGTGAGGTCGTAAACTTTGAGCAACTTTGGGCGAGTGCTTGTGGCGTCAACTATGGCGTAGGTGTTGGTAACGGTTTGGATGCTATCGAAATCGCATTGAGAGCGCTTGATATTGGCGCTGGTGACGAGGTAATCACAACCCCTATGACAGCATTTGCCACCGTGCTCGCGATCCTGCGTGCCGGGGCAACGCCGGTATTGGCGGATATCGACCCAACTACGGCGCTACTTTCCATCGATAGCGCTGAACGTTGCATTACAGCGCGGACCAAAGCTTTGGTTCTAGTTCACATTTACGGACAAGTACGAGGTATGGATGCATGGGCGGCTTTTTGCCAAAAACATAAGGTCTTGTTAGTCGAAGACTGTGCGCAAGCGCACCTTGCTCAATGGCAGGGGAAAGTGGCAGGAAGCTTTGGGGTTGCTGGGGCTTACAGCTTCTACCCAACAAAGAACCTCGGCGCAATAGGCGATGCTGGGATGATCGTTACCCGAAACGAGGGCTTGGCCCAGCGTGCAAGTCGATTGCGAAATTATGGTCAAAGTAGCCGCTATAACCACCCTGAACTTGGAATGAATAGCAGACTCGATGAAATGCAGGCCGCAATACTTATTGAACGAATGAGGTGGCTGACGGAGTTCACTAGTAGGCGGCAACAAATAGCCAGCTCGTACAGGTGTGGGATCGCCAACGCCCTCGTAACCCACTTGTCTATGCCAGAGGAAACACTGGCACACACATATCATCTCTTTGTTATCAACTGCGAAAAGAGAGATGCACTGCAATCGCATTTGCAGTTGCAAGGGGTGCAGGCGCTGATTCATTACCCGATTCCGGTTCATCGACAAGACGCTTGCCAGGACATAGCTACAGATCCCTATGGCTTGGGAAACAGCGACCGCCACGCAGAGACATGTCTTTCATTGCCCTGTCATCCGCAAATGACGGATAAAGATGTAGCAAGCGTAGTCCACGCCGTTAACACATTCCGAGGTGCGTAATGGAACACTACGTAACCCTCTTCGACAGCCTATTTCTCCCACAAGGCATGGCCTTGCATCTTTCGATGGAACGACATATTGGCACTTATACCCTGTGGATCCTGTGCGTGGATGATGATGTACACCGAACACTAAGCAAATTGGCAATGCCAAATGTTCGGCTCCTCCAATTAACAAAATTGGAAACCCCGGAGTTGCTTGCAGTAAAACATGAGCGAACAGGGGGCGAATATTGCTGGACGTTAACACCGTTCGCACCCCGATTCGTTTTCGAAACTGACCTTTCGGTGAACCGCGTAACCTATCTCGATGCAGATATGTGGTTTCGAAAAAACCCATATCAAATTTTTGACGAATTGAATGCTTCTGGCAAAGACGTATTGATAACTGATCATGCCTTTTCCCCTGAGGGGGACTATTCCGCCTTGGCGGGACAATATTGCGTTCAGTTTATGACGTTCACACGACTGGGAGGAGAAGTTGTAAGAAAGTGGTGGGAGGACCGATGCATTGAGTGGTGCTTTTCCCGCTATGAGAACGGAAAATTTGGCGACCAAAAGTACCTCGATGATTGGCCTACAAGGTTCGCAAATCATGTTCATGTACTTAGCAACAAGGAGCTAACGTTAGCACCGTGGAATGCGACGCGCTTTCCATATGGCAACGCGGTTACTTGGCATTTCCAGTCACTTCGAATACTGAAGCACTCCAAAACAAAATATTCTGTTGAGTACGGGGCGTACCTGCTACCAAGATGCACTCGTGACATGATATACAAACCGTACCTTGCCGATTTGCGTGAAAGTATTGATAAGTTCACTAAGGTAGGAGTGGCATTGAAAGCACAAAAACCATCGTCATTGCTGTCTTATATGCAAATGCGTATGAAAATGCTGTATCAAAGGCTGTGGATATTCAATACAGGCTATGGTTCGCGTCTTTGAGCAGAGAGTAAAACCGCCAGTTGCTGAGAAATTATGCCGAAACCAATACCCATAGACAAAACAAAGTAGACTTCGTTCCAAATGATAGGCTACTTCCAAAATAGCTATCGACAACTTATCTTACTCGAAACAAAATACAGATTATCTTTTCAGATCAGGATCTGTTTTTTCTGTTTTGAATGATGAGAATAAAATGACAAACAGTGCGAAAGTATTAGCATTACCCCTGGTTTCGATTGTTACTCCGTCATTCAATCAGGGTCAATTCCTAGAGGAAACCATACTGTCGGTGCTGCAGCAGGAGTACCAGAACGTGGAATACATAATCATAGATGGAGGTAGTACTGACAACAGTCTTGAAGTTATTAAGCGATACGAGCATAGACTGGCATATTGGGTTAGTGAGAAAGACTGCGGACAAGCTGATGCGATAAATAAAGGATTTCAGCGATCAACGGGACAAATAGTTGGCTGGCTCAACTCAGACGATTTGCTTTATCCAGCCGCGATCAAAGATGTGGTCAACGAGTTTCAAAGAAACAGCGATTTAGAACTGATTTATGGAGACGTAGACTATGGCCCAAGCACAGACGCAATCCTTAGAAAAATATCCGGGAATACGGTAGTTTTCAAGAACATGATGCGGAGTCTACAAGTCCCGATTCCGCAGCAAGGCAGTCTGTGGAAGCGGTCAGTTCTTAACAAAATTGGACACCTTAACCCAAGATGGCACGTAGTTCTTGATCGAGACTTTTTCATTCGGGCCGCGAGCGAATGCAAGCTTCTGTATTTACCTATGACACTAGGTCTTTTTCGAGACCACAACCTTTCGAAATCATCGTCCCAGCAGACCCATTGGTTGGCCGAGTTGCCTGCGATGTATGATGAATTTTTCACTCGTAAGCACTTGCCCAGGGAAATCTACGATGTTAAAGAGCAGACGATGGGAATGGTCTACATTACCTGTGCCTCCATTGCATTCCGAAACAGCGGGTCAATGGCTAGTCTGCGTTATCTAATGAAAGCAATTTCTGCCGATCCTCTGGTATTGTTTCGAGGCACCATTCGTCAAAAAATAATTGGACTCATGCGCAAGAGGGTCCCTTAGGTGTGGAGATGGTGAATATGAAAATCAATGACACACTGGGGGTAATTTCTAATCTGCTGAAAATGAAACCTTTGGTCCTGGAACTGGGCTGTGGAAGTCGCAAGCGCAATCCTCACGCAATCGGCATTGATGTACTGGATGGCGCAGAGGTCGATATTGTTGGTGATGTGTATGAAGTACTGACAATGTTCCCATCCCAAAGCGTAGATGAGGTTTATAGCTATCACTTTGTTGAGCATGTAAAAGATGTGCCGCTCTTGCTTGCTGAATTGGCAAGAGTTGTTAAGGCGAATGGGCTTGTTGAGTTTGTTGCGCCGCATTTCTCCAATCCGTACTTCTACTCTGATCCTACGCACCGGAGTTTCTTTGGTCTATATACCTTTTGTTATTACGCCGACAATTCACCCTTTACTCGAAGCGTGCCTCAATATGAGTATAAAACCGAGTTTGATATCGCTCAAGTTGAATTGATTTTTAAGTCACCTCGACCGTTTTATATCAGGTATGGTATCAAACGCACTATTGGCAGTCTTTTCAATTCTTGTAATTTCATGAGAGAATTGTACGAAGAAATGTTTTGCTATCTTTTTCCCTGTTACGAAGTCAAATACGTTTTACGCCGTCAAACTGTAGGAAACCAGTAAACTGAGTGTTGTCAATAAATACTGAAAAGCACAATGTTGTCCTCGTCTTTTAGAGTTGATGCACTGTGGAAAACTCAATATCGCCAGGATTATCAGGACATCAAATTATCGTGAATCGCTGGTTTCGTTTCGTCGGGAGATCTGATATTCGCAATTTGAATTTCCAGAAGTCTGTGAAGGCAAGCATGGGATTGAAATGATTGCGGGCGAGATCTCATAGTTGAATTGTCGAATAGCTATGATCCCCTTTTTGCTTAACAGAATGGGCTTATTTGCGCTCAATGATGGTGCGTTGACCTCCACCAATTTTTTAATTTGGTTTAAATCGCCGGAATATTAAGCTATGCCCATTGAAATATTTGTGCTTTGCTTTCTTTTGATGACAATGTACGGCAGGAATATGATCACGGAGGGACTTATTATTCAGTGCAATTCGGACAATCCATGCGCAGGCGCCAAGTGAACCAGTTTGATGCGATTGAGTGCGGACCATTTGGTGGTTCTGCACCCGCCTCCGCCTTAAAGCAAAAGTCCGACTATCAGCATGTCATGTTTTCGTATTGGATCCAGATGGATCGACTTTTCGACAATTTGTCATCTGCTGGACCCCAAGCAATGGACGCGACTTTCAGCACCGACAGATTAATCATGAAGACCAAAGACCCTACGCCAGATTCCGAAATGGTCGCGCACTACGTCGGTGTAAATATCTTGGATCATGTCTAAACCTTTGCGCGTGTTGGTGTTGACAAAGTATGGGCGACTGGGGGCGTCATCGCGGCTTCGTTTTCTGCAATACATACCGGCGCTAAAGCATACGGGCATGCAGTTGACTATCAAACCTCTGGTGTCCGACGAGGGGCTCCGAATGCGCTACTTGCGTGGACACTATGCGCTAGGCTCATTGTTGGGTGCATATTTATGCCGTTGGCGGGTCATGATGAATCGGGGAAATTTCGACTTGTTGTGGGTTGAAAAGGAGGCCTTCCCATGGATTCCTTTTTGGATTGAGCGCATCTTGTCGGGTGGTGTGCCATACGTTGTTGACTTCGACGATGCCGACTTTCATCGTTATGATCAACACTCCAATTCCTTAGTTCGCAAGGCGTTCGGCCAACGCCTTGACCGACTGATGGCCCGCGCAAATTTGGTCATTGTTGGCAACCACTATCTTGCAGAGAGAGCGCGCAAGTCGAAAGCCCGATGGGTTGAGATTCTTCCTACTGCGATCGACTTGGATCGCTACCCCTATCAACAAAAAGGACCAAATGAGCAGACCTCGAAGCTGAAACCGCCGCGCATCGTTTGGATAGGGTCGCCGTCGACAGCCCGCTACTTGGCGATGTTGCAGGAACCATTGCAAGAGTTGGCCACTCGCCACTCATTTGTATTGCGGCTGATAGGCTGTGAAGCTGTGAACCTGCCTGGCGTTCAGATAGAGACCTTGCCATGGTCAGAGGAAACCGAGGTAGCCGACCTCGGTGTCTGTGAGATAGGCGTTATGCCTTTGCTGGACACCCTATGGGAGCAAGGGAAGTGCGGGTATAAATTGATCCAATACATGGCCTGCGGCTTACCGGTGGTTGCCTCCAATATTGGGGCAAACTCTGACATCGTGCACCATGGGCAAAGTGGTTTTTTGGTGCAAACGGCTGCAGAGTGGGTTGATGCGCTGAGCACCTTGCTCCAACATAGCAGTCTGCGAACAAGCATGGGTCACTGCGGGCGCGATCGGGTTGAACGCCTCTATTGCATCCAAAAAACCGGGCCCCGTTTGGCTCAGTGGCTTCACTCTTTTGATCCTGGTCAATAGCAAAATGTGTGGATTGGCTGGTTATCTCGGTGGTCATTGGCAGGGCGATAGCGCAAGCGTGCAACTGAAACGGATGACCGACGCTATTGCCCACCGAGGGCCGGATTCTCAAGGGCATTGGCTAGACGCAGAAGCGGGGGTCGCCTTGGGCCACCGACGCTTGGCCGTTGTGGACTTGTCAGCCGCGGGGCATCAACCTATGCAGTCCCCCAGCGGTCGCTTTGTCATGGTATTTAATGGGGAGGTCTACAACCACTTGGTTTTGCGGGCATCGCTGCTTGGAGCCGCTTCAAAAGTGGATTGGCGTGGGCATTCAGATACCGAAACCCTGCTGGCTGGTTTTGAGGTCTGGGGAATCCAAGGCACGATTGATCGGTCAGTGGGCATGTTCGCTTTCGTCGTGTGGGACAGACTCTTGCGTTCACTCACACTCGGGCGTGATCGCGTTGGCGAAAAGCCTCTCTATTACGGTTGGCAGGGCGCTGGCGCGCACGCAGTTTTTCTGTTTGGCTCAGAACTCAGTGCGCTGCGGGCGCATCCCGATTTTTCGGCCGAGATCAACCGTGATGCGTTGTGTCTGTTCATGCGCTACATGTCAGTACCGAGCCCCCTTAGTATTTACCAAGGAATATTTAAGCTCCCTGCGGGCACTTTGCTGACCATATCGAAGCAGTTGCCAGACGCGCGACCCCAAGCGTATTGGTCAGGAATTGCGGTCGCGCGGCAAGGGGTTGAGCGGCCCTATTCTGGTACACCCCATCAAGCTGTGGACGCACTCGAGGAAATACTGAGAGGCGCCGTGCGCCAGCAGATGGTTGCGGACGTTCCGCTCGGGGCTTTCCTGTCAGGCGGTGTGGATTCGTCCACCGTGGTCGCATTGATGCAGGCGCAATCGCCGCATCCCGTCAAGACTTTTACTATCGGATTCAACGAACAGGGATACAACGAAGCGCCCCACGCCAAGGCGGTTGCCAGGCACTTGGGAACCGATCACACGGAGTTGTATGTTGCACCGGCGCAAGCCCGGGACGTGATCACCCGGTTGCCGGCGTTGTATGACGAACCATTCGCCGATTCGTCTCAAATTCCCACGTTCTTGATCAGCCAAATGGCAGGGCAGCATGTGACTGTTGCCTTATCCGGCGATGCTGGTGACGAATTGTTTAGCGGATACACCCGGTACCAACTGACTGCGTCGTTGTGGGGCCGAATCTCAAGCATGCCGATGCCGCTGCGCCGGTTTGTAGCTTGGTGTTTGGCTCAACTGTCGCCTTCCACTTGGAACAGGCTTGCAGGACAAACATCCTTGGCCAGGCATTGGACCCGCGTTGGCGACAAGGTCCAGCAAGGTGCGCGACTTCTGGCCTCGCGCTCCGTGGCGGAGTTGTACCGGGGAATGGTTTCACATTGGCCCGACCCGGCTGAAGTGGTGCTGCAAGGCCACGAACCTGCTACAGCATTGACCAACGAAGTGTTAAAGATGGCGAACCTGTCAGACGTCCAGCGCATGATGTTAATGGACTTGATGACCTACCTCCCTGATGACATCCTGACGAAAGTTGATCGTGCGGCGATGGGCGTGAGCCTGGAAACGCGCGTACCCTTTTTGGACCATCGCGTCGTGGAGTTCGCGTGGCAGCTGCCATTGGAATACAAATTGCGTTATGAAAACAATACTTACACCACAAAATGGGCACTCCGCCAGGTTTTGTATAGATACGTTCCCAGGGAATTGATCGAGCGACCTAAGACGGGTTTTGGTGTTCCGGTAGCCGCTTGGTTACGCGGCCCATTGCGAGAATGGGCAGAAGAATTGCTCAGTGAGTCGCGACTCAAACAAGCCGGATTCTTGAATCCATCACCCATTCGCATCAAGTGGGCGGAGCATCTATCTGGACGCCGGAACTGGCAATCGCAGCTGTGGGGAGTATTGATGTTTCAAGCTTGGCTCGAGGCGCAGTGACGACCATGAAAAAAATACTGCTCTTCGTCGTCAACCAGCCCGCTTTCTTCTTGTCGCATCGCCTGCCCCTGGCTTTGGCAGCGAGAAGCGCGGGTTTTGAAGTGCACGTCGCGACTCAGCCAGGACCCGGGGTTGAAGAAATTAAAACAGCTGGACTTTTGCATCACAAAATACCCCTGCAACGCAGCGCCAGAAACCCTTTTGTTGATCTGAGGCTGCTTTATGCTCTGATTCGGCTATTCCTTAAATTGCGTCCAACCGTTGTTCATCTGGTGACCATAAAGCCTGTCATTTTTGGGGGACTGGCCGCACGCATTGCTGGCGTAAAAGGTGTGGTCTTCGCGATTTCCGGGCTAGGCTTCGCGTTCAAGAGAAATGGGATGTTGCCCAATATTCTGTATCGTTTGATTCAGGTGATGTACAGACTCGCACTGAGTTCTCCCAACAAGCGGGTGATTTTCCAGAACCCAACGGATCAAGAAATAGTCACAGATTTTGTCAATTTGAGTAGCGAGCAGTCCGCGCTGATCCCCGGATCGGGGGTAGATTTATCTGAATATCAATTTGTTCCGGAGCCACCCGGGACCGTGGTAGCCACAATGGCCTGTCGCTTGTTAAAGGACAAAGGAGTATTTGAGTTTGTGGCTGCGGCCAAAATCCTGAAAAGAAAAGGTATCGATATAATATTTCGTTTGGCCGGAGAACCTGATCCAGACAACCTGACGTCATGTACAGTTGACGATCTTGATCGCTGGCGGAAAGAGGGCTACGTAGAATTGCTTGGGTATCGTTCAGATATTCCCCAATTGTTTGGGGCCAGTCACATTGTCGTTTTGCCCTCTTGGTATTTCGAAGGTCTACCCAAAGTATTGATTGAAGCGGCTGCATGCGGGAGGGCAGTGGTGACCACCGATATGCCAGGCTGCAGGGATGCCATTCAACCAAATATCACTGGTTTATACGTTCCCGCTAAAGACGTGCCAGGTCTGGCGAACGCAATTCAAAGTTTGGCAAGTAACACTGCGATGCGGCAAGCCATGGGTTCTGCCGGAAGAATATGGGCCGAAAAGCAATTTGATATTCAAAGCGTGATTTCGAAACACCTTGAAATCTATGAAATCCTGTCGTCTCTACCGAAATCCGAGGCCTTGAGTGCGCGGCAATGACAAACACTAAAACGGTACTTGTCACTGGTGCCAACGGCTTCGTCGGGCGGGCTTTGGTGGCACATCTGTCAACACTATCGCAATATGTCGTGAAACAGAGCGTGCGGCAGGTTAAAAATGGAATAACTTTCGACCGACATACGGTTGTGGCCACACTGTCGGCTGAAGCAGACTGGACAAATGCTCTCGTCGGAGTAAGTTTGGTGGTTCACACCGCTGCAATGACGCGATCTGTAGCAGACAATAATAGGTCCCCAGCTGACGACATTGACGAGGTCAATGTCAGCGGGACTCTTAATTTGGCCCGACAGGCCGCGTTGACCGGCACAAAGCGTTTTGTATTTATAAGTTCAATAAAAGTATTTGGTGAAGAATCTTTGCACGCGTGCCCTTTCGCCGAGAGCGACGCCTGTGTTCCGCGAGATGCCTATGCAGTATCGAAAATGAAAGCCGAGCAAGGCCTGCGTCAAATCGCAGAGAACTCCGCAATGGAAGTTGTCATCATTCGGGCGCCCTTGATTTATGGCCCTGGTGTCAGTGCCAATTTCAAAATGCTGATCCGCATGGTATCCCATGGCATCCCACTGCCACTGCGTGCAGTGAACAATCGGCGCAGTTTGTTGGCGATAGACAATCTTGTTGACTTCATCCTGCTCTGCTTGGAACATCCGCTTGCAGCCAATGAGATTTTTTCCATTAGCGATGGTGAAGATCTTTCAACGCCGGAACTGGTCCGACGAATTGGCCGTTCATTGAACATGCCCGTGCGCATGTTTGCCATACCGGTCCCAATACTGAAGGCAGCAGCAGTCATTTTGGGCAAGAGGAATATGTTTCAAAAGCTGTGTGGAACGCTGCAAGTCGATATTGCGAAGTCAAAACGAATATTGGGATGGAAGCCCCCTGTCAGCGTAGATGACGCACTTTCTCGTGCGATGAACGGTGACCATTGATGATCAAGCGGACGTTGGATGTTTTGCTCGCCTGTGCGAGCCTACTATTGTTTCTTCCTGTCATATGTATTCTTGCACTACTAGTGAAATGCACTTCAAGGGGACCAGTTTTGTACTGGTCATCCAGAGTTGGGCGCAACAACCGGCTTTTCCAGATGCCAAAGTTCCGCACCATGCGGGTGGGTACCCCCGCTGTAGCCACCCATTTGTTGGAGGATGCAACAAACTATCTGACACCGGTGGGGAGCCTACTTCGGAAAACCAGTCTGGACGAATTGCCTCAGCTTTGGAGTATCTTGACGAACGATATGAGTTTTGTGGGACCGCGGCCTGCCTTATTCAATCAAACGGATTTGATTCAATTGCGTACCAGCCTCGGAATTGATCAATTGTCCCCGGGATTGACAGGTTGGGCACAAATCAACGGCAGAGATGAATTACCTATCCCCGAGAAAGTTGCGTTGGACCTCGAGTATTTGCGTCACCGTTCGTTCGGTTTTGATCTCAAAATTCTGATGAAGACGTTTTTGAAAGTCATTCGAAGTGATAATGTCAGCCACTGAATGAATGCATTTCATTAAATCCAATCGTTTTAATTGTAGAAAGCGAATCATGAGTAATTTGATAGATATCCAGTCCCAAATACAAAAACTTCAAAAACAAGCTGCAGAAATTCGAGCCCGTGAGTTCGATGCCACTGTGCAGGATATTCTGTCGAAAATGGCGGCCTTTGGCATCACTGTGAAAGATTTGCAGGTAAAAACCACAAAGCGGGGCAAAGTACGTGACACACCGACCGCAAAGACGGGTGGAAAAGATGTCGTCGGCAAAAAGAAAGGCGTCAAGTCACCCGTTGCACCAAAATACACGGGTCCCAATGGCGAGAGCTGGAGTGGCCGTGGTTTGACTCCGCGATGGCTCGCCAGTTTGATCGAGCAAGGCAAGTCCAAAGAAGATTTTGCAATCAAAAACTGATACGCGAACGCTGCGTTCTATGCAACGCACGGTTTTGGCGTGGTCACGGTCGGCGAAACGGCTGGTTGTCGTAGTCCTTGATGTTTGCCTGTCCGTGGTCTCGACTTGGCTGGCCTACTCATTGCGCTTGGAGGAGTTGAACTGGCCGGTTGATGCGCAATGGTGGGTTTACGGCTTGACGCCGTTGTTGTCCATTCCAATCTTTGTGCGATTTGGCTTGTACCGGGCGATATTCCGGTACACGGGCCAGGCCGCTTTGTTGGCAACTGCCAAGGCGACGGTTGTTTATGGCGCGCTGTTGTCGGCGCTGCTGTTATGGGCACAGTGGACCGGCGTTCCCCGCAGCCTCGGTGTTCTTCAGCCTTTGATATTCTTCTTGCTCGTCGGGGCGAGCCGTGCGTTTGCACGCTTTTGGTTGGCTGGATTGAACCCGTGGGGTGCCCGCTCCCGAGATCGATATTTAATTTTCGGAGCAGGCACCGCTGGCGTTCAAACAGCATCCGCCATGGCGATTTCCCCGCAGTTCAGGCTCGTGGGATTTGTTGACGATGATCCTGCCAAGGTCGGCCGCAGCATCAATGGCGTTGCAGTGTTTGCCGCCGACAGCTTGCAGATTCTGGTTGTCAAGTTGGGTGTCACGGATATTCTTCTGGCACTGCCCAGTGCATCACGTGCCCGCCGCAAGGAGATCATCGAGAGCCTTCGCTCAGTGCCCGTTCACATTCGCACTTTGCCCGATTGGGCTGATCTGGCGAGCGGCCGTGTAACAGTGAATGACTTCAAGGAACTCGATATAGAGGATCTGTTGGGAAGAGATCCGGTTGCTCCAAATATGGGTCTTTTGGCGCGCAACCTGACACTTAAAGTGGTCCTGGTCACCGGTGCGGGCGGCAGCATCGGAAGCGAGTTGTGCCGGCAGATTCTGGTGCAAAGTCCTCGTCGGCTTCTTCTGTTTGACCACAGTGAAATCAATCTCTACAGCATTCACCAGGAACTGCAGGACCTGTGCACCACGGACGGCCGGTCAGTTGAATTGGTACCCTTGCTGGGTACGGTCTCCAACCTCAGGCGTCTGCAGGATCTGTGCCGCCTTTACCGCCCGGACACGGTCTACCACGCAGCGGCCTACAAACATGTTCCGATTGTGGAATCAAACGCGGCCGTGGGCGTGGACAACAATGTCTTTGGCACTTTGAACATGGCGCAAGCCGCCCGGGACAATGGCGCTGCCAGTTTTGTACTGGTGTCTACAGACAAGGCGGTGCGGCCGACCAATGTCATGGGTGCCAGCAAGCGCATGGCAGAGTTGGTCCTGCAGGCCCTGGCTGCGGAGAAACCGGGTGGTGGAACCTGTTTCAGCATGGTCCGCTTCGGCAATGTGCTGGATTCCAGCGGTAGTGTGGTGCCACTCTTTCGGCGTCAACTGGCCGCTGGCGGTCCGTTGACAGTCACCCATGCTGAAGTGACCCGCTACTTCATGACCATTCCTGAAGCCGCGCAACTGGTGCTTCAAGCCGGTGCCATGGCAGGCGGCGGGGAAGTTTTCGTGTTGGACATGGGGGAACCCGTCAAAATTCTGGATCTGGCCACTCGCATGGTGGAACTGTCCGGTTTGACCCTGCGTGATCAAGCCAACCCGGACGGCGATATCGCAATCACCCTGACAGGCCTGCGACCCGGAGAAAAACTGTATGAAGAATTGTTGATTGGAAATGATCCGACGCCAACCGTCCATCCACGCATCATGAAGGCCCATGAACACTTCTTGAATTGGACGCAGCTCGAATCCCAGCTCGAAGCCTTGTCCCTCGCCATACAAACCGGCGATGTGGATCAGATCAAAGCGGTTTTGCGCCACTGTGTACGAGGCTATGGCGACGAGACTGCCGTTGTTGTTCCGTCGGACTTATGAGGCTTTCAGGTCCAGCGCGGCTTGGTAGAGTGTGTTCTTTGGTTTACCAGTAATTTCCGCTGCCAATTTGACGGCGGTTTTCAATGGCAGTTGCTCCAGCAGCAACTTCAGAACACGATGGTCTGGCGCGGTCTCCAGAGTGGCAGGCAACGGATGCAGCACCAGCGCGAACTCGCCGCGCAAGCGGTTGGCGTCTTGACCGAACCATTCCGGCAAGTCTTGTGCCGCAACCGTCGCAATTTCCTCGAATTGCTTGGTCAGTTCTCTACCCACCGTCACCGCACGTGTGCCCAGGCTCGACAAGGCAGCAGCCAATGCCTCCACGCGGTGAGGTGATTCCAGCACCACCACGGCGCGGCTTTCGGTGGAGAGCTGTTGAACCGCTCTGTCGCGCTCAGCCGGTTTGTTGGGCAGGAATCCACAGAAAACAAACCCACTTGACTGGTTGTCGACCGTGCCGGCCACCGATAGCAGCGTCGTGACGCTGCTGGCACCCGGCAATGGAATGGTGCGCAGTTGCTGTTTCCGAACGGCAGCCACCAGCCGCGCCCCGGGGTCGCTGATCCCTGGCGTTCCGGCGTCGCTGACGTAAGCGATTCTTTTTCCCTGGCGCAGCTGTTCAATGACGCCCATCGACGCCTCTGCTTCATTGTGCTGGTGTAAAGCCAACAACTGCCCGGGGCTTTTGTCGATACCGTAGGCCCGCAGCAAAGTCTGGGTATGGCGGGTGTCCTCACAGGCAATCAGGTCGGACAGCGCCAGGACGTGCATGGCGCGCAAACTGATGTCGGCCAAATTGCCAATCGGCGTTGCCACAACATAGAGCGCTCCGTGCGGATAAAGTTGGCCAGCGGCCGCCTCGGCCGAAGCCGCAAGGGCAGTAACATAGTGAGCACTCATGGGATTCCTTACGTCAAAACCAGCGGCGCCTTCGGCTCACACGGCGACAACCAAGCAAATGGGTGACGCCGCAGAGGATGAAGCCTTGCGCTATTTGCAGCGTCAGGGTTTGCGCCTGGTGGCACGCAATTATCGGACCCCTGGGCGTGGGGGAGGCGAAATTGACCTGATCATGCAGGGTCCAGACGGTACAACGGTTTTCGTGGAAGTGCGCAAGCGGGCTTCAACAAGCCACGGCGGTGCGGCGGCCAGTGTCAGCGGCATCAAACAGCGGCGTATTGTGTTTGCGGCGCGCCACTATCTCATGCGTCTGCGGCAACTGCCACCTTGCCGCTTTGACGTCGTGGTCGTCGAACCCAACGGCATGCAATGGTTACAGGCCGCGTTCGATGCGAGCTGACACATCACGTAACAGAATGTGACATGGCGGTACCTGGTTCGGCCCGCAACGCGGAGGGTATCTACGGCACGGTATCATCTCCCCCCATGCTGGAACAACGAATTCAACAACACTTTATTGACAGCGCAGATCTGAAATACCAGTCTGCGCAATCCCTGAGCAAGCCCATTGCAGCGGCGGTACAGGCCATGCTGGCTTGTGTGACCAGTGGCGGAAAGGTCCTGGCTTGTGGCAACGGTGGGTCCGCTGCGGACGCGCAGCACTTCGCCGCCGAATTCGTGGGCCGGTTTGAGCGCGAACGCCCTGAACTGGGGGCTATCGCGTTGACGACGGATACCTCCATCATCACCGCGATTGCCAATGACTATGATTTCAACGTCATCTTTTCCCGGCAGGTGCGGGCACTGGGCTCCCCCGGGGATGTACTTTTGGCAATCTCGACCAGTGGCAACTCCGGCAATGTATTGGCTGCCATCGATGCGGCCCATGAGCGGGAAATGGTCGTGGTGGGTCTGACCGGTCGCGGCGGCGGCAAGATGGCTCAGGTGCTTCGCGACACCGATGTCCATATCTGTGTGCCGCACGAACGCACGGCCCGTATTCAGGAAGTGCATATATTGGCGCTGCATTGCATTTGTGATGCGGTTGATGCCCAACTTTTGGGTGAACAGGAGCCTTCCAAATGAAATTTGAATTTCGGCGAATCACTCTTGGATTGTTGGTCGTGGGCAGCACGCTGGCCACGCTGTCAGCCTGTTTCCCTTTGGCGGTGGGCGGGGCAGTGGTTGGCGGCATGGTCGCAACGGACCGCCGCACAGCGGGAACGGTCGTTGAAGACGAAGGCATCGAGTTGCGCTCTGCGAGCCGTATTCGAGCGGCCTTGGGCGACCGCGGCCACATCAACGTGACAAGTTACAACCGGCAGGTGCTGTTGACGGGTGAGGTGCCCAGTGCGCAGGACAAGCAGCAGGTCGAGCAAATCGTTGCCGGTGTGGACAATGTGCGCCACATCGTGAATGAACTGGCCATACTGGGCAACTCAACACTCACCCAGCGATCATCGGACTCCCTGGTTACCGGACGGGTGCGTGCCGGATTGATCGACGCCAGCGATCTTTCTGCCAACGCGTTCAAGATTACAACCGAACGCGGCACCACTTACGTCATGGGTCGTGTGACAGCGCGTGAAGCCAAACGCGCGACTGAGGTTATCAGTGGAACCACGGGTGTTCAGCGGGTCATCCGGATTCTGGAGACCATCAGCGAGGAAGAACTGGCTCGCCTGCAGCCGTCCTCAACATCCTCGGGATCCAAGCGCTGACGGTTGCGGTCGGCTGAAGCGCCTGGTACAACCTGGCGACAGGACTTATTTCAGTCGCTTGATCAGGCTCGAGGTGTCCCAGCGGTTTCCGCCCATGTGCTGTACGTCAGCATAAAACTGGTCTACCAGTGCAGTCACCGGAAGCCGGGCGCCATTGCGTTTGGCCTCGTCCAGAACCAGACCGAGGTCCTTGCGCATCCAGTCGACGGCAAAACCAAAGTCAAATTTGTTGGCCACCATCGTTTTGCCCCGGTTGTCGAGCTGCCAACTCTGGGCGGCCCCTTTGCCAATCACGTCCAGCACCTGGTTCATATCCAGGCCCGCCAACTCGCCAAAGGCCACCGCTTCGCTCAAACCCTGCACCAGGCCGGCAATACAAATTTGGTTGACCATCTTGGCCAGTTGGCCTGCGCCACTTGAACCCAGCAAGGTAAAGGCCCGGGAAAAAGCCATGGCCACCGGTTGGGCGGCTTCAAACGCCGCTTTATCACCGCCACACATCACGGTGAGCATGCCGTTTTGGGCGCCGGCCTGTCCTCCTGACACGGGGGCATCCACAAAATGCAAGCCCTCGTGGAGGGCCAGTGCGGAGAGTTCCCGTGCGACACTGGCGGATGCGGTGGTGTGGTCGATAAAGATTGCGCCGGGCTTCATGCCGGCAAACGCGCCGTTGGAACCCGTGGTCACACTGCGCAAGTCGTCATCGTTGCCGACACAACAAAAAACGAGATCCGCACCCTGCACCGCCAGGAGCGGCGTTTCTGCGAAAGTGTTGGAAGCATTTTGGCCTGTGGCCCTCGCAAACTCAGCACACCACGCTATTGATTTAGTAGCAGTCCGGTTGTAGACGGTGACTTCGTGACCCGCCAGAGCCAGGTGCCCCGCCATCGGGAACCCCATAACCCCAAGGCCCAAAAAGGCAACTTTGGTGCGGGGGCAAGCGTCGTAGGATTTGGAGTTGGTGGTGGTGGCCATATAGGTCACATGATGGCAAAGTTTTCAGTGCCGGCGCTCAGATCGGTGGACTTGCCGCGTGCACTGTTGAGTTTGATCTGTAGTCGCAAATCATTCAGGGAGTCCGCGTTGCGCAGCGCGTCCTCGAACGTGATCATGTTCTTCTCATACATATCGAACAACGCCTGATCGAAAGTCTGCATGCCAGCCTGGCGGCTTTTCTTCATGATTTCCTTGATTTCGGAAACGTCACCTTTAAAGATCAGGTCCGAAATCAGCGGGGTGTTGAGCATGACCTCCACGGCGGCGACGCGACCTTTTCCATCCTGCTTGGGGATCAGGCGTTGCGAAATGAGGGCTTTGAGGTTGAGCGACAAATCCATGAGCAACTGGGCACGGCGCTCCTCCGGGAAGAAGTTGATGATGCGGTCCAGCGCCTGGTTGGCGCTGTTGGCGTGCA
>CAZMXB010000016.1:0-33398 GCA_964569855.1 uncultured Rhodoferax sp.
GGGGCGCAAGCACCTGGCGGGCCTGCTGCCTTCGGTCAACGCCCTTTGATCGGTAGCTGCATTTCGCTGGTGCAGTGTTTATAAGCCAAATCGGCCTCCAGCCCTCGTGGAAATTGCTTAATATGCTACTTTTTCTGTAGCAAACAAAGATTCATCACAGCAACTCTGCAGATTGTTGGATCGTGCTCTGGGCCAATAGCGCTGCGCTTCCGCGCAGCTGCACACCAAACACATTGCCGTTGGCCGCCTGCTGGAACTTCACCTCCGTCTTTCCATCTTTGGTAACGAAGGCGCCCGGCGCGAGGGCGCCGAGCTCCACGTCGGCGTCGCCAGCGACGTCAGCGAACAGCCGCCGGCCTTTGCGCGATACCGTTAGCGTCTTTCCGTTGTCCAGCAAATACTGCCCCTGAAATTCGCGCGCCTCGTCAAATGGCATCTTGAACGGGCTGTGAATGCTGCTCTGTACGGGCGACAGGGCAATAGTCGGCTGTTGCACGCCTGCAACTTGCTGAGCTTGCGCGGCGGACACTGCGGCCAATGCAAAAGTGACGGCCATCAGAGTGATGATTGGTTTCATACGATTCCTTTGAAAGATTGGGTTGTCTTGATACCTGTTGATGCCCAGCGTGGTTTCGGTTGCTGTGGGCACACGCAATGTATTTTTAAGGCTGGTGGCGCGCCAGAGGCCTCAAGACGAAATGCAGATCTGGCCGATCTGTCGGCCTAAATGGGCGATGCGCTGGGACTCCGCGGCTGAAGACCACCGGTCCCGCGCGATGGTGCGAGCGTTGCGTTAGCAAGCCGGACTGCCGCATTGCCCTTTGTTGGCCCGGATGGGCACCGAGCCAGTATCCTGCTCTCTATTTGTCCGCCATCACAATCAGATCGTCCGCTGCATCCTGGCGCAGCCGTTGCACATGCAGTGCCACCAGCGGGTCCTTGGGGTAGTGCAGCGCCAGTTGCTCGAACATCACACGCGCACCTTGCAGGTCCTGGGTTGAGCCGGGCCGCAACTTGGCCATGGCCGCGTCGTAGTCGGCCGAGGGCGCGCAGGCTTGTGCATCCAGGGTCGCAATCGGTGCAAAAACCTGCAATGGCAGGCTTTTGCCTTTGAGCAGCAGGCGCCCGACTTCGCGGACGGCAACACCCACACATCCCTCCAGCACGGCCTGCGAGACACAGACCCGGGTTCCAAGATGTTTGTTGACACTCTCCAGCCGGGCAGCCGTGTTGATGGGGTCCCCCAGGGCGCGGTAGTCAAACAGGGTCTTGCCACCAAAATTTCCGACCAACACCTCGCCGCAGTGCACGCCAATGCGTGTTTGTCCCCAATTCACACCCGCAGCTTGCTGGCGCCGGGCATAGTCGGTCGCAAAGGCGTCCATTTCCAGCGCACAGTCCAGCGCCCGCTGGCGGTGGTCTTCCTGCGGTACTGGTGCCGAAAACAACACCGCCACGGCATCGCCGACAAAGCGGTCCAGTGTGCCCTCGTGTTTGAACACAATCACCAGCATGGCTTCCATGTAGTCGTTCAGCAGGGACACCACCCGGCCCGGATCGTTGGCTTCCATCATCGCGGTAAAGCCCTGCAGATCCGTAAACACAAAGCTGCAGACCTGGCGCTGCCCGCCCAGGTGCAGTTGGTCCGGATGGGCCACCAGATGGGCCACGCGGTTGGGTGACACATACCGCGAAAAAGCCGTGCGCAGCCAGCGTTGCTGTCTTTCCGAAGACCAATGGTGAAAACCACTGGCCACACCAAAGACCAGCACCATGGCCACGGCCGGGTTGCTGGCGTCAAGCAACCAGCCACGCGCGACAAAGGCATACCAGGCCCCCGCGCCCAGCAGCGCCAACAACACCAGCAACGCCAGTGCGCCGCGGCGAGCCGACGACGTCAACGCCACAGCGCCCAGGCCCAGGCAGCCCAGCGCCAGGACCACCAGCTCCAGGGCAGCAGCCCAGGGCGGTCGTTGCAGGTATTGCCCCAAGAGCATTTGTTCCAGCGCCTGCGCGTGCGCCAACACACCCGGCATGGTGTAACCCATGGGATTGGCGCGCACATCCATCAGCCCGGCCGCAGAGCTGCCCACCAGCACGATGTGGCCCTGCAATTGGTCCGTTGCAACCTGCCTGTGGATGACCGCGTGGGCGGGTACCAGGCGTTGGGGCTGCTCCAGGGTGTAGTGCAGCCAGACTTCACCCTGGGTGTTGGTGGGCACCGTATAGTTGCCAATCCGCACATCCTGGATACCGGTTGCTTCACTGCGCACCAGGTAATTGCGTGCGCTCTGGGCGACCCGCAGGGCCTCGGCACTCAGGCTGGGCACCAGCTCCTTGCCCACACGCAATACCAAGGGTGCGCGGCGCACCACGCCGTCACCGTCGGGTGCCGCATTCAGTGCCCCTACGCCCTGCGCCTGTGCCAGCAAGCCCGCAAGGGGCCACAGCACATTATTGAACCCCTGCACGATACTGCCGGAATCGGCCGGGCCGGAGCGCACCACGCGAAACGGGAGCGATGCGCTTGCCGACGCATTCACCGACGCGGCGTGTGCTGGCGTGTCGCGCAGCAAGCTGCTGCCCAACACCACTGGCCGGTCTCTCAGATGCTGCGCAAGACTGGCGTCGGGGTCGGGCAAGCCACTCAGCAAGGCACTGACCTGGGGGTTGTTCCACTGCTGCGCCATGGCGGCGGGGGCGGTCCGGTCAGGCTCGGTCAGCAACACGTCAAAGGCGATGGCTGCTGCACCGGCCTCGTGCAGGCGGTCAACTAGCTCGGCAATGCGGGTGCGCGACCACGGCCACTGGCCCAAAGATTTCAGTGATGCTTCATCGATGTCAACCACCCGCACTGCCACCGGGGTGTAGGGCCTGGGATGCCAGCGCTGAAACTGGTCAAACTGTGCCAGCCTCAGGCTCTGCACCGCCAGGGGCTCGAACAGCCACAGCGACAAAAATCCCAGCGTGGTCAACACGACCAACAACAACCCCCACAGCGTCCCGGTTGCTCCCGGAATTGACTGGGTCGATGGCTTGTTCAGAACTTTCATGTCGGCGTATTGTTGTTGCCTATTTGGGCATAAACGGGACAAATTTCTTTAACATAGAGGTTCCGTGGTGCCGGACAGCCGGCAGGGACGACCGCCGATTTTGCAGCATCCAGGGTCGATGCGGATTTGGCAGCGATAGAAAAAATATCATAGGAGAAGGGCATGGCACTCTCAACGGTCAACCGCATCATCACCCTGTTCGACGACGCTTTGACGGCCCTGTCGGCTTCGATCAGCATGGCCGAAACCGAACAGCTGGGCGTGCTGGTGCACCAGGCCATGGAGTCGAGAACACGGGCTTACCATACGGCCGCGCATGTGTTTGGCATGTGTGAGGGCATGAACCCGCGCCAGGTCTTGGCCGCCTTGTTCCACGACGTCGTTTATTACCAGCTGGACGGGGGGTTTCCGCAGAAATGCCGCCACCTGGTTGACGGCCTCACCCGCAGCGAAGGCGATACCATGGTTCTGCAGGGCTTTGCCGACGATGACTCCGCAGTCGCGCTGTGTGTGGCGCTGTTCGGTTTTGCACCAGGCCAGGTATTGCCGCTGTACCGCGGCATGAACGAATTTCTCAGCGCCGTGGTCGCGGCCCGCCTGTTACAGCCGCACTTGAACCCTGACGACGTGCTAGCCGTGGTGGCCTTTATTGAGTCCACCATTGCGTTTCGCCAGCAGGACGAAAACGGCGATACGGCGCTGGAACGGCTGGCAACGCGGGTCGAGCGGCATTACCGTGTGCTGCATCCTGACAGCACTGCGCAGCATGTGCAGACCTGGGTCACGGAACTGGTGGGTGACGCCGTCAAACTCGCCAACCGCGATGTCAGCAGTTTTGCGGTCGCCGATCCCGGGCTCTTTTTGTCCAGCACCTGGCTCCTGATCGAGGAATCCAATGCGCCGCTCAAAGTGGCGGGCATGTACACCCTGCAGGAGTACCGCCATGGTCTGACCCGTATGGATGGTTTTCTGCGGGGCTTGGACCCGGACAACGTTTTCCAGCAGGTCCGTGGCCTGCCCACGGACGCGGAGATGAGCCACTTGCGCACAGTTGCGCGTCGCAACATCGGTTTTGCCAGTGACTTTCTGGGTGCAAAAATCACGTCCATTGCCTTGATTGAAGCCATGGCCCTTTGCACCGGGACGGATGGCCCCATCTCCATGTTTCTGGGCGACATTGGAAGTCCGGCGGGTCGCCCGGACCGGGTGGACGACTTTTTGCCCGAGGCGTCCCAAACCGCGGCGCTCAACCCTGACCTGCTGCGCGTGTTTGAGAAGGGACGCACGCTGGAGTCCTCCAACGACCTGACCACCTCGCCAATCACCGCCTTTGTTTACCGTTACATCGGGCATGCGGGCATGCAACAAGCGCTAGCCCATGCACGCGAGATGTTCAGCGGCGCCATCACACCGCTGGAATTCTTGCGGGCCTTGAACCGGGACATGGTGTGCGACATCCTGCGTGCCAGCGCCGGCATCGCACCCTCACGCCGTGCGCGGCTGAAACTGCTGGAGCAGACGCTGTAACGCAGGCTCCAACATGTAGTTGGTCAAATGTGCCTGTAGCCCTCGTGAAATATACGTAAGTAGCTATCATAAACGTAGCGTTTTATGAAACATTGCGCCTGCGTCTGGGTTCGCAATTACCCCATCTGCGAACACCATGCCCGCCACATGCCGCGCAAGGCCTCGTCCAGGTCGACCGCGAAATGCTGCGCGTCCATGAGCGGACTCTTGATCAATTGTGGTCGCAACTGCGCGCGCAAGTCCGAAAGTCGCTGGCGCCGCTCGCCTTCAGGCGACGCCCAGGCGATGGCCTGCGCGACATAGGCTTCGGGGTTGTTGCAAATCCAATCCGGAAGGCCCGCATTCACCAACAGCGCAGCTCCTTGGCGACCCAGCATGCCTGGTGTGGCCAACGTCAAGGTCGGCACACCCATCCACATGGCTTCGACTGTGGTGGTGCCGCCCGGGTAGGGGAAAGTGTCCAGCACAAGATCCACATCGGCATAGGCCGCCAGGTAGTTGTCGCGTGGTGCCGGACCCACCAACTGGAACTGTGCGTCGCTCAGACCGGCGTCCCGCAGCCGCTGTGCAAACGCTGCCATCACGTCGGGGTAACCCAGTCGCACACTTTGAACGCGCAAACGCGCACGGGGCGAGGCCAACAATATGCGCTTCCAGGCATCGAGCACGCTGGCGTTGATTTTGGTGAGTTCCTGAAAACACCCAAATGTGAAAGGGCGACCCGCCAACACCGGCAACTCGCTGACATCCGGTGCGCGCAACGGTGGTGAAAAACAAAGGCGAGTGTGCGGCAGCCGCCAGACCCTTTCGGTAAACCACTGCGCCTCGCTTTCGGGCACGCTATGGGGATCGGCCAGCACATAGTCCATGGCCGGCAATCCTGTTGTGCCGAAATACCCCAGCCAGCTGACCTGGATGGGTGCGGGTTTGGCAGCAAACACGGTCAGCCGATTGAGGGCGGTGTGGCCGGACAGATCCAGCAAGATGTCAATCTGCTCGTCCTTCACACATTGCGCGGCGGCCGCGTCGCTGAGGTGTTCGATGGCGTGCCAGGCTGCAAAGAGGGGACGCAGGCGCGCTGTCCATTCGTCCGACTGAGTCGTATTTGAAAAGGCAATCCACTGCGACGGCATCTTTGACAGTGCCGCCAAGACCGTTTCCAGGAAATAGGCAACCGGGTGGCTGCGCAGGTCACCCGAAACCACGCCAATGCGCAAGGGCCGCCCGGGGTCCGGTTGTGAATGATTCGCCGGCCTGGCAAGCGTTTGCGTCGCAAACACCCGCCCAAGGCCTTTGGCCGTCGCAAACCGTTGTGCTGCATCCGCGTTGTCGAGGAAGTGCTGGCAAAACAGCAAATAACTGGCAGCCAGTGTGTGTTGCGGGTCCAGGCTCAGCACCTGGTGGAAGGCGGCCAAGGCGCCGGTAAAGTCTCCCATTGCCTTGAGCACCGTACCCGCACCAAAAAGGGCGTGCGGGTTGTTCTGCTGCGCCCGGCGATAGGCTTGCAAGGCTTCGTCGTACAGACCTTGTTTGCGAAGCACCTCACCCAATCCGGTATGGGCAATGTCGCACGCCGGGTCGAGCGCCAAGGCACGTTGAAAATACCCTTGTGCCTCAGCCAATCGACCAGTGGCCTCACACATTTGGCCGAGCTTGCAGTAACCGTCGGTGTAATCTGGTCTGGACTTCAACAGTGCACACCAGATCTGTTCAGCCAGCGCATAACGCTGTGTTTGGGCTGCCAACATCGCCTTCATGTATAAACCCGGCCAACTGTCGGGTGCCAGTGCCAAGTGGCGATCCAGTGCCTTCTCTGCTTTGGCCAACTCGTCTCTTTCAAGCCAGTTCGCGGCCTCCACAAACAGGGCTTTGATGACCGGGTTGGGTACGGGGGCAGAGGCTTTGCGCTCGACCGAGGTTCGATTTACGCCCGACTTTTGCTTAGCCACGGAATAAAACCCTGGCGGCACTGATTGCACAGGTGAGCCTTTTCTGAGGTTCCATTGATTTCACAGAGCGTTGTTTGACCGGTCCGATGACCCCGCCAGCGGCGACGGGCAAAACACCTATTTTGCCGTCAATTCTTCGACCTGGCGGCGGGCAGTTTCGGCGTCTTTTCCGTATTCCGCCAGGTAGCGCTGGCGCTCTTCGCTGGTCCACTCGGCCGCAGAAAAACGCTCTTTGGGGTATTTCGCGCTGACATGCACCACACCCACCTGCCGGGCCATCGTGGCGCGATCGGGAAACTGGTCGGGTACCAGCAAGAAACCGTCCACGTCGCGCAGCCGCAACGGAAATGCCGGGTTTTTGTCCACCACCAGCGCACCAAAGACCTGCAGCCTGAACTCGCGATTGCCGGCAGCCACTTCCTCATTGAACTGCAACAGTGCAAACGGCACACCATTGGCATCATCCACACGGCCGCTGACCACGTAGCGCCCGGCCTGACGCACATTGGCCTTGACATAGAAGTTCAGCGAGCCGCCCTCCAGCGCCTCGCGCACGCCCGCCCAAGTGGCGGGTGCATCGGGGCTGTAGACCACGTCAAACTGCACCACACCCTGCTGGGCTTCACTGGCAACTTCAGCGAGCAGGCGAATGGTTCCGGAATAGGCCCTGAAGCCCTGGTTGGCGGGAGTCAAGACGCCTGAGTAAGTGCCGTCCAGCGCCACGTCATCGCCACCGCTGCCATCGTCGGCAAACCGCACGGACGTCTGAATCAGCTTGATGGGGGTGCGTGAATCTGGAATGGTCTGTGCCGATGCACCGCGTACCACCAGCGGCAATGATCGGCCACTTTCATCAACCGCTGCCACGGTGAACTTGACACTTTCCGCGCCGCTCAGAAACACCCGTTCCTGGGTGGTGCGCAAACGCACGCCTTTAACGACCTCGCCTTTGGCATTGATCAGCTTGACCTCTTCGGCAATGGGCGCAAAGGGTCGAATCTGATCGGGGTGTTCGGAAATGGGCCGTGAATCGTAGGGGTAACGCGTGGCGTCACGGTAGGTTGCATAGGTGTGTTCGGCCCGCTCATAACGACCACGCCACAGGGCCAGTTGCTCCTGACGCGCTTTCAAACCGGCGGCGCTGTAGGGTCCATTGACTCCAGTTCCGTCCGCTGAGGCACCGGAACCGGCCGCACCTCCTGAGCCCGTACCAACCGTAGTACCGTCGCCCTGCCCTGCGCCAGCGCTGCCGTCCGCGTCACCACCGGCCAAGTACCAGCCGACGGCAGCCACAAGGACAGCCGCACTGGCCAGACCGAATACGGCGCGCGGGTTCAAGATTCACACCGCACGCGCCAGCCCCCGGGAGACAATCAGTTGGCGTTGGCCGCCATATCGGCACGCACCTTGGACACCACGCCACCCCAATTGCCATTGGTGTAGTGGTTCAGGGCCTCGGCATCATCGCGGAACGCGACTGTGTGGTTACTCCATTTGGCCACACCACCTTCGTTGGCTGCCGTTCCGAGTGTCAGGTCATTGCAGAACCAGTCTGAAGGGTTGCAGAAGCCCGCACCACCACTGCCAGAAACACCACCGGCCGAATGATAGGCCACGGCCTCGTCGTCCTGACCTGGCAACACACCGGAGTACAACGTACCCTTGGAACCTGCATACATATAGAACCACTTGGAGCGGGTCTGGTTGTGGTCATACATTGCACGGGCGGTCGCTGTCTTGAGGTCCGAGGTCAGCGGGTCCGACACGGCCCAGCTACCGACATTGGCCAATTCGCTGCCGCCGCCAGCACCGGCTGCCACATCCACCCACTTGATATTCCAACCGGTTTGGGTAGTGCCATCGGTGTTGCCACACACACCAGACGAATTGGGCGTAGCGTTTTTCTTGCTCCGGGCACTGCCGCCATAGAGTGACAGCGCGTAACCGATTTGCAGGTTGCCGGCACTGTGCGCAGCGACATAACACCAGTTGGTACCGGTGCAATAACAATCGAGCGCGTCACGGATGCGGTAATTCTGGTTCGACACGCGGTTAAAACCGTCCCAGTTGACCGACTTCTTGTTCACGCCGGCAGCAGTGCTGGCGGGGCCCCAGTAGGTGAAATCTGCATGGTTGCCTGGCTGCGCGGTGTTGCTGCGGCCATTGATCCACAGCGTGTAATTGGTGGCATACACGCCCGCTGCGGCAAACAGCAGCAAGGCCAATGAAGATGCAATGACGCGCACGGGGCGCAGTCTGAACGAGGACAACCAACCAGTACGCATGGGAAACTCCTTGAATCTAGATTCACACTTTGGGGGTGCGCTAGTGTCGCCAAGGCGTCTATCACCTACAACTGGGGAATACCCGGGGTTCGCACCTTCTAGGGATGTGCCACTAGGACAGCCTGTAGGTTTCCAGATGGATGCTGGTTTCGGTGTTGCTGATGCCCTTGAGCAGACGAATGCGCTCCAGCACCTTGGCCAGATCTTGCAGTGATTCCGCACGCAATTCGGCCAGCAGGTCCCAGCGCCCGTTGGTGTCGTGCAGGGTCGCCACACCGGGCTCGCCCAACAGGCTGGCGATGACGGCGCGTGTCTGGTTACCGTCCACCGCAATGCTCATCCAGGCCTTGATGGCGTTGTGCTGCACATCGGGGCGCAGGCGTACGGTGTAACCAACGATGACCCCGTCGTCTTCAAGCCGACGGATGCGGTTGGTGACCGTTCCCCGTGACACTTTCAATTTGGCCGCCAGCGCCGCCACGGTTAGTCGGGCGTCCTGGCGCAGCAACGACATTAGTTTGTGGTCAATTTCATCCATTTAGGCAATTTAACATGCCATTACGCTAACTATTTGACTATTTTTAAGCAAAATTGCCAATTGTTATTGTTTTGGTGGCCGACCATACTTATACCCATCACTTGCAGTTCCTGCAATATCCGAGGAGAACGACCATGAAAACTGCATCCAACAGCCGCCAGCAAACCCTTTTTCTGAGCCCCCAGGACATCGCCAGCATCATCGGCCGGGTCGGCATCGCCACCGCCCTGCAAGGCATGGCCTCCTATATTCGCCAGGACTTTCTGCGCTGGCAAAGTTTCGACAAATCGGCCCGTCTGGCGGCACACTCCAAGGATGGTGTGATTGAGTTGATGCCGATTGCGGACGCCAACACCTACACCTTCAAGTACGTCAACGGCCACCCCAAGAACACCGCCAAAGGTTTGTCCACCGTCATGGCCTTTGGCGTGCTGGCGCAAGTCGACACCGGTTTTCCACTGCTGATCAGTGAGTTGACGCTGACGACAGCCATGCGCACAGCGGCCACATCGGCCGTGGCGGCACGCGCACTGGCCCGCCCCGACAGCCGTGTCATGGCACTGATTGGCAATGGCGCACAAAGCGAATTCCAGGCCCTGGCGTTTCACCACCTGGTGGGCATTCAAGAAATCCGCCTGTTTGACGTCGATACCCGCGCCACCGACAAGCTGATGCGCAACCTGCAAAACAACCCGGATGCAGCGGGCCTGCGCCTGGTAGTCTGCAGCAGCACGGCCGACGCCGTGCGTGGCTCGGACATTGTGACCACGGTGACCGCCGACAAGACCAATGCCACCATCATCACCCCCGAGATGCTGGAGCCCGGCATGCACATCAACGGCGTGGGAGGCGACTGCCCCGGCAAGACGGAAATCCACAGTGATGTGTTGCGCGCGGCCAAGGTGTTTGTGGAGTATGAACCGCAGACCCGTATCGAAGGCGACCTGCAGCAAATGGACGCTGACTTTGCCGTGACCGAAATCTGGCGCGTGCTGGCGGGCCAGGTCGGCGGGCGCGACAACGATGCCCAAATCACCTTCTTTGACTCCGTGGGTTTTGCCATGGAGGATTTTTCGGCCCTGCGGTATGTGCACGACCTAGCGCAGGCCAAACAGATTGGTGCGGCCATTCCCCTGATTCCGGTGTTGGGCGACCCGAAAGACCTCTACCAGTTGATCCGTCCTGCCAGACCGATGCCGACGGTCCAGGCAGCGCAGAGGGCGGAAGCATTTGCGTGACGGCCTGATGGTCGCCTGGCCAACAAAACGCTATAAAATTAGTAGCTACTAACGTAGTATTTACGAGGGCTGGAGCGTTGTTTGGCTTATGCAATACCCGCTAGCTGTGTCCCAGCACGGGATGCGGCTCGTAGGCTGCCTCCAGGCGCAACAGATCTGCGGCAGTTAGCGTAACATCCAGCGCCGCCACTGCCTGGTCCAATTGGGGCAACTTGCTGGCCCCAACAATAGGTGCTGTGACGCCTTTGTGCAACAGCCAGGCGTAGGCCAGGGTGGCGTTGCTGACACCCTTTTCTGCAGCCAGCGCACTGAGTTCAGTCACCACACGGAAGTCGCTGTCACGGTAGTAGTAGCTCTGGGCGATGTTGTCGGTTTTGGCCCGGTCCGTGGTGGCGCTGGAGCGGGCAGCAGTCTTGGCTGGCGAATCTGCAATGGCTGCGGTGCCTATGTCACTGCTTTGCCGATTGCCGGCCAAAAAACCGCGCGCCAAGGGGCTCCAGGGAATTACGGCCACCCCCTGATCGCGGCACAGAGGAAGCATCTCGCGTTCTTCTTCCCTGTAAGCCAGGTTGTAATGGTTTTGCATGCTGACAAAACGCGTCCAGCCATGCTCCTTGGCCACCTGTTGCGCTTTGGCGAACTGCCAGGCCCACATGCTGCTGGCACCCAGGTAACGCACCTTGCCAGCCTTGACCACGTCGTGCAGCGCCTCCATGGTTTCTTCAATCGGCGTCTGCGTGTCCAGGCGGTGGATCTGGTACAGGTCGATGTAATCGGTGCCCAGGCGTTTGAGGCTGGCGTCGACCGCGTGAAAAATACGTTTGCGGCTCAGCCCCTCCATATTTGGCCGGATCAGGGGCTTGGTCTCCGTCGTACCGCCTTTGAATTCCAACTCCACCGGAAAATACACCTTGGTGGCGACCACGACTTCCTCGCGTTTGCCATAGGCTTTGATGAACTTGCCGGTTAACACCTCGCTCTCACCGGCCGAGTACATGTCGGCCGTATCGAAGAAATTGATGCCCAAGTCGATGGCATGCTTGACCAGCGGCCGCGATGCTGTTTCATCCAGCACCCAGGGCCGCCATTTGGGAGTTCCATAGGTCATCATCCCCAAACAGATCCGTGACACTTGCAGGCCGGTCTGGCCAAGTCGAACATATTGCATGCAGTAGATCCTCAGATTGCGCTTGACACAATCCACTGTACTGCATGCTTTCACCCCTAACTTGCGGCGCCCAACAATGCACTCTTGAGGGCCGGGTCAACCGGGCTTGCCCCCAACCAGATTCCCATCATGGCCTTGAAGACATGGGGGTTGGCAAAGGTTTGCGACAGCGGTTTGATGCCAGCGTTGCCCTGGATCGTGATGGTGGTGCCCGTCAACGGGTGCGAATCGACTTGAATCGTGTCGCCGGTCATCAAGTTCGCCTGTTCACCGAGCATCTTGCCGACCTCAAAGATCTCCGACATCAGCGGGGCCAAACCTTCATCACTGGCATTATTCACAAGCCCCTGCGTCAGCATCTCGGCCAGTTTCTTGGCGCTGGTTTCTCGCAGCATGACCATCCGCAATTGCGTGGCTCCGGTTGTGTTGAGCACCTCGTTGGCGGTTGCCAGTTTCTTCTCCGTGTAAAGACCAACTGTGTAGACACCAGCAGAAGCCAGCTGTCGAACGCCTGCACCATTGAGTACCAAACGGGTGCTCCCGGCCTGCGACGTCGCCTGGTACTGAACGCCAGCGACTTCGGCGGCCGCTACCGGCTGGGCTATTCCAAGTCCGCAAAATGTCAGCGCAAGCGCGCAACACAGTGCAATGGCAGATGGTGTTTTCATAAACTCCCTTTCAAAGGACAAGCAAAAGCGCTTGAGGAAACTCTATCCACGGCTCAGTTCAGCGATTAGAGGCAACGCCCGGTCCGCCAACATCCCTCCACACCCGGGTGCACCAAGGCCGCGCCGCGCGTGGCGACTGGTTCACGAGAGTGGCAATAAATGCACCATGCGAAGCGCTTTCGACCGGTTTCACCGCATCTTCAGGCCGAGCACGCACCACGCTGGGTGGGCAGCTGCGTCTAATTTCATCGCCTCGACACTGTTGTGCCTGGGACACAAAGACCCTTTGATCGAACTTGTGCAATGACCGCGCAATGAAAACCTGCCAACGCGGGTTTTCATCAGGCACCGCTTGTGGAGTCCACTGCTAGAATTTTTGGCTATCGACGGACCAACACGAAGTCCGTCTCTTTTTTTTATACCGGAGTATCGACATGCCGTTTCACAAATCCTTGTCCCACGTCGTGGGCAAAACAATTCTGGCCGCAGCAGCAATGGCCATGGTTGTTGCAGCACATGCCGAGGGCCGCTATACCGTGTCGGCTGACGGCCAGGAAGTCACCGACACCCAGACCAAGCTGGTGTGGCAGCGTTGCGCGGTCGGCATGAAGTGGGATGGCAAAACCTGTGCCGGCAAGGCCACCAAAATGTCACTTGCCCAGGCCAAAAAAGCACAGGACGCGTCCAACCCTGCCTGGCATGCACCCAGCAAAGAGGAGTTGTCCAGTCTTGTCAACAAGAGCCAGAAGAAACCACGCATCGACCATGCCGCGTTCCCGGCAACTCCGTCCGGCGTGTTTTGGGCCATGCGCCCCGAGGCCAATGACAACCTGAATGCCTGGCTGGTGGATTTCCGCAGCGGTCGGGTGTTTGGCAATGTGCGAAAAGCCAGCTACTTCGTGCGACTGGTGCGCACAGCGGGATAAAACCCGCACTTTGGGCTTTGGCGGCGCACTTTAAACCGATGGAAGTGAGATGACGATCGTCAGGATTGTCACCACACCCAATAGCAGGCTGTGGCCGACAATCAACAGCAGGGCGCGCAGACTTTGCACCCACCAGCGACCGCCAAACACTCGGCGCAAGGCCAGCAACAGATAACCCCACCAAGCCCAAAATAGCAGTGCAGCCACGGTGTCGGCATTAAACCAGAAGCCAACAACCAGGGTCAGGAACACAAACGCATGCAGGTGCATGGCGAACAGGAAGTGTTCGCTGTAGAGGCGGCCGCGCCGCCAGAACAAAAGGCGTGTATTGAGCGCAAACAAGGGCACCAACAAAAACACAGCGTAGGGAAGTTTGGCAGTTACGGCCAGAACCAAACGTGCGCCCGCGCCCTGGGGGTCCTTCTGGAACCGTTGGGCTGACTCGTGGTAACGCTTGCCCAGCGGCCTGAGCCAGGCTGGTAGTTTTTCGACGACAAGCCCTATTTTTTCGAGGTCGGATCGATTGTCCAGCGCCGCGCCACTTCGCCCTTCGGTGCTAGGCGCTTGCGCTGGCGCCGACGTCGCTGCCACTTCCACGGGACCGTCAAGTTGCAGCAACGTGTCCGGGGCTGAAAACGTGAGCAGCAGAAACATCAAAAAACTCAAGCTCAGGTACAGGGGAATCGGGCGCACATAGCGCCTGCGCCTTCCTGCGATAAATTCGAGTGTCAATTGACCGGGTTGTGACACCAGCAGCCAGAGCGAGCGCCACAGCCGTCCTTCCAGCGTGACGAAGTGCTGGAAATACTCGTGCGAAAAGTCACGCAGCCTAAGGATTTCTATAACCGTCTCCTGACCACACTGGGCACAGAAAGGACCATGCACTGGCGCCTGACAGTTGGGACAGTGCGCGGGCAGTCGGGCGGACGGAATGGGTGCAACAGACATGTGCCCGATTATCCGGGAACCATGCGGCGTGGAATGGGTCGATGATGAGCGACATATCCGAACGGTCGGCGCGAGCTTACACTGCCCAACTTTATTTCTTTCCATCCGATACAAGGATACCCTTTGCCATGAAACTGCTCCCCAACACAATGGTTCTCAGCGCGCTGTTTGGCGCGATTTCCCTGGTGACTGCAGCTAACGCACTGGCTGCGGCAAAGCCGGAAACGCGGGTGCGGTCCGAAATTCCAGCCCGCTACCAATGGGATTTTTCCCCGATCTACCCAAACTGGGACGCGTGGGATGCGGGCATGAAGGATATGGAAACCAAGATGGACGCCTTTGCCAAACTCAAAGGCAGCCTGGCCAGCGGCCCCGCGGCCGTTGTCAAGGCCTACAAGGCCTTCGACGAAATTGGTGTGCTGCAATACCGCGTATACCGCTACCCACAACTGCAGCGTGATATCGACACGCGCAACCAGGACATCGCCGGGAAATTTCAACGCGTAGGTGCTGTGTTTGCCAAGTTTGATACCGCCACGTCGTGGTTCGCACCTGAACTGTTGCAGGTGCCCAAAGCCAAGATGGAAAAGTGGATTGCGCAAACCCCGGCCCTGGCGCCCTATCGCTTTGGCATTCTGGAGCAATACCGTCAGCAGGCGCATGTACTGGATGCCAAAGGTGAAAAGTTGCTGTCTTACGCCACGCGTTTTAACCAGACTCCGACGGCTGCCTATCAGGAATTGAGCACCTCGGACATCAAATTCCCCAAGGTCACACTATCGGATGGCAAGGAGATTACCCTGAGCCACGGCACCTACCAATCGGTGCTGCAAACCAACTACAACCAGGCCGACCGTGCCAAGGCATTTGACGCCTACATCGGGGCTTTCTCGGCCACTGCCAATACTTACGCAGCAATCTACAACGGCGTATTGCAGCGCGACTGGTTCACCGCACAGGCACGAAACTTCCCGGGCACCATGGAAGCAGCACTGGACGCCAATGCGGTTCCTCCTGTGGTGTTGCAGACATTGGTCAGCACGGTGCGCAACGGCACCGCACCGCTGCAACGCTACATGAAACTGCGCAAGCGCCTGTTGGGCCTGGAGACCTACCACTTGTACGATGGCTCCATCCCCCTCTTCAAGACCGAGCGGTCCTACCCGTACGACGAATCGAAGGATCTGATTCTTTCCTCGGTCGCGCCGCTGGGGGCAGACTATGGAGCCAAATACAAGGCATTTCTTGATAGCGGGCGCATTGACGTCTTTGAGAACGACGGCAAACGCAGCGGTGCCTACAACGCGGGTGTCTATGGCGTGGGGCCCTACGTGCTGCTCAATCACAATGACACCCTGTCTGCATTGTTTACGCTGGCACATGAAGGTGGCCACGCCATGCACAGCGTTTTGTCTTTCGAGACACAACCCTTCGTGACTTCGGGCCCGACGATTTTTGTTGCGGAGGTTGCGTCCACTACCAATGAGCGTTTCCTGCTCAACAAGATGCTGGAGACCCGTACCGATGCCAAGGAACGATTCTTGTTGCTGCAACATGCGGTTGATTCCATTGTTGGAACCTTCTACACCCAGGTTCTGTTCGCCGACTATGAGATGCAAGCCCACAAACTGGTAGAGCAAGGTCAACCCGTTACTGCGTCAGCGCTGAATAACATTTACCTCAATTTGATGAAGACCTATTACGGCGATGCCGTGACCGTGGATGACGCCTACAAATACACGTGGAGCCGTATTTCGCATTTTTTCAATTCGCCGTATTACGTCTACCAGTACGCCACCTGCTTTGCTTCATCCGCCAAGCTGTTCAAGGACATGACCACCGGCGCCCCGGCGGCGCGCGCCGCGGCAACGGATCGTTATCTGAACCTGCTCAAGAGTGGGTCCAATGACGAACCTATGAAGCAGCTGCAAAAGGCGGGCGTCGATTTGACGCAACGTGAAACGGTTCAGTCGGTGTTGGACCAAATGGACGAATTGGTCACCCAGATGGAAGTCGAGGCCGCCAAGATCCGCTGAGACTAATGCTCCGTGCGGCGGCGCTCCAGCTTGGCATCTTCGTAGTACTGTGTCTTGTTGCGAAACATCGCCTGGTCTGCTTCGAGCAGGGCGGCCTCCACGGTCGCTGCCGAAAGCGCTGAACCGATGCCGATCGCCATGCTCAGGCGTTCCCCGGGGTAGAACTGGTTGTTCATTTCAATCATCGATTGAATACGCTCCTGCAAACCGGTGGCCAGGCGTTCGTCACTGCCTGGCAGCAGGGCAATGAATTCGTCGCCACCAATTCGGGCCACACAATAGGGCTGCCCAACTGTGGCGCTGGCCAGGACTTCGCCCGCGCGGCGCAAAAGGGCGTCACCCGCGGCGTGTCCTTCCGAGTCATTCACCCGTTTTAATCCGTTGAGGTCCATCGCCATCACCGTAAGTGGCCATGGCCCCTTGCGCGAGATGCGGTTCAGTTCATCAATGTAAAACGCCCGGTTGCGCAGACGGGTCAAGGCATCATGTTTGCCAAGGTATTCCAGATAGGCCTCGGCCTTTTTGCGTGCCGTGATGTCAATCAGCGAGACCAGCACCAAATCCCAGCTGGCCTGGTGGGTGGGCAGTACCGCGAACTGCATGTGGATGTTGATCAACTCCCCGCTCAGGGAATAGTTCACTACCTCACGCATCTGCACCGTCTTGCCTTCCCACAGGTCTATCAGCTGTTCGGCGAATGACTCGTGCATTTCATCGCGAAACACCAGCTCGAGCTTGCCCAACAACTCCTCCTGGCTCTTGGCAGCAAACATCGATAACGTTTGTCGATTGACATCGATCACCCTGATCTCCGCCGCGCAGCGGCTGACAAAGTCCGGGTGCACGCTGATAAACACGCGAAAGTCGCGAATGCCCCGTGCGCGGGCCTCATCCAACAGGCGCTTGACACCACTGAAGTCTTCAACCCACAAGGATACTGGCGAATAGTCAAACAAATTGCGCGCATAGTGCTCGCTGGTGGACAGCTTGTGCTGGGCATGCGTCGCCTGGGTGATGTCTTCCAGCGACACCATCACACGTTCCCAGGTGTTTTCATAGCCTTGCAGGACCCGCACATGGATCTGCACATCAATGCGGCGACCGTCCAGCGCATAGTTCACGGTGCGGTTGGAAAACTCCAATTGACCTTGCCACAAAAACTGAAGCTCCGACAGCATCTGCCCCAATGTGTCATCACGGAAAACCTCGGGCAAGCGCTGTACCAATTCGTCCTGGTCTTTCGCCGCGAATACCTTGAGCGTTTGTCGATTGACTTTGATCACTTTCAGACACGCTGCACATTGGTTGAGCAACTCGGGCGATTGAGAGACATGGGTCGTCAAATTGGTCACTCCGGCATCGCGCCAATTGTCAAACAAACGTTTCAAGGCGCCGTAGTCTTCCAGCCACAGGGAGATCGGGGCGGACTCAAACATCAGTTCGAAGTCGTTCTCGGGGTGTATCTTCAGCATGGCTTTTTCTCCTGCACTGCATCGTCCAAACGGATATAGAAGGTGTTAATCCCGGGAGCTCGACAGTGGTCACATTCATTCTAGGGACTTTCATCGCGCAGTCGCGCACCACTCAAAAGTGCAACCCGGCCGTTTGGAAAGGACGGGGCGACGCATTGAAGGTTACAAGCGCTTTCAATTCACGGAAGTTGTCATTGGCGTTTATGCCACCATGCGCCCTTGGCGCGCGTCGCCTTGACCACCTTCAAACCGAACAACAGGAGACTTTGATGCGCAGCGCTCTTGCATCCGCCGCTTTGCTGATTTGGCATGTCGCCGTTCATGGTGCCGGTCTGGTTACTACGCCGTATCCGATCCTGTTTGTCACGCAGGTCCCGGTACCCGCCGACTTCACCTCCGTTACCGCCGTCTTTGGCAACCACAGGGGTGACCTGTCCTTGGCCGGGCGCGGAGGAGACCTGTGGATTCGCTACGAAAACGGCGCGCTCAAGAACCTCACACAGGCAGCGGGCCTTAGCCCCACGGGCATGCAGGGCGCCAATGCCATCGCTGTGCGCGACCCCTCTCCAAGCTGGGATGCCAGCAAAGTTGTTTTTAGCGCCGTAGTGGGGGCACCCAGAAAGCGCTACGAAGTAAAGACCTATGTGTGGCAACTCTACGAAATGCGGGGCCTGGGACCGAATGACACACCCGTCATCAGCAAAGTCGCCAACCAGCCAACGGGCTACAACAACATCAGCCCGGTCTACGGCAGTGACGACCGCATCATTTTCACCAGCGACCGCCCCCGCAATGGCGAGTTGCATTTGTACCCCCAACTCGACGAGTATGAAGAAGCACCAACCGTCACCGGGCTGTGGAGTCTGGACCCGGCATCGGGCGACCTGGCTTTGCTGAACCACACACCATCCGGAGCATTCAGCCCCACGATTGATAGTTTTGGCCGCGTGATCTTCACCCGCTGGGACCACCTGCAACGTGACCAGCAAGCCGATAGTGACGCCGAGGCAGAGGTGACTGGCGACTACAGCTATGGCACCTTCAACTACAGTGACGAAACGGCACACGCGGCGCGGCTCAACATCCGCACCGAGGTCTTCCCCGAGCCCCGCGCCGATACTCCAACCGTCAGCGGCCTGCGATTCAACCAGTTTTTCCCGTGGATGCTGAACCAGGACGGCAGCGCCGAGGAAACCCTGAACCACGTTGGCCGCCACGAATTGGGGGGCTATGGCGCGCAGAGCTTTCTGGACGACAAAAACCTGGTCTACGGATTCACGCCCACCAAAGCCCGACTGCAAAATGACTCGATGTTGCAAATCCGCGAAGACCCCACGCAGCCCGGCCTCTTTTTTGGCACCAGCGCGCCCGAGTTTGGTACCCATGCGGCCGGCCAAATTATCAAGATCAATGGCGCCCCGACCGACAACCCGGACACCATGGGCATCACCTGGGTGACCGCCCCGGCAACTGCGTTTCCAACGGACGAGGCGGCGGCAGCATCGGCGACCCATACCGGGCTCTACCGTGAGCCTTTGCCCTTGTCCAATGGGCAGTTATTGGCGGTGCACACCGATGAAACACGAGCGGATAAAAACACCGGGAATACCGCAGCGCCGGGCTCACGTTATGCGTTTCGCCTGAAGTTGCTCCAGGCGGATGCAAGTGGCTACGTCCGTGCGGGGGAGGCCTTGACCCAGGGCATTACCAAGGACATCAGTTATTGGGATCCAGACACCTTGGTGAGCTACAACGGCCCGCTGTGGGAGCTCAACCCGGTTGAATTGAAGCCGCGCGTTCGCCCCGGCAAAACCCAACACGCCGCGATTCCCGCGCCCGAGGCGCAGGTCTTTTCTGAGGAAAACGTCGATGTCAATCAGTTTCGGGATTGGCTCAAAAGCAAGGACTTGGCCATTGCGGTAAGCCGGAACGTGACCCAGCGCGACAAAGCGGACCGGCAACAGCCCTACCAATTGCGGGTGCGCGGTGGCGCCAGCGCGGTGCCCAAAACCGGCAAGGTCTACGACGTCAGCCACATGCAGTTCTTTCAGGGCGACCAGTTGCGCGGCATCGGCGGAACTACAGAACCACGTGCCGGCCGCCGCGTTATCGCGCAGGTCATGCACGATGCCAACGCCAGCAATCCGTTTACCGGCGTGTCCGGAGCGGTTGCGATTGCGCCGGATGGGTCCATGGCCGCACTGGTGCCCGCCCGCAGGGCCATGACCTGGCAGATGACAAACGCGCAGACGCCGGTCGTGCGCGAACGGTATTGGCTGACCTTTCAACCCGGTGAAGTGCGGGTGTGTGGATCCTGCCATGGTGTCAACAAAACCTCGCAAACAGCAGCTACCGAACCGCAAAATCCGCCCGAGGGGCTGCGCCAACTGTTACGGCAATGGAAAGCTGGCATGGTGTTGAGCAGCGAAGACCGGGTCTTCAATTGGGCGGAAGCCCGGTTCCCCGATCAGCTCCTGCCCAAGTACCCCACAAGTCAGGTCACTGCCGGCATTCGTTACCGCTACTACAGCGCGACCAATGAGTACCTTGCCGTCAAGGACGGTCGCGTTTTGTACTTCAAGCCGACAGGCATGCCCGCCCCGGCTGACGTGGGAGATTTGACGCAGTACTTGGGATCCGCTCTGAGTGATGGCTATTGACCGGTGCTGCAGCAACAGCGGCTGAACCGGGCTTGACTCATACCCCATTTACCCAGGCCAATGCTGCCACCGGCGGCAGGTCGCGGGAGATGCAGTGCCACTGCTCACCCGCATCTCCACTCACCCACAAACCGCCCGTCGTTGAAGCCATGACCAAAGAAACGCGGTCCGTGGCGACTTCAAGGCAATGGCGGTACACCAGATGGTAGGCCGGGCGGGGCGGCAAACCCGCTTCATAGCTTTGAAAAGTCTCGCCAGCGTCGTCCGTGCGGGTCACCACCATCTTTCCATGTGCCGGGTAACGGTGCGTGTCGGCCTGGGCTGGCACAAACCAGGCGCGTGCCGGGTCCACCGGGTCGCAAGCCACCACAAATCCAAACCCTGAGGGGGCCGGTGAGGCAATGGCATTCCACTGCAGACCGCCATCGGTGGATCTGAAAATACCGCAGTGGTGTTGCACCCATAACACGTCGGGTTGCGCGGCGCATTGCACCATGCGGTGCGGGTCTTGGGTATTGGGTTCTTCGGCGCTCTCGGGCGGCATATAGTCGGCCTTCATGCCCGCCGCAGTCAACGTCCAGTTGGCGCCACCATCCCGGGTCTGCCAAACCCCACCGCAGGAAATGGCCAACGCGACATGTTGCGGGTCCCTGGGGTCGACCAACACTGAATGCATGCCAGGGTAGTCATTTCCGCCACCAAACCACCCCAAACGCCGCGGGTCTTCCCACATGGGTTTGTTCAACAGCCAGGTGGCACCTCCATCCGTTGACTTGAATAGGCCCGCAGGCATACACCCAGCCCACACCACACCGGGTTCTGCCGCACCTCCGGCTGCCATGCTCCACACCATTTCAACATTCCATGGTGTCGGGTCTTGAGCCCACTGCCCCTCCTTGGGTTTGATCGGGAACGCGGGAACACCGATTTCACTCCAGGTCACACCCCGGTCGCTGCTCTTGCGCATCTTGACGCCAAAGTGGCCCAGCCGCAAGGCAGCATACCAGTCACCATTGCGCGGGTCCACCATCACCTGTGTCACCGGATCACCCGCAAAGTGATGCGCGTCAATGGACCAGTCTGCCCCACCGCCCTGTACCACCATCAGGCCCTTGCGACTCGCCACCAACAAGGTTTTCATGGGAATCTCCTTTGTACTCTGTTAACCACCGGTCAAGGCCTGGATTACCAAAACCCGGTCGCCTGCTACCAATGCCTGGTCCAGGCACACCCGGTCCAGCACCATCTGCCGATTCACAAATACGGCGACGTGTTTGCGTATAGAGCGCTGGTCGTCAAAGACATAGTGCGCCAGTTCCGGCGCGGCCCGCAACGCCGCCTCCAACACGTGGCGCAAACTGCCGGGCGCCACCGTTTGGGTCGCACACTCCACGTGGCGACGCAAGCTTGCTGCAAACTCAACGGTCACCATGAAAACCCTTAGATCCAGAAGGCGGCAGTATCGCAATGCCACCGCGCTTTGGCAAGCGAGACCGAGGCCCAACCAAAGCCGCGATCCTGAGCCGGGGCCATTTTGGTATAAACGCGACCACAGCATTTGATAGTCAGGAACAAACCATGGCCGAAACCACCGTCGTCAGCACACCCAGTTTTACCCTGGCGCCCCCTGAAGTTCTGGAACCCGTGCCAATGGAGGTCGCAAAAAGCGCGGTGCCGCTGGCCAAAGAAACCCAGACTGCGGTGGATGATCAGGTGGATCGGTTCATGGACGGGCTGCTCAAAGAAGATGTGCAAAGCGAGGCCTTCAAAGCCAAACTTGACAGCGCGTTTGCACTGGGCCGTGAAGAAGTGTCGGTGGCGGCCAGCCTGATGCAGGGGCGACTCATGCAGCGCAATTTTGCAGGTGTTGAAGACACCTCGGCGTTCAAAGCCATACAAGACATGCGCGGGCATCTGGATGACCTGAACCCAGGCAAAGAAGGTGACCTGTTTCAGCCGCAAAAGTTTCTGGGCATCATCCCTTACGGCAACAAGCTGCAATCCTACTTTCGAAAATACCAAAGTGCAGGCACGCAGTTGCAAAAAAGCATGCAACAAATCTACGCCGCACGCGACGACATGCAGCGCGACGTGGTTGACATCGAAGCAACGCGCACCAAGTTGTGGGAGGCCATGCAAAAACTGTCGGCAGCGATCTATTTTGCCGAACAGTTGGACGCCAAACTGGCCTCCAAGGTTGATGCCTTGCAGTCAACGGACCCGATCAAGGCCAAGGCCTTGCAGCAAGAGGTCTTGTTTTACGCACGGCAAAACCTGCAGGACATGATGACACAGCAGGCGGTCTGTACCAATGGTTATCTGGCGCTGGACGTACTGAAGAAGACGGGCCGCGAAATGATGAACGGTTGCACCCGGGTGGCCACGACCGGCATGAGCGCGCTGGCCGTGGCGCAGACCGTGGCGCGCGCCACCGGCAACCAGATCCAGGTCATGGAAATGCTGTCGGGCGTCAACACATCCATCAACAACCTGGTAACCGAGACCGGGCGCCAATTGGGCAACCATGTTGAAAAAACGGGTGAGTTCGCGCAAAACCCCTTGTTGGGTATCGAGAAGCTCAAGGAAATGTTCGACCAGACGTTCCGCGCCATGGATGCCATGGATAATTTCCGCGCCAAATCGATTGAAGTCATGGGCCAGAACAACGCCATGATGAAAGAGCAACTGGCCCGGGCCGACCAGTACATAGACCGCACCCGGCAACAGCAGGCGCGCGAAGCCACCAAGCAGGCCATCAGCGGTCCGGTTGCACTTTGAATGTCACGATTAATAACAGGGGATCTCTATGGCTACGCAATATGTAATGCAACGTGACACCGCCGGGTGGCGCACCCAGGTCTGGCTCTCATTCGGCCTGGCCGTAGGGGCCAGCGCGATTGGTGTGCTGATGCTGCCTGGCCAGGAACTGGACCGCGCGTTTCTGGCCATTGGCCTGTTCTTCTGCCTGTTTGCATCCTTTGCCGTGGCAAAAACCATTCGTGACAACCGCGACGGGCAAGTAGACACCGGATCCTGGGTCATGACGGTGTGGGTCGCCTTTGCCGCAGCCTTCAGCCTGACGGCCTGGGGCCTGTGGCGCATGAACATTGGCGACTGGCAAAAAGGCTTTATGGTGGTGAGCTGGCTGTTCCTGGTCAGCAGCACCTTCACTGTCGCGAAAACCGTGCGTGACAAACACGAAGCCGATTTGATGGACCGCGCCGCCAACGGTGGCTCGGAGACAAAGCCCGGGACACTCTAGCCCCCACGGTCCGCCGCTGCGCGGGTCGCTGCCCCCCTCCGAGGGGGCCGCGTTGCGCCTTGGGGCGGCCCGGCGGCGAAACCAGCTTTAATGTGAGTTTGCCTTGGCGGCCAGGAAGCGCTGTTGCCGTAACAGCGCTTCACCCGCGATCTGGGTTAACTTGGCCTCGCGGGTGTCCAGTTGCTGCTGAATCATCTGCAACTGGTCGTGCAACAAATCCAGCGCCGGTTTGCTGCCATCAATAACCAGGGTGGTCCGGTCTTTCTGCGGCACTTGCAGGTAGCTATTGATCGAATCGGGAATGTAGCGGCGCACGGCTTCCCGCAGGTACATACACTCTTCGGTGGCCAAACCGCCCTCCTCCGCGCTGGCTTCCACCAGTGCCATGCACCGAACAATCGATTCCTTCAACCGGGCCAGACCATCAACGGTGGCCTGTGGGGCTTGCGCTGCCATTTTTTCCATCACCGCGTCCAGCCGCGCCAAGGCTTCGGGGTCAGCCAGGTCGGGCGCGCTAATGCGAGGCTGCGCAGCGCCGGCAGGTTTTGATCGGCGGCTCAATACGGCCCACACCGCCACTACACCCAGCGCTGCAGCACTACTCGCTATGACGAAGGCCGAGCTCTGTATCACCCCCAGGCCGACACCCATGGCACAAACCGTGCCGCCGATGGCTTGAACAATGGCAGTCGCAGTCGGTAACTGACCGTGGGCCGCTGCATCTGCAGAAGCCAACAGGCGCTGAGAAAGGGGTGTACCCAACCGACGCTTGGCATGTGCCATGCTGACGCGCTGCAGCACCGCCTTCGCCACCACCGGTTTGGTCTCAGGAGTGGCAGCGCTGGTGCGCCGGTTCACCGGCCCCTTGGCCACGGCGTAGTTTTTGATCTTCTTCAAGTCGTTCATGGTTTGCCTATTTTGCGCGATACTGCGCCGATGAATAAAGCAGGCAAGGTTATTGTGACGGTGGGGCTGTTGGCGGTCTTTGGCGCAGCAGCCTATTTTTCGGTGTACCAGACCGGACGGCAGTCCGCGTCAGACGCGTCCAGCACCATCGGTCTGAGCGGCCTGGCCGGCAAGCTGACGGGCGCGGTGCCGGTAGAAGAAATCTCGGGCCTGATTGCGGTTGACGTGGAGCCCTACTTCCAGGATCCACGGGTGCAGAAGGCACTGGCCGCCAACGGCTTCAAGCTGAACGTGCAGCGCATTGGTTCGCGCGACATGGCGGCGCGGGTCATTCCCGGACAGACGCCGGATTTTTTCTATTCTTCGGGCGTGGTAGCCGCCAACCAGATTGGTGATGCGGCAAAAAAAGTCAATATTTCCACCACGGTCTATTCGCCCCTTTACACCCCCATGGTGATCGCCTCATGGGCACCCATTGCACAGATCCTGGCCGCGAACGGCATGGCCACCGAGGCCAGCCCCGGCGTCTGGCATGCGGACCTGGCCAAGCTGACCCAGCTGATGCTGGACAAAAAACGCTGGAAAGACCTCAAGGGCGCTGGCGCTTATGAGGTGAACAAAAGTGTGCTGGTCTCCACCACCGATGTACGCAAAAGCAACTCCGCTGCGATGTATCTTGCGCTCACCACCTATGCCTTCAACGGCGGCGACATCGTCACTGACCGGGATACCGCACAGAAGTCTGCCAAGGCCGTGGCGGGGCTGTTCAAGCGCCAGGGTTACCAGGAAAACTACGTCAATGGCAACTTCGACGACTATGTCTCGATCGGCATTGGCAAGACTCCCTTGGCCCTGATCTACGAAAACCAGATCGTCAGTTACGCGATGGCGAAAAAGGGACTCAGCCCCGGCATGGTGCTGATCTATCCACAGCCCACCCTGTTCAACAAGGTGGTGTTTGTGGCAACCAGTGCGCGGGCCAAAAAGCTGGGCGAGTTGTTGTCCACCAACACCGAGCTGCAACGCCTCGCGGTGGATTTTGGCTTCCGCATCGCTGACAGCGCCTATTTTGTGCAGGTCGCCAAGGCCACCAACCTGGCCGTGGAAGAACGCCTGACGCAGGTCATCGACCCACCGAGTTTCGACATCATGGCCGAGATGATTGACGTCATCACGCGCGAAATGGCGCAGTAAATTAAAGGGCACCACCATGCAACAACCACACAAGACACAAACCCTGGGCCGCTGGGCCTGGGTGCTATTGGCGGCCATGGGCCTGGCAGCCTGTGAGAAACCGCCCGAGCCGACCAAAAACACGCCATCACCCGCTGCAGTGGTCGACACCTTCACCGTGTTGGCCACCAGCGACCTGAAGGACGCCCAGCCACTGGAAAAAATGGTGGAAGACGCCACCGGGGTCAAACTGCGTTTCAGGTTTGGCGGCACCATGGAGAGCACCGAGGCCGTGCAGACCGGCCAAGCCAAGGCCGATGCGGCCTGGTTTGCCAATGCCAAGTACCTGCTTTCGGACCCGCAAGGCCAGGCCCGCGTCAAGCTTCAGGAAAAGATCATGTTGTCGCCCGTGGTGGTGGGTGTCAGCGAAAGCCAGGCCAAGGTGCTGGGCTGGGACCAACCTGAAGTTGCCCGTAAGGTCACCTGGAACACCATCGCCAAGGCCGCACAGAGCGGCCAGCTTAAATACGCGTTATCCAACCCGGCCACCAGCAACCAGGGCTTTATGGCCCTGATGGGCGTGGTGGCTTCCGCCGCACAAAAGTCCGAGGCGCTGACCGCTGCCGACGTGGACCGCGCTGCCATTGCAGGTTTTATCAAAGGCTACAAACTGGTGGGCGACAACAGCAGCTACCTGAGTGAAAAATTCATCGAGCAGCAGAACACGCGGGTCAATGCCTTTATCAACTATGAGAGCTGGCTGCTGTCGCTCAACCAGTCCGGCAAACTGAAGGAAAAACTGACCTTGATTTACCCATTTGAAGGTGTAGCCACTGCCGACTACCCGTTGATGCTGCTGGACGACGCCAAGCGTGAGCAATACCAAAAAGTGGTGGCTTACCTCAAAGGCGATGCCGCCCAGACCTGGCTGGCCAAAACCACCTTGCGCAGGCCCGTCAACGGCGAAGTAGCCAAGGCCCAGGCCAGCCTGTTTCCGCAAGACAGCATGTTGGTGGAGTTGCCCTTCTCCACCGACCGGGCGTTGGCCGATGGCCTGATCAACGCCTACCTGAACGAATTCCGCACACCCATTGCGTCCACCTTCGTGCTGGATGTCAGTGGCAGCATGAACCAGAACGGCAGACGCCAGCAGTTGGTCGAAGCCTTGCAATACATTGCCGGTGATGATGCGTCGTTGACTGGTCGCATAGCCCGCCTGACAAGTCGCGAAAAGGTCTGGATGCTGCCGTTCTCCGAGCAGGTCTATGCCCCCGTGTATTTCCAGCTGCCTGGTGTGCAAAAAGGCGGTGTGAGCGGCAAGGGTCTGGCAACCCTGGCGGCTGACTCCGAAGGCAAACAAAAGGTGCTGGGACAGGTGCGTGACTTTGCCGACAGCCTGCGCATGAACGGTGGCACCGCGCTGTATGACGCGGTATTTCAAGCCCTCGTCAATATGAACGAAGAGCGCCAGAAGAACCCCGGCTACCAGTATTCGGTGGTGGCCTTTACCGATGGTGAGGTCAACAAGGGCCGCGATATGGCGCAGTTCAAGGCTGCGTATGCCGCGCTGCCCGAAGACGTGCGGGCTATTCCGGTCTTCATGGTGCTGTTTGGTGAAGCCAACGAAGCCGCGCTAAAGGAACTGGTGGCTACCACAGGCGGGCGTGTTTTTGATGCACGCAAGGCATCGCTGTACAGCGTGTTCAAGGACATCCGGGCTTACCAATAGAAATCCGACGCACAGTTGCAGCCACCAAGCATGAACAAGATCAGCAATTTCCTGCAGTCCCCCGCCAACTGGGGGGGCATAGGACTGTCGACCCTCGCGCTGGTTCTCAGCAGCCTGGGTCTGACGCAGGTGGGCGCAGGAGCCTTGGCCCTGGTGGGCTACGCAGCCGGCTTTGGCGTGGGCGGTATGTGGTTCGGTTTTCCCAACTTTTCCGGCACGCCATGGGACGCACTTGAGTTTGAAGACCAGGGCGACGCGCGCACCAGCATGCTGACCGCGCTGAATGCAGTGCGCCAGCTGGTCGATCACAACCCGCAGAACCGTTTGCCGGCCAGCCTGCAAAGCAAGGTGCTGGATTTGTGCAAACAGCTGACTGCATTGCTGGACCAGTGGGAACGCAGCAAAGGCCATCTGTCGCTCGAAGAGAGCTTTCATGCGCGGCACATCGCACTGAGTTATCTGCCCGACGCGCTCAAGACTTACCTGTCGATTCCGCAGCAGTTTGCGATGAGCAAGCGCCTGGCCAACGGCCACACTGCGCAAGAGACCTTTACCGCCACCCTGGACGAGCTCAACGCCAAGGTCCTGCAACTGAGCGAAGACCTGGCCACACAGGATGCGCAGGCGTTTTTGAACCACTCTCAGTTTCTGCAAGAAAAGTTTAATCCCCCGCGCCTGGGGTGAGCGTCAACGGCAGCACTTCAAAGAAGGGAGACACATGGTCAGCTTTCTGGATGCCGTGATCGCATTCCCCACAGCGATCTTCACTACCCTGCTGGGTGTTGTAGCGTTTTACTGGGCGTTGGCCTTGTTGGGTCTGGTCGATTTCGACACCGGTGAAGCCGATATTGATATTGACCCCTCGATGACCGACCCTGATTTGGGTAGCCTGGCGGGCATCATCGTGGCCTTTGGCCTGCAAGGCGTACCGCTGTCCATCGTCGTGAGCCTGTTGGTGTTGCTGTCGTGGACATTGACTTGTTTGGGTGCCATGTGGCTCCTGGCGCTGTTGCCTGGCTCCATCCCCGTGTATGTTGGTGGCACGTTATTGACGTTGGCCAGTGTGTCCCTGGCCGTGCCGATTGCCGCACGCATCCTCAAACCCCTGCGGGGCCTGTTTGTCACCCACGCTGCCATCAGCAATGCGTCGCTGGTGGGTCAACACTGCAAGGTGTTGACGCAAACCGTGGACGAAAAAAGCGGCCGGGCCGAAGTGTCGCAACGCGGCGCCAACATCAACATCCGGGTCTGGGCACATACACCCAACCCGCTTGCACGTGGCAGCATGGCGCGCATCACCGCTTATGAAGAAAAGACCGCACGTTACCGCATAGAGGCCGACGGATGACAGCACCGCCCTGCGCTGCCTGACGTCAAAGGCCACCCGTTCTTTTCACCCAAGCAACCCGCTTTTTCTCACAGGGAGTTCTCTCATGGAGCCAATCCTCATCTCGGCCGCCGCGCTGATCGTCCTGGTCTTCGTGCTCTTTGCGATGTTCGCAAAGTTCTACCGCAAGATCCAGCAGGGCCACGCACTCATCGTCAACACCATGCGCGCAGAGCCCACGGTCACCTTCACCGGTTGCATGGTCTACCCCGTGATCCACAAGGCCGAGTTGATGGAGATTTCCGTCAAGACCATCGAGATTGACCGTTCGGGCCGCGAGGGCCTGATCTGCAAAGACAATATTCGCGCCGACATCAAGGTCAAGTTTTTTGTGCGCGTCAACAAGACCGCCGAAGACGTGTTGAAGGTGGCCCAGGGCGTGGGTTGCGAACGCGCCTCCAACCAGGACGCGCTGGAAGACCTGTTCTCAGCCAAGTTCTCCGAGGCGCTGAAGACGGTCGGCAAGTCCATGGAGTTTGTCGACCTGTACCAGGCGCGTGACCATTTCCGCGACGAGATCATCCGCCAGATTGGTGACGACCTGTCGGGTTATGTGCTGGAAGATGCGGCCATCGACTACCTGGAGCAAACGCCGCTGTCCAAGCTGGATGGCAGCAATATCCTGGACGCCCAGGGCATCAAGAAAATCACCGAGCTGACGGCGGTGGAAAGCGTACGCACCAACGAGCTGCGCCGCAACGAAGAGATGCAGATCAAGAAAAAGAATGTAGAGACACAAGAGACCATGCTGGAGCTGGACCGCCAGGCGGCCGACGCCCAGGCCCGCCAGGGTCGTGAGGTTGCCTCGGTACGTGCGCGCGAAGAAGCGGAAACCGCCAAGGTGCAAGCCGAGGAACGCACCAAATCCGAAATGGCCCGCCTGCAAGGTGAGCAATTGGTGGCCGTGCAAAGCGAGAACTCGCAGCGAGAGAAAGAAGTCGCCGAGAACAACCGCAAACGCGCCGTGGCAATTGAAGAAGAAAAGGTCACCCGCGCACGCGAACTAGAAGTGGTGGACCGCGAGAAAGAAGTGGCCCTGCAAAAGATCGACAAGGAACGTGCGCTGGAAGTGCAGAAAAAAGCCATTGCCGACGTGATCCGCGAGCGCATTGTGGTTGACCGCACCGTGGCCGAGCAGGAAGAGGCCATCAAGGAACTGCGCATGGTGGCTGAGGCCGAGCGCAACAAGAAGTCCACCATCATCCTGGCCGAGGGCGAGGCCGAGCAAAAGATGATTACCGAAGTGAAGTCCGCCGAGGCACAGGAGCGCCGGGCACGCCACAAGGCCACGGAAGACATCACGCTGGCCGACGCCCATCTCAAGGTCTCCGAGAAAAATGCCGAGTCAAAAAAACGCGAGGCCGAAGGCATGGAGGCCATAGGCGCTGCGCCCGGCCTGGCCGCCGCGCGGGTGATGACCGTCACCGCCGACGCCAAGCAGAAACAAGGCATGGCCGAAGCCCAGGTGATAGAAGCCACCTCGTTGGCCGAAGCCAGTGGCATGAAGGCCAAGTTTGACGCCGAAGCACTGGGCAAAGAGAAACTGGGCCTGGCCGAGGTGCAGGTGCGCACCGCCGGTGCCGAAGCCACGATCAAAGTGGGCGACGCCGACGCCCAGACTGTGCAAGCCCGCTTCTCCGCCGAAGCCAAGGGCCTGCGCGAAAAGTTCGAAGCCATGAAGGCCATGAGCCCCGAAACCCGCGACCACGAAGAGTTCCGTATGCGCCTGGAAATGCTGCACACCGAAACCCTGAAGGGCATCGAGGCGCAAATGGCCATCGCCAAGGAACAGGCCGAGGTGCTGGGCAAGGCCCTAGCCAATGCCAAGATCGAAATGGTGGGCGGCGACGGCAGCTACTTCGACAGTTTTGTCAACGCACTGGCGGTGGGCAAAGGCATAGACGGTGCCATCGCCAAGAGTGACACGCTGAAGATCGCGTTGAAAGACCACTTGAATGGGGACCGCAACATGGTGGACGACGTGGGCCGCCTGGTGGGCGCGTTGGGCGATTCATCCACCGAGCTGAAGGACCTGGCGATTGCCTCCTTGCTGAACAAGACCGGCAAAGATGGCAAAGGCGGCAACAAGGCCGTCTAAAGTCGAAAGATTTGGCATGAAGACACCACCAACACTTGGCTAACGGGCTCCATGGAATCCGCCGACATCGATCCCGCACCTGCCGAGCAGACCGAAAACCTGGTAGCCGCCAGCGGCAGCTATGAGCTGCTGAAGACACGCCTGAGCGCACACGGCGAGGCGCTGCGCACCAAGGCGCAGGCCCTGAACACTGCGCGGGTGGCCGAGTTTGGCAAGTCCGAACAGTCTCTGGTGCTGCGCACCCGTGCCCGCACGCAAAACAACTGCGTGGCGCGCGACATTGTGCGTATTGGTGACCAGTTGCTGTTTGGCTACAACGTGTTCATAGGCCTGCGCAAGGAAACCAGCGTCAGCGATGTGTTTGGCCTGTACCGGCTGGCGGCACACGATGGTGAACCTGAGCTGGAGGCGCTCCCGCTGGCCGGCAGTTTTCTGGAAGATACGCGTTTTGCGTCTGATTTCAAAGAGCTGTACGCGTACTACAAAAATGCCCAGTTGCTGCAACTGCGCATCACGCAAGGCAAGCTACTGGCTTCGTTCCAGATCGGGCAGCAGGTGCAGGATGTGCGCGTGTTCCGCTGGCAGTTGGCTACCGACGGCGCACTCCAATACATCGACAACCGGGGCGAGCGCGACATTGCACTGCCTCCCAGCCACGACTTTGAATGGACACCCACCACGCGCGAAGACCACGTGGAAGGCCGCCATCCACACATCAGCATTCTGGACACGGTGTTTGTGGAGACCGTGGGCGGCGACCTGACGGTCAAGATCGAGAACAACACCGAAAGCGGGCTGGGCATCTACAGCGAGCCGGTGGAAGACAGAAACCAATCGCTGACCGATGCCGAAGTGGCCTACGCCAAGTTGGGCCAGTTGATACTGCTGCGCATACGGCCCTATCGCGAACAAAGCACGCGCTACCTGGTGTTCAACCAGCGCACGCAGCAGGTGGCACGTATCGACGCACTGGGCCTGTCGTGTGTGCAGTTGCCCGAGGACCACGGCATCGTGTTCCCCGGTGGCTACTACCTGCAGTCGGGTGAGTTCAAACACTTTGAATTGCCTGCCGACGTGGGCAGTAGCCTACGCTTCAAACGCATGCTGCGCTCGCCCAATGGTGAGGACGTGTTGTATGTGTTTTACCAGGCGGCTACCGGTCACTATGCGCTGTTCACCTACAACTTGATCGACAAGAGCCTGGCCGCACCGATTGTTGCCAATGGTTATGCGCTGTATGCCGATGGCAAGGTGCTGGTGTTCCAGGTGGGGCCGGGCGAGCCCACCCGTGTGCACCCCATGCAGTTGTGGCAGACGCCGTTCTCCAGTGACGAGCATGCAGGCGCCGCCACGCTGGGCACCGGTTTCTTTGGCCGCATTGGCAATGCCGATCTGGTGCGTGGCGTCGCCGACATGATGGGCATTGCCCGCGCCGTGCAAGAACAGGCGCCCACGCGTGCCGCGTATGACGACCTGATACGCCAGTGTGCCCGCGTCATCGATGCCTACTTCTGGCTGAGCGAGCCCGAGGCCGGTGCGGCGCTGCAAGACCTGCAACGCAGCAGCGAGGCCGCGCGCACCACGCTGGCCGAGTTTGAAAAGGTGGAGCAGATCCGCCGCGAAACCGCGCGCGCGCTGGACGAGGCACAGACCAAACAAAAGACACTGCTGGTCGACATTGCCAGCACGCTGTGGCGCAAGCCCGAAGACTTTATCCACGCGTTGGGCCGGCTGCGCGAACGCCGTGGCCACCTGGAAACGCTGAAGGAATTACGCTACACCGACCTGCCCCGCATCGAGGCCATGCACACGGAACTGGTGGCCGAGCAGCAACGCGTTGGCGAACGTGCCATGGTCTTCTTGGCCGATGAGGGGGCCTTTGCGAGCCACCGCCAAAGTCTGACTAAGCTCAGTGCCGATCTGGTGCAGGCATCCACCAGCCAGGGCCTGCAAATCATTCTAGATGGCCTGGACGAGACCGCCGCCGGGCTGGACCTGCTGACCGAACAACTAGGCGGCCTACCCGGTGGCGACGCGGTGCAACGCACCACGATTCTGGAACGCATCTCCGCGCTGTACACCGACATCAACCGCCTGCGTGCCGATGCCCGCAGCCGCCGCAAGGCGCTGGGCTCACACGAGGCGGCGGCGGAGTTTTTGGCGCAGCTCAAGCTGTTTGGCCAGGCGGTGGAAAACGCGCTGGATTTTGCCGACAGCCCCGAGAAATGCGACGAGGCCTTGACCCGCCTGCTGGCCCAACTGGAAGAACTGGAAGGCCGCTTTGCCGAGCAAGAAAATTTCTTGGCCGACATCGCCACCAAACGTGAATCCGTCTATGAAGCCCTGACGGCACGCAAACAAACGCTGACGCAGGC
>CAZMXB010000017.1:0-15357 GCA_964569855.1 uncultured Rhodoferax sp.
TGGAGCTGAACCACTTGTCGAACTGCGCGCGGATGATGGTGTAGCGGTTGTACGGAGGCTTGTTGTACTCCTCGCTGCGGATGTGCGTGCCCACGAACGAGGTGTCGTCCAGCAACCACATGCGCTGCTCGATGATATGGCGCTCCAGCGGCGCGTCGTCGCGGAAGTCGGGAATGATCTCCTCCAGCGCCTTGGCGTACAGGATGGCGCCCTGCACGTTTTTGCTGCCCGGGTATTCGCCGCGCTCGATCTGCAAAACCTTGAGGCCGGCCTTGGCAAGGGTGTAGGCGCAGGCATTGCCGGAGGGACCGGCACCGACCACGATGGCATCAAATTGGGATGGTTTTTTCATTCTGCTCTCCTTAGGCAACTTGGCGGTAGCGCAGCGCCAGGTGGGCGGCGAAGGCCTGTGTCAGCGCGGGCAACACCTGCATGGCGTTGCCGACGATGCCGTAGTGCGCGTATTCGAAGATGGGCGCATTGGGGTCGGTGTTGATGGCCACGATCACGTCGGAGCCCTCACAACCCACCCGGTGCTGTATGGCACCCGACACGCCAGCGGCGATGTAGAGTTTGGGCCGTACCGTCTTGCCGGTCTGCCCGACCTGGCGGTCCGCCTCCACCCAGCCAGCCTGCACGCAGGGGCGTGTGGCACCCACCTCGCCGCCGAGTACACGGGCCAGCTCAAACACCAGCTTGAAGTTCTCGGGGTTCTTCAATCCCTTGCCGCCGCTGACGATGACGTCGGCATAGGGCAGGTTGATCTTGTTGCTGTTGGCGTCGGCAATGAAGTCCAGCAGCTTGGTTACGATCTCGGTCTCAACCATTCCCAGGGTGTCCTGGACGATATCGCCGGTGCGGCTGGCATCTGCCGTTGGCATCAACATGACCCTAGGGCGCACCGTAGCCATCTGCGGACGGTAGGCCAGCGTCATGATGGTGCAGTACAACGAGCCACCAAAGGTCGGGCGTGTAGCGGCCAGCGCTTTGGATACGGGATCAATGCGCAACTCGGTGCAATCCGCGGTCAAACCTGTGAGCAGCGTGGTGGCCACCGAGCCCGCCAGATCGCGGCCCATGGAGGTGGCACCCAGCAGCAAAATCTCGGGCTGGTACTTGTTGACCAGATCGGTCAGTCCCTTGGTGAAAGGCTCGTTGCGGTAGCCCTTGAGCACCGGGTCGTGCACGATATAGGCCCTGTCCGCGCCATAGGTAAAGGCTTCGGCCGCGAACTTTTCCAGTGCCTCGTCGGTGCCGCCCAGCACCACCACGCTGACCGTGCTGCCCAGGGTATCAGCGAGCTTGCGGGCCTCACCCACCAGTTCCCACGAGACGCTGTGCACATGGCCCCGGTCGTGTTCGAGGAACACCCAGACGCCCTTGTAGGCCTTCAGATGTTCCGGCAGTTCCGTGTTGCGGCCACGCCCGGCCGGGCGCTTGACAGGTGCAGTGGGTTCAGCAGACATGGCGGTTCTCCAAAATACGTGATGTGATCTGCGACGCGGCTACACGCAGTGAGCAAGCAACGGGGGGGAGCAGCTTCATTGCATTTCCTTCATCAACAGGTCAGCTTCCAGCGTCGGGTGGCGCGTGAAGACTTTTTGCAGCAGATTGAGCGACACGTCGCGCAGCGTGGAGGTTTCCAGATCCAGTATTTCGACCTTCTCCGTGCGCGGTGTTGGGCCAAAAACCTTGCTGACCACGGTGGGCGAGCCCTTCAGGCCGATCTTTTCCAGGTCCTCAATGCCGGCCTGTTCCTTGTTCCATTTGCGCACCGGGTAGGCGGCGGCGTGGATCATGGCGGGCAGGTTGGCAAAGCGCATCTCGTTGGTGTTCTCCAGCATCGTGATCAGGCAGGGCAAGGCAGTCTTGAGCACCTGCACTCCCCCTTCGGCACGCCGCTCCACCGTGATGGTGCGGCTTTCCTCATCGACCTCCACAATGCGCGACACGTAGGTCAGCAGCTGCAGCCCCATGCGCTTGGCGATGCCGGGGCCCACCTGGGCGGTGTCGCCGTCAATCGTCTGCTTGCCGGTGAATACGATGTCCACCGCCTGCTCCTTGGCGATCTGGCGCACGCCAGCGGCCAGCGCGTACGACGTGGCCAGGGTGTCGGCACCGGCAAAGGCGCGGTCGGTCACCAGCACGGCGTCATCGGCGCCAAAGCTGATGCACTTGCGCAGCGCCTCTTCGGCCTGCGGGGGGCCCATGCACAGCATGGTGACCTTGCCGCCAAACTTGTCCTTGAGCCGAAGCGCCTCCTCCAGCGAGAACAGGTCATAGGGGTTGACGATGGCCGGCACCCCCTGGCGCATGATGGTGTTGGTGACCGGGTGGACGCGAATCTGCGCCGAGTCCGGAACCTGCTTGATACAAACGACGATGTGCATAGCGAAATCCTTTCAGCGGGCTTGAATGGGCGATGGCGTTACGAAGACGCGTAGCGGCTCAGGGGGGTCATGCCGCAACGCGTTGTGGCAGCGATGCCTTCAGGCTGTCCAGCGTCACGTGCTGGCGGCCGTTGACGTCCTGAAATACCTTGAACACCTTTTCTTGCGCTGGCGTCGATTTGACGAAATCGCCGTAGGCCTTGACCAGCTGCGCGCGGTATTGGGTAAACAGGCCAATCTCGTCCGTCTGCGCCAGCAGGTTCTCCTGGCGGATGTACTGGAAGAAGCGCTTGAGGATGTGCAGGCGGCTGACGTTGACCACATGCTGGTCAAACGGCACGCCAAAATACTGCAGGAAATCCTCGGCGGAGGACAGTGCCTTGAGTTGTTGAAGAAAAGTTTCCATGGTGGCTACTCCAGGGTTGCTGAGGGAACGAGGGGGCGCTTGAAGCCGGACTCCGTGCAGTGGTCATCGCAAGCGCCACAGGGCGCATCGGGCGTGGCAACGAGAGCAATATTTGTTTGTGCCAGCTCCAGCTGGGCAACGCGTTCCAGCAGGCAGGCGATGGCCTTGCCAACCGGGTCGGGAATCAGGTGGTGGTCCAGGTCAAAGCCATGCGTCGAGCGCCGGCTGGGCGCCACCATACGGCCGGGAATGCCGACCACAGTGGTGTCCGCCGGAACCGCGTCAATGACCACCGAGTTGGCGGCAATGCGCGCGCGGTCTCCCACGGTGATGGGCCCCAGAATTTTGGCGCCCGCCCCCACCACCACCTGGTTGCCCAGCGTGGGGTGGCGCTTGCCGACGCGCCAGCTGGTGCCACCCAGCGTGACTCCGTGGTACAGCGTGACGTCATCACCCACGATGGCGGTCTCGCCAATCACGATACCGGCGCCATGGTCGATGAAGAAACGCGGGCCGATCTGGGCGCCGGGGTGGATGTCCACATGGGTCAGCCAGCGGTTCAAGAAGGAAATCCAGCGTGGCAGATAGCGCCATCCGCGCATCCACAGCGCATGGGCCAGGCGGTGCAAGGCGATAGCGTGTACGCCGGGGTAAATGGTCCAGGCTTCCAGCAGATTGCGGGCCGCCGGGTCGCGTGCCAGCACACAGTGCACGTCGCCCCGGACCAGCGACCACCAGGACGGTCTGTCCGTTCGCGGTGAAGCGGTCATCGGTGCCATCGCGGGTGCCGGTATGGGCAGGGCGGTGTCTTGGGCGTCCATGTCCGGCCTCATGCCACCAGGGCCCCGCTGTGGGCGCCCGTGCGCTCCAGCGATGCCAACAAAAAACTGCGCAGTTCGTCCGGCGTGGCCTCTTGCTTGACGCGCATGGCATGGTCGCGGATGCGTGCCAGCACGCGGCCAGTGAGCGCGTCGTCGTCCAGCACAATGCCAAGCAGCCCATAGGCCTGGCGTACCGCCTGCGAGCCCGAGTGCTTGCCCAGCACCGTGCGCCGCTGGCGGCCCAGCTCGGACGGGTCAAAGCTCTCATACGTGGAGGCGTTCTTCATTAGACCGTCGATGTGGATGCCCGACTCGTGGGTGAACACGGCCTCGCCCACAATGCTTTTGTTGAATGCCACCTGGCGCCCGGATGCGCGCGCCACCAGGTGCGAGATCGAGACCAGCGCCTGCGTGTCCACACCGGTGTCGCCGTGGTGCAGGTGGCGCACACCCATCACTACTTCTTCCAGTGCTGCATTGCCGGCACGCTCGCCCAGGCCGTTGACCGTGGTGTTGGCGTGTGTGGCACCGCCGCGCAAGGCGGCCAGCGTGTTGGCAGTGGCCAGACCCAGATCGTTGTGGGCGTGGATTTCAATTTCGATGTCCACCGCGTCCCGCAGGCGTGCAACCGCCTCGTAAGTGGTGAAAGGGTCCAGCACGCCCAGGGTGTCGGCCAGGCGCACGCGGCTGGCTCCACAGGCTTGGGCCCGGCTGGCCACCAGGACCAGAAAACCCGCGTCTGCCCGCGACGCATCTTCCGCACCCAGCGAAATCTTGCGCCCGCTTGCCACGGCTTTTTCAATCACGCGCGTGACCTGCTCCAGCACCCACTCGCGCGACTGGCGCAGCTTGTGTTGCAGGTGGATGTCGGACACCGGAATCGACAGGTGGATGATGTCGGCCTGGCAGCGCAGCGCGCTGGCCAGATCGGCGTCGGTCAGCCGACCCCAGACCATCAATGCGGCGGGCAACTCCAGCGCCGCGATGGTGTTGATGCAGGCAATCTCTTCGTCGCCCATGGCGGGAATGCCAATCTCCATCTCCGGCACACCGGCGTCGGAGAGCGCGCAGGCAATGGCGCACTTTTCATCGACCGTAAACGCCACACCAGCCGTCTGTTCGCCATCGCGTAGCGTGGTGTCGTTGATGGTGAGGTGCGGTGACATGGTGGTGCGTCCTTTGCTACCCTCATTGCAAGGTGCATGCCACCGGTTTTGGAGACTTTTCAGGCCGTACGGGCAGTCTGCCCGGCGGGTTTGTCGGGTCTTGGCCGTGTGGCCCATCCAGGCCACGTAATCCCGTTGTCGGGAATGTGTTGTTTCGGACACAGGCGCGTTGTGCGCGCTCCAGTCACCGCGTGAAAAGTATGAACGCTATCACTTTAATAGCTACTAAGGCATATTTCACGAGGGCTAGCGGCCTATTTTATATGAAAGGACTTCGGTGGAGCTGCCCAGCCCACCGCCCAGGCCACTCAAAGCTAGGTCTGGCCCTTGTCCACCCACTTCGGAAGGCTGGGTGCCTGGTAACGGGCAAAGCAATCCAGCAGCGCGGTGGGCTCCTGCTCCACGCTCAGTATGGACCTGTGCAGCGGCTTGACGAACTGCTCCGCAACCGCGTGGTCCAGAAACGCAATCAGCCCATCGTAGTAGCCCGCCACGTTGAGCAGCCCGCAGGGCTTGGCGTGAAAGCCCAGTTGGGCCCAGGTCCAGATCTCGAAGATTTCCTCGAAAGTGCCAATGCCGCCCGGCAGCGCGATGAAGCCATCCGACAGCTCCGCCATCAGGGTCTTGCGCGCATGCATGGACGCGGTGACGTGCAGCTCGGTCAGGCTCTTGTGCGCCAGTTCCTTCTGCGCCAAGGCCTTGGGAATAACCCCCATCACCCGCCCGCCAAGCTGGAGCACACTGTCCGCCATCAGCCCCATGATGCCCACGCTGGCGCCACCATAGACCAGACCCAGGTCGCGCTCTACCAGTGCCTGGGCCAGTGCCCGCGCCGTGTCGGAATAGGCTTCCAGTCGTCCTGGGCTGGAGCCGCAGTAAACGCAAATATTCTTCATTCGAGAGTCCGTTTCAGGGGGCGTGGGTCGCTACCGGTACGGCGAGCGGGCTCCATGATACGGCGGAACAATAAATGCTATGTAATTGATAGCTACATAAGCTTATTGCACGAGGGCTAGCGGCCTCTTTTGCATGTTAACTATGCCGTTCAGTGCTCCCGCGCATGGTTGCGCGTGTGCCGGGGAAACTCCACCGTGATGTCCGCATCCTTGATCCGCACGCAACAGGCCAGGCGCGACTGCGCCTCCAGGCCCCACGCGTGGTCGAGCTGGTCGCTTTCTTCGTCATCGGGCTCGGCCAGCGAGGCGCCGCCTTCGCGCACATAGACATGGCAGGTGGCACACGCGCTGACCATCTCGCAGGCATGCTCGATGGCCACGTCATGCTTGAGCAGGCTCTCGCACAGTGACGCGCCGCGCTTGACCTCCAGGTCGCGACCCTCTGGGCACAGGTCGGGGTGGGGCAGCAGGTGGATGCGTGGCATGGTGGCTTCCTAACTAGCCCAGGCTGTCCATGGTGCGTCCGGCCAGCGCCTTGCTGATGGAAGCGTTCATGCGCCGTGCGGCAAATTCATCGGTGACGGAGCCCAGGGCCTGCGTGGCCTTGCGCAACTCATCTAGCGGTGCATCGGTCTCCAGCATGTCGGCCACGCGGAACATGGATCTGCGAATGGCGGCAGCTTCTTGCGGGGACAGCAGCTTGGCGTCTTGCACCAGCGCCGCCTCGGTGGCGTCGAGCATGCGGCGCGCGTCCACCTGGGCCTCGCGCAGGGAGCGCAGCAGCATGTCGGTCTTGGACGAACCAATGGCGTCCTGCAGCATGGCTGATATCTGGGTTTCGGCCAGGCCATAGGTGGGCTTGACCTCGACGTGGGCCTCCACACCCGTTGTCTGCTCGCGCGCCGTGACGGACAGCAGTCCATCGGCATCGATCTGGAAGCTCACACGGATGTGCACCGCGCCAGCCACGGCGGCGGGAATGCCCCGCAACTCAAACCGGGCCAGCGAACGGCAATCGGCCACGGCCTCGCGCTCGCCCTGCACCACGTGCAGGGACATGGCGGTTTGCCCATCCTTGAAGGTGGTGAACTCCTGCGCCCGTGCGATGGGCAGCGTGGAGTTGCGCGGGATGATTTTTTCCACCAGGCCGCCCATAGTTTCTATGCCCAGCGACAGCGGGCACACGTCCAGCAGCAACCAGTCGTCCCCACTAGCTCCGTTGCCCGCCAGCACATTGGCCTGCAGCGCCGCGCCGATGGCGACCACCTGGTCGGGGTCAATGTCTACCAACGGTTCGCGTTTGAAAAAGTCGCGCACCGCGTCGCGGGCCAGCTGCATGCGCGTGGAGCCGCCCACCAGCACCACGCCGGTGATGTCATCAATCGTCAGCTTGGCGTCGCGTAGCGCCCGGCGCGTGGCGACCATGGTGCGTGCGACCAGCGCGGCACCCAATTCGGCAAACTGCGTGCGCGACAGAATGGCCTGACGAGCCCCGCCGTCGGCGTCGGCCAGGGACAGGGCCGATGTCTCATGTGCGGAGAGCCCTTCCTTGGCCTTGCGGGCCGCTGCCAGCAAACTGCGCTGCGCGCCGGGCGGCAAGGCAACCAGGCCGGCGATGCCGTGCTGCGCACAAAACCATTCAGCAATAGCATGGTCAAAATCGTCACCACCCAGGGCCGAGTCACCGCCGGTGGACAGCACCTCGAACACGCCCTGCGTTAGGCGCAGGATGGAAATGTCGAACGTGCCCCCACCCAGGTCATAAATCGCAAACGTGCCCTCGGCCGCCTTGTCCAGACCGTACGCGATGGCCGCCGCGGTGGGCTCGTTGAGCAGTCGCAAGACGGTCAGGCCAGCCAGGCGCGCGGCGTCCTTGGTGCCCTGGCGCTGCGCATCGTCAAAGTAGGCAGGCACGGTGATCACCACGCCGGCCAATGGGCCGCCCAGCGAGACTTCAGCGCGTTCACGCAAGGCGGTCAGGATTTCCGCCGACACCTGCACTGGCGAACGCTCGCCGCTCACGGTGGAAATGCCGACCATGCCGGGCCCATCGGTAAAGCGGTAGGGCAGACCCGCAGCCTCTTTTACATCGATGAGGCTGCGGCCCATAAACCGTTTGACCGAGACGATGGTGTTCTCGGGATCATCCGCCTGGGCTTGTTGTGCCTCGTGGCCCACCACGATTCCATTGCCCGGCAGGTAGCGCACCACTGACGGCAGCAGCAGCGCCCCATCTTCGTCCGGCAGCGCACGCGCCACGGCGCTTTGCACGGTGGCAATCAGCGAGTTGGTGGTGCCCAGGTCAATGCCCGCGGCCAGCCGGTGCTGGTGCGGCGCGGCGCTTTGACCGGGTTCGGAAATTTGGAGAAGTGCCATTTTTTTGTAGATCCGAAGTCGTTACCGACGCGAAGGGCCCCATACCAGGAACACCGTGGGACTGGCTTCGCCAGACCGCTGGTGTTGCCCCCTGAGGGGGTATGCGGCTACACGCAGTGAGCAAGCAACGGGGGGGAGCATATTTCTAGACCGCAAAGCTCTCGCCACAGCCGCAGTTTGCTTTCGCGTTGGGGTTGTTGAATTTGAAGCCTTCGTTCAGGCCTTCACGCACAAAGTCCAGCTCGGTGCCGGCCAGCATACCCAAGCTGCGCGGGTCGACGATGACCTTGACGCCGTGGGTCTCGAAACACTCGTCCTCGGCGTTGGCGGTATCCACGAATTCCAGCGCGTAGGCAAAGCCGTTGCAGCCGCTGGTCTTGACCGCCAGGCGCAGGCCTATGCCACTGCCACGCTTGGCCAATGATTTTGCGACGTGGCGCGCGGCGGCAGGCGTCAGTGACACAGACATGGCAAGTCTCCTTAGACCGAGAACGAACTGCCGCAACCACAAGTGGTCTGCGCATTGGGGTTGTGGATGACAAAGCGCGAGCCCTCCAGACCATCCTCAAAGTCCACCCGCGCGCCCAGCACGTATTGCAAGCTCATGGCGTCCACCACCAGGGCCACGCCCGAAGTGACGATCAGCGTGTCGTCCTCGGCCACTGCATCGTCAAAGGCAAAGCCGTAGGAAAAGCCCGAACAACCACCACCGGTCACGTAGAGGCGCAACTTCAACTCCGCGTTGCCTTCTTCCACGATCAACTCCGCCACCTTGGCGGCTGCGGCGGGGGTGAATTCCAGCTGGCTGGGCATGGCGCCGGGCAGACCGGGGCTATCAACGGACAGAGCTGCTTGCATGGTGTTTCCTTTGTTATGCGGGTGAGAGGGGCCGTGTGAAGGGGCGAATGAAGTTCAGGCTGTACGCGTGCTGGAAGCACACGCGGGCTGCTCGGAGACCAGCGTCGCCGCACCCACTGGATGGCGCGAGCGGAAGTCGGCCACGGCCGCCTTGATCGCGTCCTCGGCCAGGATGGAGCAGTGGATCTTGACCGGCGGCAGGGCCAGTTCTTCGGAGATATCCGAGTTCTTGATGGCCAGGGCTTCGTCCAGCGTGCGGCCACGCACCCATTCGGTGACCAGCGAGCTGGACGCGATGGCCGAGCCGCAGCCATAGGTCTTGAACTTGGCGTCCTCGATCACGCCCTCGGCGTTGACGCGAATCTGCAAGCGCATCACGTCGCCGCAGGCGGGCGCGCCCACCATGCCGGTGCCCACGTTCTCGTCTGCTGCATCAAAGGCGCCGACGTTGCGTGGGTTCTCATAGTGGTCTACGACCTTTTCGCTGTAAGCCATAAATACTCTCCGTGTGACAGTTGGATGGGGATCAGTCGGCGTGGGCCGCTCTTAGTGTTCGGACCATTGGATCGAGTTGAGGTCAATGCCGGCCTGGACCATGTCCCACAGCGGGCTCATGGCACGCAGCTTGGTCACCACCTGGGTGACCTGTGCAATCGTGAAATCAATCTCTTCGACCGTGGTGAAGCGGCCAATGGAAAAGCGCACCGAGCTGTGGGCCAGCTCGTCGCTGCGGCCCATGGCGCGCAGCACATAGCTGGGCTCCAGCGAGGCCGAGGTACAGGCGGAACCAGAGGACACTGCCACGCCTTTGATGCCCATCAGCAGCGACTCGCCTTCGACGTAATTGAAGCTTACGTTCAGGTACTGGACGGCGCGGTTTTTCTCATCGCCATTGAGCACCACCGCATCCATCTTCTGGAAGCCGGACCACAGCCGATTGCGCAAGGACAGGATGCGGGCGTTGTCGGACTCCATGCTTTCGCGTGCCAGCCAGAAGGCCTCGCCCATGCCGACGATCTGGTGCGTGGGCAGCGTGCCCGAGCGCATGCCGCGCTCGTGACCACCGCCATGCATCTGGGCCTCGATGCGCACGCGCGGCTTGCGCCGCACATACAGCGCACCAACCCCTTTGGGACCATACATCTTGTGGGCCGACAAGGACATCAGGTCGATGGGCAATTGCCTTAAATCAATAGCAACCTTGCCCGCTGCCTGTGCAGCGTCCACATGGAACAGCACGCCTTTGGCGCGGCAGAGTGCACCAATTGCAGCAACGTCCTGAATGACACCCGTTTCGTTGTTCACCATCATCACCGACGCCAGCACGGTATCGGGGCGCAAACTCGCATTCAATACAGCCAAATCCAAAAGCCCACTGGGCAGCACTGGCAAAACGGTGACTTCAAAACCTTCACGCTCCAGCTCGCGCATGCTGTCAAGCACCGCTTTGTGTTCGGTGGCCACCGTGACCAGATGTTTGCCTTTGCCTCTGTAGAAGTGCGCAGCACCCTTGATGGCCAGGTTGTTGGATTCGGTGGCACCCGATGTCCAGACCACCTCGCGCGGATCGGCTTTGATCAAGGCCGAAACCTGCTCCCGGGCCAATTCCACCGCTTCGTCGGCCGCCCAGCCAAAGGAATGCGAACGACTCGCCGGGTTGCCATACAGATCGGTCAGATATGGAATCATCTTGCGCGCCACGCGGTGGTCCACTGGCGTGGTGGCGGCGTAGTCAAGGTACACAGGGGGGGCGGCACTGGAGATGGCTTTGTCGCGGTTGGGATCTGACATGGCTGGCTCATTAAAAAGGGTGAACAGCAGCTATTTCGCAATTTCGATGCCATGCGGATTCGCCAGATTTCACCGGGTTTTGCGCCCGATTTGTTGCTTTTGTCTGGACCGCTATACCAGTGTGTGGATCGCGTTGTCTTGTTTGTCGCAAAGGCAAAGGGCAAGGTGACAAACACAAACTGGTGCAATAGCCCTGGTGCAAATCTTGCGTAGGACCGGTGCGCGGACTTTGCTCTAGCCATACGCCGCAACAAACCGGAGGTCATCATGGTGAATACACAAGCGCTTGAATCCCGGCGTGAACTCAATGCGATCTACGAGGTCAGCAAGACGTTGGCCACGTCCCTGGATGTCGCCAAGACATTTCGCGAAGCCATCAACTATTTGCTGCACGCCTTTGACTGGCGTCGTGCATTTGTGGTGCTTTCCGAGCATGATGGAGTGCTGCGCGGCCTGTGTGCGGTGGGCCTGACACCGGACGAGCATCAGCGTCTTCAGTTTCAGTCGGGAGAAGGTATTGTCGGGCGCGTTTACGCCAACGGCATACAGGTTGTGGTGCCCGACGTGCGCACTGAACCGCTGTTTCTGAATCGCACCGGCGGTGCAGACCAGTCGCCCGGCGTTGCGGTTGCCATGATGGTGACGCCCATCCGCGCCGACCGCCACACCGTAGGTGTCTTGACGGTTGATTGCCTGAACCCCGACGAGAACCGTGGCTTTGCAAACGACCTGCAATTGCTGAAAATGGTCGCCACATTAATGGGCCAAGCCCTGCTGCTTCACCGCAGCGTCAGCGCCGCGCACAACAGCATGCAGGACGATGCGAGGCGCATGCACAAGGTGCTCAAGCCCAGCAAGCAGATTGATCAGGTGGTTGGTATCTCTGCTCCTATGCAGGATGTTTTTGCGCAGGTGCACCAGGTCGCCCCGGCCCGCACCACGGTGCTGCTGCGCGGTGAGAGCGGTACCGGCAAGGAAGTGATCGCGCGCGCCATCCACAACCTCTCTCCCAGAAAACGCGAGGCCTTTGTCAGCGTGAATTGCGCCGCATTGACCGAGTCGTTGTTGGAGAGTGAACTCTTTGGTCACGAAAAGGGCTCGTTCACCGGCGCACAGGGGCAACGCAAGGGCCGCTTTGAGCTGTCACACGGCGGCACGCTGTTTCTGGATGAAATTGGCGACATTTCGCCCGCGTTCCAGGCCAAGCTGTTGCGGGTGCTGCAAGAGCGGGAGTTTGAGCGCGTGGGTGGCACGTCTGTCGTCAAGGTGGATGTGCGCCTGATCCTGGCCACCAATCGCAATCTGGAGCGCATGGTGCAGGCGGGCGAGTTCCGCGCCGACCTGTATTACCGCATCAACGTGGTCAGCATCCAGCTGCCACCCTTACGCGAGCGCCGCGACGACATTCCCGTCATGGCGCAACATTTTTTGGACCGTTTCAACCTGGAGAACTCACGCTCTGCCCAATTCAGCCCCGCAGCCATGCGCGTACTTGCCAGTTGCTATTGGCCTGGCAATGTACGCGAACTGGAAAACTGCGTGGAGCGCACCGCCACCATGGCGCAGGGCGAAACCATTTCCGACCTGGCCTTTCCGTGCAAGGGCAATCGATGCCTGACCCAGGTGCTGCACCACATCGAACGGGAAGACGCGGTCAGTCCAAGCCGTTTACTGGATATTCCGATCGTGGAAGCCCCCCCTGCTGCGCCGCCAGCATCAGCATCCCATCCAGCCGTTGAACCGGATGCCGTGGCACCTGCCAAGAATCCTGCCGCAGAGGTGGAGTCCGACCCCGATGGAAAACCCGAAGGAGAGCGCGAGCGCCTGATCTGGGCCATGGAGCGCTGCGGCTGGGTGCAGGCGAAGGCGGCGCGTCTGCTGAAGATTTCACCGCGGCAGATGGGTTATGCGTTGCAGAAGAATGGGATTGAGGTTAGGAAGTTCTGACGCGCGCTTGTTGACTTTGTCGCATGACTGACAGAGGGCAATATAAGTACGGCCTCGCTGTACAAATATCTGTATCAGATGCTACAAAAAGCGGGCCAAAGACGACGAATTTGCATGGCATGGATTTAGCTATTGAACCCTTACGCGGCCAGTGTCGGACGCGCGAAGGGGTTCCATGCAAGCAGCGACTTACGTCAGCATCGGTCAAATCAAGCCTCTAGGCGCCAAGCTGGAAGTGCCGGAAACCGGTGGCGGTTGCAGCACCCAGGGCGCAGAGGGCAAGGCCAGTTGCGGCTCATCCGACGGCCCGGACGACATGCCCCAGGCGATCTGGGACAAGGTCAAAAACCACCCCTGCTATTCCGAAGAAGCCCACCACCACTTTGCGCGCATGCACGTGGCCGTGGCCCCGGCCTGCAACATCCAGTGCAACTACTGCAACCGCAAATACGACTGCAGCAACGAGTCCCGCCCCGGCGTGGTCTCGCAAAAACTTACCCCAGAGCAAGCCGTGCGCAAGGTCGTTGCGGTGGCCAGCGAGATTCCACAGATGACGGTGCTGGGCATTGCCGGCCCCGGTGATGCGCTGGCCAATCCGGCCAAGACCTTTGACACCTTTCGCATGCTGCAAGAGCAGGCGCCCGATTTGAAGCTGTGCATTTCCACCAACGGCCTGGCCCTGCCCGACCATGTCGACGAGATCTGCAAGTACAACGTGGACCACGTCACCATCACCATCAATATGGTGGACCCGGTCGTGGGCGAAAAGATCTACCCGTGGATTTTCTGGCAGCACAAGCGCGTCACCGGCATCGAGGCCGCCACCATCCTGCACGAACGCCAGATGCTGGGTCTGGAAATGCTGACCGCGCGCGGCGTGCTGACCAAGATCAACTCGGTGTTGATCCCCGGCGTCAACGACGAGCACCTGATAGAAGTGAACCGCGAGGTCAAGAAACGCGGCGCCTTCCTGCACAACATCATGCCGCTGATCTCCGAGGCCGAGCACGGCACGGTGTTTGGCCTGACCGGCCAGCGCGGCCCCACCGCCTCGGAACTGAAGGCCGTGCAGGACGCCTGCATGGGCGGCGCCAATCTGATGCGCCATTGCCGCCAGTGCCGCGCCGATGCCGTGGGCCTGCTAGGTGAAGACCGCAGCGAAGAATTCACGCTGGACAAGCTGGAACAGATGGAAGTGGCTTACGACCTGGACAAACGCAAGTCTTACCAAGAGAAGGTGGAAGTGGAGCGCGCCGCGCAACAGGCGGCCAAGCAACAGGCCCTGATCGACGCTAGCGCGCTGGACGTGGCCGACGATCTGACGGTGATGGTGGCGGTGGCCACCAAGGGCGGTGGTCGCGTCAACGAGCACTTTGGCCACGTGACCGAGTTCCAGGTGTTTGAAGTGTCCGCGGCCAAGGCGCTTTTCGTGGGCCACCGCCGGGTGGACCAGTATTGCGAAGGTGGCGCTGGCAACGACGAGCAACTGCCATCTGTCGTGCGCGCCATCAACGACTGCCACGCCGTGCTGGTAGCCAAGATTGGCGCCTGCCCCAAGGATGAACTGACCGCCGCCGGTGTGGAACCGGTGGACCAGTACGTGGGCGAGTTCATTGAGAAAGCCGCGCTGCACTGGTTCAACGACTACCGTGCCCGCATTGCCAGTGGTGCGGTGGTGCACCAGCCCCGCGGCGACGCCCAGATCCGCCAGGGCGCCTACACCAATCTTGCAGGCGGCGTTGCGCTGGCTGCCTGAGTTTCCAACTATCCCCCATAACCCAACAGGAGCGTCACCATGGCCCACAAAATCATCATTTCGACCTGCACCGCATGCTCTGCCTGCGAGCCCGAATGCCCCAACGTCGCCATCCGCGAAAAGAACGGCACCTACGTCATCGACCCCAAGAAATGCACCGACTGCGATGGCCACTTTGATACGCCGCAATGCGTTGCCGTTTGCCCGGTGGACGGTTGCATCGTGAAGGTCTGATCATCATGTTGCCCAACGTCACCATCACCCCCGCCGCTGCCAAATTCATCAACCGCATCGTGCGCTTCTCGGGCTTGCCCGCGGGCGCTGGCCTGCGCCTGTCGGTCACTTCGGGTGGTTGCTCCGGCTACTCGTCCGAGTTCAGCGCCGAGGCCGCTCCTGCTGCGGGCGAGCAATTGCTGGAGGTCGGTGGCGTACGCCTGTTCCTGGGGGCAGAGAGCCGTTTGATGCTCAACGGCATCACGGTCGATTTTGTCGAGACCGCCACCACGTCGGGCCTTTCCTTCATCGACCCCAACAAGGAGGCCTGCGCCTGCAGCAGCGCCGAGACGGCTCCCAAGGTGGGTGTGACCAAGATCGAGATAAGCTCCATTGGACGCGGCCGACCGGCTGCACCCGTGGTGGCGCACTGACGCGGCGGTCAACACCATGCGTGCGGACAGTCTCCGATTTGCCAATGATCTGGCGGCGTTTGCCGACGGGGCCATAGGCGGGGGCCTGAGTCCGCAGGTGCATGCACTGATCGCCCAGGCGGGCGAATTGCGGCACCTGCCGCAACAAGCCCTGCCCTTGCTGGAGCAGGCGCGTGTGGCGGCGCCACGGCACCCGGCACCGCTGATTGCGCTGTACCGCTTCTATTTTTACGGCCACCAACTGGCCGCGGCAAGGGCCGTGGGAGAAGACGCACTGGCCATTGCCCGCACCGCACTAGGCCC
>CAZMXB010000017.1:15367-25990 GCA_964569855.1 uncultured Rhodoferax sp.
TGGCCCGTGCAGCTGGCGAAGACGCCCTGGCCCTGGCCCGATTTGCCCTGGGCCCCGATTTCGGTGATGGGGTCCCCAGCGACGAGGCCACGCGGCACGACGCCGCTGTGCGCTTCTACCTGTTCACGCTCAAGGGCCTGGCCTACCTGAACATGCGTCTGGGTGACATGGGTGAGGCGCGCCTGATGCTCAACGCCCTGCGCCGTCTGGACCCGCAAGACCATGTGGGGGGCGCCTTGTTGTTCCACGTGCTGACGCGCCATGAAAAGGGCGCGGCGGCCGACGCCGCAGTGGCCTATCCGGTGCGCGGCTGGGGCGCGGTCAGGCCATGAACGACATACCGGCTCAGCACTGGCAAGGCGGCCCCATCCGCTGCGGTGAGTGCGACTACGCCAACCTGCGCGCGCTGGACGGTGAGCAGGGCTGCGAACCAGGACACGCCTGCATGCAGGACGTGTATGCCCGCCGCATTGACCGCTTCTTCCGTTGGCACCCCGCACTCAGTGACGAGCAACTGACCCATTCCTATTTCGAAGTGCGAGCCATTGCCGCGCGCCGTGCCAGCCTGTTTCGCCTGCCCGCCCTGATGGATGACCCGGACGAGACCGTGCGCCTGCAAGTGGCCCTGCGCCTGCCGCAGGCCCAAGTGGTTCGCATGGCACATGACCCGCACCGCGAGGTGCGCATCCGCGTGGTCCAGCGCCTGGCGCCAGCCGAACTGGGCGCGCTGCGCAACGACCCTGACTACGGTGTGCGTGAGCTGGTGGCACAACGCCTGGCTCTGGCCCTTTTGCCGACCATGGCCAGCGACCCGGATCGGGCCGTACGCCTGCGCGTGGCGCAGCGGCTGGAGATGCCCGCGCTGTTGCGCATGGCCGATGACACCGAACCCGAAGTGCGGCGCGTGGTGGCCGAGCGCTTGCCGGTTGCGCTGCTCGCCCGCCTGTCCCGAGACATTGACTGGCGTGTGCGCTGGGAGGTGGCGCAGCGCGCCGATTCCGCCACGCTGGAAAGCATGCGCGACGACGAGGAGCCTGAAGTACAGCAGACCGTGCGCGCGCAACTGGCGCGTGAGGTCAGCACCCTGGGAGCAAACCATGGCTGATATCAACCGCGACGATGCCGAGATCGAACTGGCCTATCCACCGCGCTTCAGCTACGGCGAGCGGGTGATTGCGCGCTCCGTGGTGCGCAACGACGGCACCTACAACGGCCGCGACATCGGCGAGGTGCTGGTCAACAAGGGCGAGATTGGCTATGTGATCAACATCAACACCTTCTTGCAGCAGTTCTACATCTACGCCGTGGACTTTGTCGATTCCGGCCACCGCGTGGGCATGCGCGCCAAGGAGCTGTGCACGCTGGACAACCTGCCCGACGAGGTGCTGGAACAACTGGGCGCGAAGGCCGCCGTTCTGCAGACGCTGGGGTCTGCCAAGCCTTCAGACGAACCCGCTTTGTCCTCAACTGATTAAGGCCCCTATGAACACCAACGCCACCCCCATAGCTACCGCGAACGTGAACGCCAGCGCCATGCCCGGCATCGAGCCGCGCGAGCCGGCCTACGCCTGGGGCCAGCGCGTCATTGCGCTGGACGACCTGGTCAACGACGGCAGCTACCCGGATCGCCCGCTGGATGCATTGCTGGCCGCACGCGGCTCGCTCGGCGAGGTTGTCAACATCGGCCATGCGCCCGACCTGAACGAGCCGGTGTACCTGGTGCAGTTCGAAGGTTGTGTGGTGGGCTGCCTGGAGATCGAACTGGTTCCCGCGCCGCGCGGCCTGCTGCCCGAGACCGAGGAAACGGTGTGAACATGGCCGCCGCCATCATGGCCCCCTCCAGCGCCCAGGTGGTGGACCTGATGGTGCGCCGCATGGAGCGGGCCCTGCGTGAGCGCGTGCGCTACCGCTATGTGCAGCCACAGGTGCTGCGCGAGGGCGACAGCTATCGCATCCAGAGCCCCTGCTGTTCGCGCAAGGTGGACCCGACAGGCGGTTTGATTGATATTGCCTTGCTGGTTCCCCATGACGATGGCCACTGGTGCCTGTGTTCGCGTGACCACGCCAACAGCACCTGGGAGCCACGGCACCAGGATGCGTCGCTGGACGTGTTGCTGGACCTGCTGTGCGTCGATAGCGAACGCCAGTTCTGGGCCTGAATCACGGCTGCCTCACCATGATTTACCTGGACCACAACGCCACCACGCCGCCCGCACCCGCGGTCGTTGCGGCCATGCTGCCGGTGCTGTCTGGCGTGTGGGCCAACACCTCGTCCCAGCACGGCCCTGGGCAAGACGCCAAGCGCGCCCTGGGCGCCGCGCGCGCCACGGTAGCTCGGGTGCTGGGCTGCAAGCCTGTGGAAGTGATCTTTACCAGTGGCGCCACCGAGGCCAACCACCTGGCAGTGCGCGGCCTGCTGGCGGCTGCCGCGCCGGGCCGCAACCGCGTGGTGTTTAGCAGTGTGGAGCATGCGGGCCACTTGCGTCTGGCGCGTGATCTGGCGGCCGCGGGTGTTCCGGTGGACTTCATTCCGGTGCGCTCCAATGGCACGCTGGACATGGCCGCTGCCGCCGCGCTGATCAAACCCGATGTGGCGCTGGTCTCGCTGATGGCCGCCAACAATGAAACCGGCGTGTTGATGCCCGTGACCGAAGTGGCCGCACTCACGCATGCGGCAGGCGCCGTGCTGCATGTGGACGCCACGCAGTTCATCGGCAAACAGCCATTCAATTTTTCCACCTGTGGCGCGGACGCGGTGTCGCTGTCGGCCCACAAGTTTCAAGGCCCCAAGGGTGTCGGTGCCCTCCTGCTGCGCCAGGGCGTGGCGCTGGTGCCGCAAACGCTGGGCAGCCAGGAGCGGGGTCGCCGTGGCGGCACCGAAAACTTGGCCGGCATTGTGGGCATGGCCGCCGCGCTGGACCTGTTGGGCGATGTGGCCACGCAGGCCATTCGCCTGGCCACCTTGCGCGACGTGCTGGAAACGGGCCTGAAGCAGGCACTGCCCGAAACCCATGTCTGGTGCCAGACCGTGCCGCGCTTGCCGGGCACCAGCTATCTGCGCGTTGGCCAACTGTCGGTGGACGTGGTGTTGCAGCGCCTGGATCGCCTGGGCGTGGCCGCCTCCAGTGGCGCGGCCTGCTCCTCGGGTGGCAGCGAGCCCTCGCATGTGCTGACCGCCATGGGCGTGCCCGCCGAAGAGGCGCTGGCCGCCGTGCGCTTTTCGTTGGGCGCCACCAGCACCCTGGCCGACGTGAACCATCTATTGCAGGCACTGCCGCCATTGCTGGCGCCGCTATTGCGTGAAGAACTACTGACCGCTCCTTAAAGCCAATCCTTGAAACCCCTATTTACCTCCAGGAGCCGACGATGAAACTGATGATCCGCAAAGACAGCAAGGGCGTGCTGACCGGCTACGTGCCAAAAAAAGACCTGGAGGAACCCATTGTTTCCATGGTTAACCCCGGCATGTGGGGCGGGCTGGTCACGCTGGCCAACGGCTGGCAGTTTGACCTGCCCGACATGCCCGCCGACACTCCGTTGCCCATCACCGTCGAAGCCCGTCGCCTCGCGCTGACGGAAGACGCGGGAGACTGATATGAACCCCCACGCTCATCACTTCGTGTATTCGCTGCCCCCCGAGGGGGCGCAAGCCTCCTTTGAGGCGGCTCCGCAGGAGGCTTCTCATGGCCATGACCGCTGACTACCTGCGCAGCGCCAGCGAAGTGATTGGCGCCGCGCCCTCGCTACGCGATGCAGCCGCGATCTGGCGCGCGCGCGACCCGGCGATCCGCGTGGTGCTGGTGGATGCGATGGACATGCGCGACGAAACACCCGCACTGCTGCTGGGACATAGGCGCGTCTACCTGGCCACGTCGAACGGCCATTGCTGGTCTGTCACCGAGCAGCCCGCCGAAGCCACGGCGTTGATCCTGACCGAAGAACAAATATGACCCCCACGCTTGTCACTGTGTGTACTGCGCTGCCCCCCGAGGGGGTGGTGCTTGCTTGGGGCGGCCCGGCGCGGCGCACTTAGCCATGGAAGTCGACGTCATTTCCCTGTTCGAACCCGAATGCGGAGCGCGCGAGATCCAACTCGTCAGCGCCGTGCTGCAGTCCGCCCGTTGGGGCGACGGCCCGATGGTCGAATCTTTCGAGCAGGCCTTCGCTGGCTGGGTCGGACGCAAGCACGCCGTGGCGGTGGGCAGTGGCACGCTGGGCACCTGGATCGCCTTGCGGGCGCTGGGCATTGGCCCGGGCGACGAGGTGATCTGCACTTCGCACACCTGGCACCAGGTGGCGCAGGCCATCACGCTGGCGGGTGCCACGCCGGTGTTCGCCGACATAAACTACTGGACAGGCAGCCTGAGCCCTGAAAAGGCCGCGCTCAAGATCACGCCCAAGACGCGCGCCATGCTGGCCGGTAACACCAACGGGCACCCAGCGGCATGGGAGCCGTTGCGGGCGCTGGCGCAAGCGCACGGCCTGGTGCTGATCGAGGACAGCACCGAGGCGCTGGGTTCGCGCTACAAGGGCCAGACCGTGGGCACGTTTGGCGATGTGTCGGTGTTCGACTTCTCCGCACCGTCGGCGCTGTGCACGGGCGAAGGCGGCATGCTGGTCACCGACGATGACGACCTGGTACACGAGCTGCGCTACCTGCGCCAGCGGCGGTTGGCGGATCGCTCCTCGGTGTCGGTGGGCGCACGCGTGCCGTTGCAGGCGGGCATGAGCGAACTCACTGCGGCGCTCGGTTTGGCGCAGTTGGCGGGGCTCGATGACCGCCTGGCCGCACGCAAACAGGTGGTGGCCTGGTACCACGACAACATGCAGAGCTTTGAGGGCGTCAAGCCACCCTACATCGGCGAAGGCGTTGATGAAATCCACTGGATGCTCTACGTGGTGCACCTGGGCAAACGCTTCTCGGGCAGTGCCCGCGCGCAGATGATCGACGACCTGCTGTCCTGCGGTATCGAGACCGTGGCCTACAGCCATCCTTTGCACCAGCAGTTTTATTACATGCAGGCCGGCGAGGCCATTGGCCGCCAGCGCGGTGTGCTGCTGGACACCGACCGCATCGGTGACCGCGCACTGGCGCTGCCCCTGCACACGCTGCTGGATGAGGGGCAGGTCCAGTACATCATCAAAACGCTGAAAGACACCGCCACGAATGTGGGCGCAGGCGCCGCTATTTACTAAGGAAAACTATGAACCCCCACGCTCATCACTTCGTGTATTCGCTGCCCTCCGAGGAGGCGCATGCCTCCTTTGAGGCGGCTCGGCAGGAGGCATAACCATGACCGATTTGATTCAAAACATTGCCCATCGTCTTGACACGGGCGCGGTCATTCCCTACCTGGGACCGGACATGCTGTCCCTGTGCAACGACGTCTCAGTGCCGGCCACACCGCTGGCGCTGGCCGAGAGCATGACCGCCAAGGTCAGCGTGCCGCACAAGATCCGCAAGCGCCTGACCCAGGCCGCGCAGTTCATCGAGAACTTCAAGCACCGCAAATCGGTGGTGCACCTTATGAACGAGGCCTTTGCCAACTCTCCCGCGCCATCGCCTTTGCATTTGGCCCTGGCCGGTAGTAACGCCGGGCTGTGGGTGGACACCTGGTACGACGACACCTTTGCTGCCGCGCTGGCGCAAGTCGGGCCCAAGGGCAGCTGGGCGCAGACCCAGGGGTTGTCGCAGTCCGAGCACTTTGGCCACTGGACCGGTGACTACGCCGACGACGGCAGCCTGTTGCCCGAGCTGCCAAAAGACCTGGCACGCCTGCTCTACAAGCCCTGGGGCAGCCACAGCCCGGCAGGTAACTATCTGGTGTCCGACAGCGACTACGTGGAAGTGCTGACCGAGATCGGCATCCAGACCCCCATTCCCGCCGCCGTGCAGGCCTGGCGCTCGGGGCGCAACTTCCTGTTCCTGGGCTGCCGCTTTGACGACCAGCTCACGCGCTGCTTTGCGCGCCAGATCATGAAGCGCTCCAGCGACCAGCACTGGGCCGTGTTGCCCGAGGAGCCCACCCGCATGGAAGCGCGCTTTCTGCAGGAACAGAACATCACCCGCATTGCCATGCCGCTGGCGGAGTTTGCGCAGAGCTTTACGTCAGCCCTGCAAGCCACGCAGTCGACCGTCGCAGCCTGACCCGATTTCCAAGTTTCCCGTTTCACCAACCACCCGTCGGGCCTGAGCCCGCTTTCACCATGACCACTCTGACCGTTCTCCCCTCTGGCAAATCCTACGAAGTCGCTGCGGGCACCAGCCTGCTCAAGGCCTTGCAATCCGTGGGCGAGCCCATTATCAGCAAATGCGGCGGCGAAGCCAAATGCGAGTCCTGCCACGTGGCCGTGCCGGTGGGAAAAAAGAGCCTGTCCAAAATCCAGCGCGTCGAGAACGAAAAGCTCGACGGCATTGTTGGCATCGGCTCCAACTCGCGCCTGGCCTGCCAGGCCATCCTGGGCGAGGAAGCCGTCACCGTGCAACTGCTCTAAACCACTGAACGCACCGTGGCCGAACCAGTTCCTCTGCCCGCAGCCCCCATGGTTGACGTTGCCATCGTCGGCGCCGGCCTGTGCGGGCTGGCGCTGGCGCACACATTGACCGGCCGTGGCCTGCGGGTGCAGGTGATGGAGGCACGTGATCGCCTGGGCGGGCGCGTGCTGAGTGCGCAGTGCCAGGCCACCGGCCAGGCGCTGGACCTGGGCCCCACCTGGTTCTGGAGCGAAACCGAACCCCGCATCACCGCGCTGTTGGCCGAGCTGGGTCTCGCCAGCCAGGCCCAACATGACCCCGGTGACGCCCTATGGCTCACCGACCCCAACCGCGAACCGGAACGCCGCCAGGAGAGCGGCGGCGTGCACGTCGGCGCGCGCCGCATCACCGGCGGTGCGGCGCGGCTCGTGGACGCGCTGGCGGCATCGCTGCCCCGGGGATGCATACGCCTGGGTACGGCGGTGACCGGGCTGCGCGACCGTGGCGCCTTCATCGAATTGTTGCTAGATGCCGGCCACCCTGTGCGGGCACGCCAGGTCGTGCTGGCCCTGCCCCCGCGCCTGGTGTTGGAGCGCCTGCAATGCGACCCCGCGCTGCCCGACGCCGTGCTGAATGCAATGGCCGCCGCACCGACCTGGATGGCAGCACAAGCCAAGTCCATAACCACTTTTGCGAATCCGTTTTGGCACGCGGCAGGCCAGTCCGGCAACGCGTTTGTGCGCCATCCCCAGGCAGTGTTGGGCGAGGTCTTCGACGCCAGCGCATCGGATCGCGGCGGTGCCTTGGGCGGCTTTGTCGCCCTGAACGCCGCGCAACGTGAAAACTTCCAGCGCGGCCTGCCGCTGCTGATCGCCAGCCAGTTGGCCCAACTCTTTGGTCCACAGGCGCAAGATGGAAAGCCCTTCCTGCAAGACTGGGCCAACGAGCCCTGGACCTGCAGCGCCATGGACCGCGCGAGTCCACCAGATGCGCCGCAGAACGACCCCCTGTTGCGCCAGCCGCTGTGGGCCGGCCGCGTGTTTCTGGGTGGCAGCGAGGTAGCGGCCCATGGGGCCGGCCACATGGAAGGGGCGCTGGAAGCTGCCGACCGCGTTGCCCACGCCGTGTGCCGCCCGAATGCGAAAGTTCGCAGCGCCGCACAGCAGACCGCCCTGTTGGCGCAGCCCACGGAAGGCGACAAACGCCCCACCCGCGCCACGGCCTTGGGAACGTTTTCCGCCAGCGTGCTGGCACTGCGCGGCATGGCACCGCAGCGCTACCGCCTGCACCTGAGGCGGCTGCTGTCTGCCCAACAGACCGAACAGCTCACGCAGCGCGCCCTGCTGGCCACGGTCGATCAAATTTACAGCGAGGTCCTAATACGACTGGACTGTCTGTTGCCCGCGCTGGACGCCTCGAGCGCCAAGGTGCTCAACGGACGCCACGCGTTGACCGCCGGACTGCTGGCACCATTTGACGGCTGGAACAAGGGCCTGCTAGATGCAGCGCTAAGCTTTAACGGCACGCCCTGCGCGCTGTCGAACTTTCCCCAGGAGCACCGGGCGGACCCGGAAACCGTGAGGGCCATCACTCTGGACCTGGCCGCTGCGTGGCGCGAATTTGCGCTCGAACTCAATACGCGCTTACTGACGGCCGCAACCGTTGCCGAGACGGCCTGAGGCAGCATGACCCCCATCATCAACAGTGCCCTTTTGGGCCTGATCGAACAGACAGGCACGGCCGTCGGCACGCTGGTCGAGGGACTGGAGCAAAGCGAACTGCTGCGCTCACGCCTGACCCGCGGCGAGGTGTTGCGCCAGTTGAAGACCCTCGCCGCCAGAGCTGTTTCGCGTGGCGCCCTGAGTTCGCTCAGCCGCCGCAAACAATCAGGTTAACCACTCCCGCAACAAAAGCAGCTCGCTCATCGCGCTGCCGCGCAAATGACTGATGGGTTTGAACTCTCCGCCTAGCGCCTGAATAGCGGCTTCGGGCGCATCGGGGGTGGTGCCGGCATGGGGAATGCAGACTCCGGCAAGGCTCGGGGCCAGAGCAGGGTGTTGCTGTCCCAGCGCGGGAACAACAGCGCCACGCTGTAGCTGTCGAAGTGCGTGAGGATCACGCGGTTGTGGGTCTGGATGTCGTGCATGTTCCGCCGCAGGGTTTCAGTCAAAGTGACTGAATACAAGCAACAAATGATCCAGGCAGAACAGGTTCTGCGCAACAGACGCATGGAGTGAATGTTGCGGGCTAATCGGTAAAACGCATCAAGCCATGTACCAAGACCCCACCTCCATCCCATCGACCCATCCCGACCCCGCTAACCAGAGCGCCCTGCAGCATCTGAACGCCGCCGAGTTTGCACAACTCGACGCCATCCTGGACGGCATGCGGCTGCGGCGTAAGGCAACACCAACGTGGGAGTTTTGCGAGGGCTTCAAGGCAGCACTGATTTGTTGCCGCCGCACGATAGCGCCCACCGAATACTGGCTCGTGCTGCTGTCCGTGCCCGACCCCTGGTTCAACGCGATTCAGGAAAAGCGCTTTGGCGACCTGTGGACACGGCGCTGGACAACGCGGCCGCCTACCAGCCCGAAGTGGTGGATGCCCGCGCCGCCAAGGGTGGCGCATCGGCGCCATCCTTCGGCCAGCTGTGGGCCCAGGGCTTCATGGCCGCTGTCAAAGCCTGGCCCGGGGAATGGGCCGGTTCGCGCAACAAGCAGGCTTTTGGTGACGCAATATGGGCGGTGTACAACATGCGCGAGATGTGGCGAAGCCTGTGGCCACGCATAGAAGCCGTGCACAAGGCAGCCACGCCGGGCCGCAACGACCCGTGTGCCTGTGGCAGCGGAAAGAAATACACGAAGTGCTGCGGATTGCTAGCAATAGCGTAGCTGGTTACGCAGAATCTACGGGGGGCTAGAGGCAGATTTCGCCGAAAATATCGGCACAAAAGATGTTCCCCATGTCGGCAAACGCTATAGTGCAAACCAGCGCTTGCCCGCGCAACCAACCCGACCGCCGCCATGCATCCCAACAAAGTTGACCGCACGCGCCTGCGCAGGTTGACCGACCTTCCCAACATTGGCCCCGCCTGCGCCCAGGATCTGCAGCTGCTGGGCATTCACGCGCCCGGCCAGCTCGTCGGTCGTAACCCGTTCGAGATGTACGAGACGCTGTGTGCCAAGACCGCCACGCGCCACGATCCCTGCGTGATCGATGTCTTTATGTCCGTTACCCGCTTCATGGCTGGCGAGGCACCGCGCCCGTGGTGGGATTACACGGCTGAACGCAAGCAACGCCTCGCGCACGGTTAGCCGATCAACGCCACAGCCTTGATCTGCGCCCAGACCGGCATGCCCGGCGCCAGACCCAGCCCCACCGCCGAGCGCTGCGTCAGCCGCGCCAGCAGGGGCGATGGACCCACCCGCAGGCGCAGCAGCGACAGCGCCGGGTGGTGGTCCCCCGCCATTTGCTGCACCGTGGCGGCAAGGCAATTCTGGATACTGGTGCCGCCAACCGGTTGCAGCGCGATGCTCACATCACGCGCCAGGATGCGCACACGCACCGGGTCGCCGATTGCCTGCCCGCCATCACGCACCCACAGGCTGCCGCGGGGAAACTCGACGCGTGCCAGGTGCCATTGCACATCCCGCTCGGCCACCACGGCATCCAGCACCACGCCCACGTCTTCACCGAGTTGGATGGGCAGGTCCAGCCGCGCCAGGGTTTCGGTCAGCGGCCCAACTGCCACGGCGCGCCCTGCTTCCATGACCACGATGTGGTCGGCCAGCCGCGCTACTTCGTCCGGCGCGTGGCTGACATACAGAACCGGAATGTCCAGTTCGGCGTGCAGCCGCTCCATGCAGGGCAGGATTTCCTGCTTGCGTTTGACGTCCAGCGCGGCAAGTGGCTCGTCCATCAGCAGCAGGCGCGGGCTTGTGAGGAGGGCGCGCGCGATGGCCACGCGCTGGCGTTCGCCGCCAGACAGCCGGTCGGGCTTGCGCTCCAGCAAGGGGCGGATGCCCAGAAGTTCGATGACCGTATCCAGGTCGGCGGGTTGTGCGCCAGATATGCGCTTGAGGCCATAGCGCAGATTGCCCAGCACCGTGAGGTGCGCGAACAGGCTGGCCTCTTGGAACACATAGCCG
>CAZMXB010000017.1:26000-32388 GCA_964569855.1 uncultured Rhodoferax sp.
GGGAGCCAATGGGCGTCGTCCTGCCAGACCGCGCCATTGACGGTGAGGCTACCCTGCGGCGCGCGCTCCAGCCCGGCGATGCAGCGCAGCAGCGTCGTCTTGCCCGAGCCGGAGTGGCCGAAAAGCGCAGTCACGGCACGCGCGGGAAGGTTCAGATCCACGTCGAGCGCAAAGCCCGGCCAGTCGAGTTTGAAACGGGCTTGAATACCGCCCATCTCAAGCCCCTTTCACAGGTTTTGGCCGCCAGGCATACAGCGCCAGCAGCACCAGGAAGGAGAAGACCAGCATCACAGCTGAGAGGCGCTGCGCCTGCAGGTATTCCAGGGCTTCCACGTGGTCGTAGATTTGCACCGAGGCCACGCGGGTCTCACCGGGAATGTTGCCGCCAATCATCAATACCACGCCAAACTCGCCCACGGTGTGCGCAAAAGTCAGGATGGATGCGGTCAGAAACCCGGGGCGTGCCGATGGCACGGCTACGGTGAAGAAGGCATCGAGTGGTGAAGCCCGCAGGGTGGACGCCACTTCCAGCGGGCGCTCGCCAACGGCTTCGAACGCGGTCTGCAAGGGCTGCACCATGAACGGCAGCGAATAGAACACCGAGGCAACCACCAGACCCCAGAAGGTGAAGGGCAGTGTGCCAATACCCAGCGCTGTAGTGAACTGCCCCACCGGGCCGTTCGGCCCCATGACAAGTAGCAGGTAGAAACCCAAGACGGAAGGCGGCAGCACCAGTGGCATTGCGACCACGGCGCTCACCGGCCCTTTCCACCAGGCTTTACTGCGCGCCAGCCACCACGCGATGGGGGTGCCCAGCAGCAGCAGGATCAGCGTCACAATGCCGGCCAGGCGCATGGTGAGCCAGATGGCTTGCAAATCACTGTCGTTCAAAAACATGCTGCCATCTCACTTGCGCCACTTTTTGCCTGGGGCCAGGGCGGCAGAGCATTCTGCTCCGTGTCCCCCACCCGCTGCGCGGGCTCCTTCTTGACCTGCGCAGAATGCTCTGCCGCCCAAGTTCCTACACCTCGGGCGCGAAGCATTTGGCGTGGTCCGAGCATTCGCTACATGATGGTGCCGGGCAGACGTAGATGCCTTCCCGGGAGCAGTAGTGGCGGTAGATGAACTTCTTCCACTTCATGTCGCCCACGTTCAAGGCCGCCAGCGCGGGAAAGGCGACTGTCATCAGCGTGGAGAGTTCGCCCCGGTCGGCCAGGCCCAGGTCTTGCCACAGGTGGTTGCGCCCGCAGCAGCTGGTGGCCACGATGTGGGCCAGCCAGACTTCGGACCCATTCACGCCAGCACGGTATTCCAGCAGCAGTTGCAGGATGTCCTCCAGCTCGGCGATGTCTTCACCCGGGCCATCGTGCAAGACCAGATGGGCGCCGGGAAAGTAGTCCGTCCACATCGTCTGAAACGCCGCCTGCGTCAGCCCCAACGTTGCGGGCAACACGCCCTGGTTCAGCGAGCGACCGGCCAGCAGGCTGGCCAGCACAGGGCGCAGCGGGTCTGCAGCGGCCTGTACGGGTGCGGGTCGGCCCAGCAGTTCGGCCAGCAGTAATTCGCGGCAGTCGTGGGATGGGTTCATGCCAAGGTCTCCCGTCAGTGGCGTGAAAAAAGGTCGCGCAGTTTGCATAGGGTGGTCGTGACATCAAAGCGCGTATCGGCCAGCGCCTCGCCAGTGAGGATTTTTTGCAGGGCAGTGAGCGGATCGGTCTCGCCGGTCAACAACACCTGAGTACCCCAGCTCTCCATATGCCGCATGAAGCCGGTTCCGGCACTGGCTATCACCATGACCTCCACACCGTGCAGCGGGTGCGGGCCGTCGTCCTTGAAGTGGTGAGGCAATTGTTCTTTGGTGAGTTCAACGCGCATGGGTTCTGGCAGGCGCGCGCCCGGCTGGCAGTCGAACACGAGCCAGTCGCGGGTCTGACCGGCATGACCTGAGACCTGCGTCCAGTGGTCCCTGGTGGCGACGGCAATTTTCATGGCAGGGAGTCCGTTGAAGTGAATCGTGCGACTCACCAAGCCATTTCCGTGCCTGCTATGGCAGCGCGTAACCAAATGACTGGATGACGGCCTTTGCCTTGTCGGATTTCAGGTATTGCATCAGCGCCTCGGCCGCCGCTTTACCTTTGCCTCTTTCGAGGATGACCGCGTCCTGGCGGATTGGAGCATACAGTTTGGCCGGGACGATCCAGGCCGAGCCTTCCATCTTTCCGTCCTTCAAGACTTGCGACAGGGCCACAAAACCCAGCAGCGCATTGCCCGTGCTAATGAACTGGTGGGTCTGTGCAATACTTTCGCCGGTGACGATCTTCGGCTGAATCGACTCGTACACACCCAGCCCCTTCATGACCTCCACGGCGGCCGCACCATAGGGCGCGAGTTTGGGGTTGGCAAGGGCCAGGTGGTCAAAACCGCCGTTTTTCAACACCGCGCCCGCCCCATCGACGATGGCGGGCTTGGCCGACCACAGCACCAGTTTGCCGATGGCGTAGGTGAACTGGCTACCCGCCTGTGCCGCGTTCTCCTTGATCAGCCTGGCGGGTGTTTCGTCATCCGCACTCAACAACACTTCAAACGGCGCGCCATTCTTGATCTGCGCATAGAACTTGCCCGTGGCACCATAGGCGGCCTGTACCTTATGGCCGGTTTCCTTTTCAAACGCGGCGGCAATTTGCTGCATGGGCGCGGTGAAATTGGCCGCTACGGCTACCGAAATCTCGTCGGCGTGCGCGCTGGATGCAACGCCTGGCAAGGAAGCGATCAGTAGCGGAATCAAAAGGACACGGGTTTGCATGGGCTTTCTCCTTGACTTTGCTTTGTTGCATTCGCTACACACACCAGGGTAGAACTTCGACGTTCCCGACAAGAACAGAATTGATCTGTATCGCCGCATCAAATGTTCTTCTTGCCCTGCAACAGCTTGGCCTTGTCGGACGGGCTGTAGTGGTCGAAGTGGCCCTGGGCGGCCGCAACCCGGCGGTGCGCCATGCGGATGCCTTCGATCTTGCCGGCGGGGGAGATGCGCGAGAGGCACTTCTCCAGGGCCGCGCTTCGGCATTGCGGGCAGACCGGCGTATCTCCCGCGCGCACCAGGGTTTCAAAGTCGTGGCCGCAGGCCTGGCAGTGGTAGTCAAAGAGAGGCATGTGGGTCTCCGGTGGACGGGGGTTCGAACCGCGAAGGATGCAGAGTTCGTGCCAGTGACAGCAAATCACGGGTCTGCACAGTGATGGCCTGCACGATGCCCGGTTGCAACCGTTGCAGCCAGCGTTGCGGCAGACGTGCGGCGCCGCAGCGCGCACCGGCCAGCATGCCGACCAGGGCGCCGGTGGTGTCGGCGTCGTCGCCCTGGTTCACGGTGGCCACAACTGCGTCTTCAAAGTCGTCGTGAAGCGTCAGATAGTGCAACACGGTTTGCACGGTGTCCACCACATAGGCGGTGGCGCGGCCCCGGTAGGGTGTGATGTGAAACGTGGGGTTGCGCACAATCCAGTCGGCTACCCAGCTTTGGCATGCGTGGTGTGAGGCTCCCCACAGCAGCAACCGCAGCAGATGGCCCATGCCCAACGTGGCAGCGTCGGACAGGGGGTGGTGATGGGTCAGGTGCGCCTGGGCGATGGCAAGCCGCTCAAAGGCGGCGTCATCTCCCAGCGTGGCCAGCACGACGGGCAGGTTGCGCATCAGCGCGCCATTGCCGCCGTCGCCCGGGTTGAAGCTACCTTCCAGCGTGCCTTCGTGCATGTAGCGCAAGATGCCGCGGCGGCAGGTGTTGCCGCAGTCCACGGGCTTGCCTTTGAACCACTGCACATAGGCATCTCCAATGCTGCGCACCAGGGTGTCGTCGCCCTTCGCATGGCGGGCCAACGCGGCATTGCCGCCCTGCAACAAGGCACTCCCCAGCGCCAGGCTCATCGTGGTGTCGTCCGTCACCTGGCCGCTGGCCAGCTTGAGCCAGCCGCCACCGACGATGTCGCGGTGGGTGCCGTAGTGCAGCAGGATCTCGCGCGGGCGCATGAACTCCACCGTAGCGCCCAGCGCGTCACCAATGGCAAACCCGAGGTAGGCACCCAGGGCGCGATCATGCAGGGTTGAACGGTCAAGCGGCTCAGACATAACGGGCCAACACCTCAAATTCGCCACCCAATGCCAGCACTTCCTGCTCGCCCTGCAAAACCTGGCCGGGCAGCAGGCCGGGAAACACCACGACCTTGCACAGGGGTACCTGCACCTCAAACACCCAATCTCCAAAACAGGATGCGGCTTCTTGCGACAGGCTGAAAGAAACCAGATTGTTCAATCGCACCGCGCAGCGCCGGTCTTGCAGTTTTCCGGTGCTGATCTGCTCTTCAAAGCGGTTGCTGCCCCGCCACAGCCTCAGATGGGCTGATGACTGGCCATCTGAGGCTGGAGGTGGAAACCGGCGCAATGCCCATTGGCAGTACTCGTACAGCAAGTCGAGCTGTTGGTGGATATTGTTGCTATGGTGGCGGCTGGCGGCCTTCTCCTGCAAATAGGTTACCCACGCCTCGGACGGAAAGCGCGCCAGAGGCGCCTTGTGAAAGCTGGGCACCATGCCAAAGCGGCTTTCCACCCAGCCCTTCAGCACCGCACCGGCCGTGCCATTGGAGTCCATACCCCAGCCCTGCAACAGTTTGCGCCAGCTGCTACGCCAGCGCCGCTGCTCGGCAGGGTCCAGGCTGGCCAGCTCGTGCCTGGCGGGTTTGCGCAAACCAAATGCGACCAACAGGTAGTGGGCAAACATGTCCCGCGCCTCATTCAAATCAGGGCTGCTGTTGAGCAGGTTGAACAAGCCCGGGTGTGCTTCACAGGTACCCGCAATGGCCAACGGGACCGGGTTGGCATTGAACGCGGTGCTGGCCAACACGTGCGTTGGCACACCGACCAGATTGGTCCCGTACCAGCGTTGGGGCTGGTCTGCATCATCATTGCGCACCACGACCCGGGGCAATCCGTTTCAGACCGGGCGGTTTTCGTTGGGATTTCGCACGGGACCCATGAGGGCCAGACCTTCCGCGTAGGTGATGGTGTCAAAGGTGATGTCAAATTTGAGCGCGGCATCGGCCACGGCATCGAGCTTGCCCGCTGTGTCCTTCTTCTTCAGGTCGTTCTTCTCCAGGTAGAACAGGTCGAGCAGCTCGTTGTACACCGTGGACTCGTCGATGGGCAGCACATAGAACATGGCGCCCTTGTACGGTACCTGGTATTTCTTGGACAGGTCGATGTTGTTGCAGAACAAGAAGTATTTGCCGCCGGCGCTCAGGGTGTCGCCCAGTACTTCGGCCACGTCTTTCAGATACTCAAAGCTCAGCAGGTAGCCGGCAAAGAAAGGCAGGTGCTTTTCGCCCACATTGGCGATGGCAAAGGTCTGGCCGCACAGCAGCTCGGGGGGGCGGGCTTCGTCGGCCAGCTTGGGTGCAAAGCGCAGCGCCATCTCACCGCGAAAGCCGAAGCGCCCCGGCTTGGCGGTCAGGTCCTTGAGCAGGGGGTTGAGCAGTCGCCCCTCGCTCTCCAGTCGCGCAAAGGCGGTGTCGTCAATCGTCTTGAGGGCAAGTGTGGCTGTCATGGGGATTCCTTGGTTGTGGTTGGGTTGCTGCGGTATGGATACCGTTTCTAAGAGCAATGACCGTACCAAGTCAAAAACGGTGAAAGCGGCCTGCAAACACGACACAAATTGCTGGTGCCACCGCCGGATGGGGGATTTTGCGACAGGCTTTCCCATTTTGTAGGGAAGCCAACAATCTCAAAAAGGAGACTCAATTTGCATGCAAAAGCCGGGTTTCCCCTCTGAGAATGCGTGCTGGCACCCGATTTTTTCGACCTCGATTCAGCATGGCATGGAAGCTGCAATACGGAGACTGCGCGGACACCAGTCCGGCCGACGTGAACCTAAAAGAATAAGACCAACAGGCACGAAAGCTGACCTAGTCGCGGCAACGCAAGCTTGGTTCTTAACTTTCTCTTTTATTGGAGTACTGAAATGGCAAAACTTCGGCAAATCGCCTTCTACGGCAAAGGTGGCATCGGTAAATCGACCACATCCCAAAACACCCTGGCAGCACTGTCTGACCTGGGCCAAAAAATCCTGATCGTCGGCTGCGACCCCAAGGCAGACTCCACCCGTTTGATCCTGCACGCAAAGGCACAGGACACCATTCTGTCGCTGGCCGCTGAAGCCGGATCCGTGGAGGATCTGGAGCTCGAAGACGTGATGAAGATCGGCTACAAAAACATCCGTTGCGTCGAGTCCGGCGGCCCGGAGCCAGGCGTTGGCTGTGCCGGCCGCGGCGTGATCACCTCGATCAACTTCCTGGAAGAAAACGGCGCTTATGACGGCGTGGACTATGTGTCATACGACGTGCT
>CAZMXB010000018.1:0-32249 GCA_964569855.1 uncultured Rhodoferax sp.
GTTCACGATGAAGATCAACCCCGAGAAGATCCGTGACGTGATCGGCAAGGGCGGCTCCGTGATCCGCGCGCTGACCGAAGAAACCGGTTGCCAGATCAATATTGACGAAGATGGCACCATCACCATTGCCTCGGCTGATCCCGCCAAGGCCGAGGAAGCCAAGCGCCGCATCGAGCAGATCACCGCCGAAGTGGAAATCGGCAAGGTCTACGAAGGCCCCATCACCAAGATTCTGGACTTCGGCGCGCTGGTCAACCTGTTGCCGGGCAAGGACGGACTACTGCACATCAGTCAGATCGCGCACGAACGTGTGGAAAAGGTCTCCGACTACCTGACCGAAGGCCAGATCATCAAAGTCAAGGTCATGGAAACCGACGAAAAGGGTCGTATCAAACTGTCCATGAAGGCTTTGCTGGACCGTCCAGCACAATCGTCAGACCAAGGGTGAATCAACGATCTGCTAGTAATTCGATAGCGCCTAACTGAGTAACGGCGAGGGCTATCGGTTGAAATGGCTATGAGAGTTATTGAAATTTCATCTTTTGGCGGTCCTGGCGTTCTGCGTCTGAGCGAACGTCCGTTACCCGTCGCCGGTGCGGCCGAGGTGTTGGTGCGTGTGCGCGCGAGCGGCATCAACCGGCCGGACGTGTTGCAGCGTGCGGGCATGTATCCGGCGCCTGCGGGTGCGTCCGACATCCCTGGGCTGGAAATTGCTGGCGTTATTGAAGGTGGCGACTCATTGGCCATGGCGCAAGCCGGGCTGAACGTGGGCGACCGCGTATGTGCCCTGGTGGCGGGCGGTGGCTATGCGGAATACTGCGCGGCACCCATCGGCCAATGCCTGCCCGTTCCGCAGGGTTTGAGCGATGTTGAAGCGGCCTCGCTGCCCGAGACCTTCTTCACCGTCTGGAGCAATGTGTTTGACCGCGGTGCGTTGCAAAGCGGTGAAACCTTGTTGGTGCAGGGCGGGACCAGCGGTATTGGGGTTACGGCCATCCAAATTGCCAAGGCGCTCGGCGCGAAAGTGATTGCCACGGCTGGCAGCGATGAAAAGTGCGCGGCCTGTTTGGCCCTGGGCGCCGACCATGCGATCAACTACAAGACGCAGGACTTTCAAGCCGAGGCTTTGCGCCTGACCGACGGTCGCGGGGTTGATGTGGTGCTGGACATGGTTGCCGGCAGTTATGTCGCCAGGGAAGTGCAGTGCCTGGCGGAAGATGGCCGTTTGGTCATCATCGCCGTGCAGGGTGGTGTGCAAGCAGAGTTCAATGCTGCCTGGGTCATGCGCAAGCGATTGACCATCTCTGGGTCAACTTTGCGTGCACGCCCGGTGGCATTCAAAGCCGCCATTGCCAAAGCTTGTTTGCAGACAGTTTGGCCTTTATTGGCTGCAGGGCGCGTCAAGCCTGTGGTGCACAGTGTGTTTCCGGCGGTAGATGCTGATCATGAAAGTGGCAGCGGCGCTTCCCGGGGGCATGCCTTGATGGAATCCAACCAGCATGTTGGCAAGATTGTTTTGACTTGGGAAGTGCAAGCATGAAAAAGAAACTGATCGCAGGCAATTGGAAAATGAACGGGTCTCTGGTTGCCAACGAAGCGCTGGTCAAGGCGTTGGCTGTGGGTGTTGGCAATGCGCAGTGTCAGGTCGCGGTATGTGTACCGGCTCCTTATTTGGCGCAGGTTCATGGCTTGGTTTCAGGTACTGGTATCGAAGTCGGTGCGCAGGATGTGTCAGTGCATGAATCCGGGGCCTACACCGGTGAGGTTTCAGCGGCTATGCTACGGGATTTTGGTGTGGGTTATTGCCTGGTTGGTCACTCGGAGCGGCGCCAATACCATGGGGAGACCGACGGAGTGGTGGCCGAAAAGGCGCAGCGCGCACTTGCAGCCGGCATCACACCAATTGTGTGTGTTGGTGAGACGCTGGCGGAGCGTGAGGCTGGACGAACCGAGGAAGTGGTCAAGCGGCAGTTGGCGGCGGTTGTCCACACCAATGGGCATTGCATCAGCGAAATCGTGGTGGCGTATGAGCCGGTCTGGGCGATTGGCACCGGAAAGACAGCCAGCCCAGAGGAGGCGCAACAAGTACATGCGGTTTTGCGTGCACAACTGCGTGCCGCGACGCCAAATGCCGACCGCGTACTCATCTTGTATGGCGGAAGCATGAATGCTGGCAATGCCGCCCAACTGCTGGCGCAGCAAGACATTGATGGCGGGCTCGTTGGAGGCGCTTCACTTAAGCCCGTGGACTTTTTATCGATTATTGCAGCGTCGCACTGATTGGTTTCGGTGCCCGCGATTAGTTACCAATTTAGGAGTTGAGAATGAATGTTGTGTTGACGATTATTTTGACGGTGCAAATGCTGTCGGCCTTGGCCATGATTGGTCTGATTCTGGTACAGCACGGCAAAGGTGCGGACATGGGCGCGGCCTTCGGCAGTGGCGGTTCCGGCAGCCTGTTTGGTGCAAGCGGAAGCGCCAACTTCTTGTCACGTACCACGGCCGTCTTGGCCACTGTGTTTTTTGTTTGCACGTTGGCGCTGGCCTATTTTGGCAATCTGCGTCCTGCCAGCTCGGGCAGCGTGTTGGAAGGAGCCGCTTCGGCGCCTCCGGTGATTTCTGAAGCCGCTTCGGTGCCTGCCGTTGCCGCGTCGGGCGTAGGTCAGATTCCCTCCAAATAGCCTGCTAGCTTAATTGCCTTCTCCCCGGGAAAAGCGGGGTAAATTCAGGGTAAACTCTAGTCTGGTTTGAAAAGCAAAATACCCTCGGGTTCCTCACGCAATTCAGACAAACAGAGCCGCCGTCGTGGTGAAATTGGTAGACACGCTATCTTGAGGGGGTAGTGGCGAAAGCTGTGCGAGTTCGAGTCTCGCCGACGGCACCACTTTATTTTTTCGGATCTCGGATATCTGTTCGAGAGGCGACGCAGATCGTTTTTTAGAGTGCCAATATGAACCTTGATCAGTATCTTCCTGTTCTTTTGTTCATGTTAATTGGCATTGTGACTGGGGTTGCGCCCCAGGTCATCGGCTACGTTCTTGGCCCAAATCGCCCTGATGCGGCGAAAAACTCCCCTTACGAATGCGGATTTGAAGCGTTCGGTGACGCGCGCATGCAGTTTGATGTGCGGTATTACCTGATCGCTATCCTTTTCATTTTGTTTGACTTGGAAACTGCCCTGCTGTTTCCATGGGCGGTATCGCTCAAGGAGTTGGGTCTTTTTGGCTTTTGGGTAGGCCTGGAGTTTGTGACCATTTTGACCATCGGCTTTGTATATGCGTGGATAAAAGGCGCTCTGGACTGGGAGTAATGCGATGATCGAAGGCGTTTTTAGAGAGGGCTTCGTCACCACAAGCTACGATGCCGTGGTGAATTGGGCCAAGACCGGTTCAGTTTGGCCAATGACGTTTGGGCTTGCTTGCTGTGCCGTTGAAATGATGCATGCAGCGGCAGCACGGTATGACATCAGCCGTTTTGGTGCCGAAGTGTTTCGGCCAAGCCCGCGTCAGTCGGATTTGATTATTGTTGCGGGTACATTGACCAACAAGATGGCACCGGCTTTTCGAAAGGTTTACGACCAGATGGCAGAACCCCGTTGGGTTCTGAGCATGGGATCGTGTGCCAACGGCGGCGGCTATTACCACTATAGCTATGCCGTCGTCCGGGGTTGTGATCGGATTGTCCCGGTAGACGTGTATGTGCCAGGTTGCCCTCCCACTGCAGAGGCGTTGATTTACGGAATTCTGCAATTGCAGCAAAAGATCCGTCGTACGCAAACCATCGCGCGAGTGTGAGGAATAACGCATGACCTTAGTTTCTGTTTTGCCCGAGTCCACTCGCGATGCGGTGGTGAAGGCCCTTGGCGACAAGATCAAAAGCATTTCGATCCATTGGGGCGAGGTGACTGCCCACATTACGGCGGAGCATTACCATGCTGTTGCGCAGGCTTTGCGGGATGCCCCTGGGTGCCAGTTTGAGCAAATGGTGGACTTATGCGGCGTAGATTATTCCGAATTTCCGGACGGTACGCCTGATGGTTTGAGGTTTTGCGTGGTGGTCCATTTGCTGTCGGTGAGTTTGAATCAGCGCTTGCGGCTTAAGGTTTTTGCACCAGATGATTTCGCGCCCATTCTCCCGACCGTGACTGACATCTGGAGTGGTGCAAATTGGTTTGAGCGCGAGGCCTTTGACCTCTTTGGCATCGTCTTTGATGGGCACTCCGACCTGCGCCGGATCTTGACCGACTATGGTTTTATTGGGCACCCGTTTCGCAAGGATTTCCCTTGCATCGGTAACGTAGAAATGCGGTATGACGAAAAACTGGGTCGCGTGGTTTACCAACCCGTCACCATCGAGCCGCGTGAGAATGTTCCGCGGGTAATTCGTGAAGAAAACTATGGAGGCCTGCAGTAAGCAGATGGATGCATGGCTGAAATAAAGAACTACACCCTTAATTTTGGACCCCAGCATCCTGCAGCGCATGGCGTTTTGCGGTTGGTGCTGGAGTTGGACGGCGAGGTCATTCAACGTGCGGATCCGCATATTGGATTGCTGCATCGCGCAACCGAAAAGTTGGCTGAGAGCAAGACTTATCTGCAAGCCTTGCCATACATGGATCGTCTTGACTACATGTCAATGATGTGCAATGAGAATGCCTATTGTCTTGTGTTGGAGAAGATGCTCGGATTGGAAGTGCCATTGCGCGCCCAATACATACGGGTCATGTTTTCCGAGATTACACGCCTGCTAAACCATTTGTTGTGGGTTGGGGCGCACGCAATCGATTGTGGAGCCATGACCGTCATGCTCTATGCGTTTCGTGAGCGCGAAGACTTGTTGGACATGTATGAAGCAGTGAGCGGTGCTCGCATGCACGCTGCCTACTTCCGCCCAGGTGGTGTCTACCGTGATCTCCCTGATACGATGCCGCGCCATCAGTCCAACAAGATTCGCAGCGCAAAATCAACCGAAGGTCTGAACCGCAACCGTGGTGGCAGTCTGCTGGATTTTATTGACGACTTTACGCAGCGGTTCCCGGCCTTTCTTGCCGAATACCACACCTTGCTGACAGACAACCGCATCTGGAAACAGCGCACCGTAGGGATTGGTGTGGTGACGCCGGAGCGGGCGTTGAATCTCGGGTTCACAGGGCCAATGCTGCGCGGTTCCGGTATCGCGTGGGATTTGCGGAAGAAGCAACCCTACGAGGTCTACGATAGATTGGACTTTGATATTCCGGTGGGCAAGACGGGTGACACCTACGATCGCTATTTGGTGCGTATGGAAGAAATGAAGCAGTCCAATCGCATCGTCAAACAGTGTGTCGACTGGTTAAGAGTGAACCCCGGTTCCGTGATCACGGATAACCACAAAATTGGGCCTCCCGATAGAGAGTCGATGAAGACCAATATGGAGGATCTGATACATCACTTCAAGTTATTCACTGAGGGATTTGCCGTCCCCGAGGGAGAGGCATACGCGGCTATTGAACATCCAAAGGGCGAGTTTGGTATTTACATGGTCAGCGATGGTGCCAACAAACCCTATCGCATGAAGATTCGCCCTCCTGCGTTCGTCCATTTGGCGGCGCTGGATGAAATGGGCAAGGGCCACATGATCGCGGACGCTGTGTCCATCATTGGCACCATGGATATTGTGTTTGGGGAAGTGGATCGATGATTTCCGAAGAATCCAAATTGCGCTTCGCTCGCGAAGTAGATAAATACCCCGCCGAGCAAAAACAGTCCGCAGTGATGGCGTGCTTGGCAATTGTTCAACAAGAACAAGGATATGTCAGCACGGAGAGCGAAGCTCTCGTTGCTGAGTACCTTGGGATGGCGCCCATGGCGGTGCACGAGGTCACCACCTTCTACAACATGTACAACCAGCGTCCGGTTGGCAAGTACAAGCTCAATGTCTGCACCAATTTGCCATGCCAGCTACGTGACGGCGTCGGTACGCTCAAGTATCTGGAAAACAAGTTGGGTATTTCCATGGGACAGACCACGGCTGACGGTATGTTCACGCTTCAACAAAGCGAGTGCCTTGGAGCGTGTGCCGATTCCCCTGTCATGTTGGTGAATGACCGTTCGATGTGCAGTTTCATGACTCCCGAGAAACTGGATCAGTTGGTGGATGGTCTGCGTGCGGCGGGAGACAAATAATGGCAGCGCAACACATTCTTTCACAGTTCCGCGCCACTGGCGTGCAGACCTGTTTCCATGACCGGCATATCAATCCGCAGATTCTCGCGGGTTTGGACGGTTCCAACTGGCGTCTAAAAGATTACGAGGCGCGTGGTGGCTATCAGGCACTGCGCAAGGTGCTTGGTGTTGGTGGTGGTGGTGGTGAAGCGATGACGCAGGACCAGGTTATTGCCACGGTCAAGGAGTCGGCGCTGCGTGGACGCGGTGGAGCCGGGTTCCCGACGGGATTGAAGTGGAGCTTTATGCCCCGGCAGTTTCCCGGTCAAAAATACTTGGTCTGCAATTCGGATGAGGGCGAGCCGGGTACTTGCAAAGACCGCGACATCATGGAGTTTAACCCCCACATCGTGATAGAGGGTATGGCCATTGCCGCTTTTGCCATGGGCATAACGGTGGGATACAACTACATTCATGGTGAGATTTTTTCGACCTATGACCGGTTCGAGGAAGCGTTGGAAGAAGCGCGCGCTGCTGGTCTATTGGGCAACAATATTTTGGGCAGCAATTTCAGTTTTCAGTTGCATGCGGCTCACGGCTTTGGTGCTTACATTTGCGGAGAAGAAACGGCCCTGTTGGAATCGCTGGAAGGCAAAAAAGGCCAGCCACGTTACAAGCCGCCTTTTCCGGCCAGTTTTGGCCTGTATGGAAAGCCGACGACGATTAACAACACGGAAACATTTGCCGCGGTGCCCTGGATTATTCGCAATGGCGGGCAGGCGTATCTGGAGTGTGGCAAACCCAACAATGGCGGCACCAAGATTTACTCCGTCAGCGGAGATGTTGAGTTGCCCGGCAATTATGAGGTTCCCATGGGTACGCCCTTTTCCAAACTTCTGGAGTTGGTGGGCGGGGTTCGGGCGGGGCGCAATCTCAAGGGCGTCATCCCTGGAGGGTCGTCATCGCCCATATTGCCTGCTTCCATCATGATGGATTGCACCATGGACTATGACTCGATCGCCAAGGCTGGGTCCATGCTGGGATCGGGCGCTGTCATCGTACTGGATGACAGTCGGTGCATGGTCAAGAGTCTGCAACGCCTGAGCTATTTCTACATGCATGAGTCCTGCGGTCAATGCACCCCTTGCCGTGAAGGAACCGGTTGGTTGTCGCGCGTGGTAGACCGCATTGAACAGGGGCATGGGCGCCTTGCCGATTTGGAGTTACTGGACAGCGTTGCGGAGGACATTCAGGGCCGAACGATCTGCGCGTTGGGAGATGCTGCTGCGATGCCGGTTCGGGCCATGATTAAGCACTTCAGACACGAATTTGAGTACCACGTGGAGCACAGGACCTGCATGGTCCCGGCCTACGTTTGAGCAACAAAAAGATGATCCCCAAGCTCACTATTCATTCGCTGCTCCCTATGGGGGCGCCCGCCTTTTTTGGGGCGGCCCGGCAAAAGGCTAACCGATGATAGAAATCGAACTCGACGGCAAGAAGGTTGACATTGTTGAAGGCAGCATGATCATGCATGCGGCCGAAAAGGCAGGCACCTATATCCCACACTTCTGCTATCACAAAAAGCTGAGCATTGCGGCGAGTTGCCGCATGTGCCTGGTCGATGTGGAGAAGATGCCCAAACCCATGCCGGCGTGTGCCACACCAGTGACGCAAGGCATGGTTGTTCGCACCAAGAGCGACAAGGCGATCAAAGCACAAAAGTCGGTGATGGAGTTTTTGTTAATCAATCACCCACTGGATTGTCCTATTTGTGATCAAGGCGGCGAATGCCAGTTGCAGGATCTGGCCGTTGGTTATGGTGGGTCATCCTCGCGATACGAAGAAGAGAAACGCGTGGTTTTCCACAAGGATGTGGGCCCATTAGTATCAATGGAAGAGATGAGCCGTTGTATCCATTGCACCCGTTGTGTCCGATTTGGGCAGGAGATTGCTGGTGTGATGGAGTTGGGCATGTCCCACCGCGGCGAGCATGCCGAAATTGAGACCTTCCTCGGGCATTCTATTGACTCGGAGTTGTCTGGCAACATGATTGATATTTGCCCGGTCGGCGCGCTGACGAGCAAGCCATTTCGCTACAGTGCCCGAACATGGGAACTGTCGCGCCGCAAGTCCATTAGTCCCCACGATTCCACCGGCACCAATTTGATCGTTCAAGTCAAGAACGACAAAGTGATGCGTGTTGTGCCGCTTGAAAATGAAGCTGTCAATGAATGTTGGATCGCAGACCGCGATCGTTTTTCCTATGAGGCGCTCAATGGCGACGAGCGACTGACTTCACCCATGCTGAAGCAAGGAGGAGTGTGGACGGCGGTGGATTGGAAGACGGCATTGGAATATGTAGCCCATGGATTGCAAAGTATCAAGACGAATCACGGCCCTTCGGCCATCGGTGCACTGGTAAGTCCGCACAGCACCCTGGAAGAGTTGTATTTGGCCGGTGCTCTGGTCAGGGGCCTCGGCAGCGAAAACATCGACTACCGTCTTCGCAATGCCGAGTTTGAGAAGTCGGCGCCCGGTGCGCGTTATCTGGGTATGCGAATCCAGGATTTGTCCAGCCTGCAGCGGGTATTGATTGTCGGATCTAATCTTCGCAAGGACCATCCACTGTTCGCGCAACGCGTGCGCCAAGCGGCCCGCCTCGGTTGTGCAGTGAGCGTGATCAATGCATCTTTGTCGGACTGGGCAATGCCGGTGCGTCATACGCATCTTGCGCCGCACTCCGGATGGCTGCAGGCTTTGGCCGATGTCGCAGCGGCGATCGCCGTGGAAAAGAATGTGGCCACCCCAATGGACGGACAGGCCACAGAGTTGGCAAAGGCAATTGCGGGCTCCCTATTGGGCGGAGAGCACAAGGCCGTGTTGCTCGGCAATGCAGCTGCGCACCATTCCCAGGCGGGCCAGTTGCTGGCGATTGCAAACTGGATTGGGGAGCATACCGGTGCCAAGGTGGGGTACCTCACCGAGGCCGCCAACACAGTGGGCGCTCAACTGGTCGGAGCCATGCCGGGTGAAGGTGGACTCAATGCCGGCCAAATGTTGGCTGGGGCGCTGAAAGCTTGCGTCCTGCTAAACATCGAGCCCGAGTTTGACTCGGCTGCGGATGAGGCGAGCCTAGCCGCGTTGAAACAAAGTGAGATGGTTGTAACCCTCAGCCCGTTTAAGGCGAATATGGACATGAGTGATGTGCTATTGCCCATCGCACCATTCACTGAAACACCTGGTACTTTCGTGAATGCGGAGGGACGGCTACAGAGTTTTTATGCGGTTGTCAAACCGATTGGCGACGCGCGACCGGCCTGGAAGGTTTTCAGGGCTTTGGCGGATATTTTGAATTTGCCCGGTTTCGCTTTTGATTCGGCGCAAGAGGTCTTGCTGCATCTCCATTCGAACCTCGAGGGGGGTGTGCCGGATTGGGTTCCCGCAAACCGGCTTAGCAACGCCAACGGACACTCGGCTCCGAGTGCGCCGCTGGCAAGCGAACCGTGTGTAGCCACGATTTACCAAATCGACAGCATCGTTAGGCGTGCGCCAGCGCTTCAGCTGACGGCGGACGCCAGAGAAAGCGGCGTGCAGGAGGCCACAGCATGATCGACGTCATTTTTTCAGTCGGGCAGGGGCTCATTGATGCGCCATGGTGGGCCGCGATGGCCTGGCCCACGATTTGGAGCCTGATGAAGGTTTCGTTGGTACTCATCGTCGTTTTAACGGCTGTGACGTATGCGACTCTTTGGGAGCGCAAATTGTTGGGATGGGCGCAGATTCGGATTGGTCCAAATCGCGTCGGTCCTTGGGGCCTGTTACAACCGATTGCTGATGCCTTGAAGTTGATGACCAAGGAAATCATTCGGCCGACGGCATCTGACAAGGCGCTGTTTTACTTGGGTCCGGTATTGACAGTGGCTCCGGCATTGGCAGCCTGGGCGGTTATTCCGTTTGGACCAGAGATTGCTGTGGCGAATTTGAATGCGGGCTTGTTGTTTCTGATGGCGATTACTTCCATGGAGGTTTACGGCGTGATCATTTCCGGTTGGTCGTCAAACTCCAAGTATGCGTTTCTTGGCGCGATGCGCGCGTCCGCCCAGATGGTCAGCTATGAGATTGCGATGGGGTTCTGCTTCTTGGTGGTTCTCATGGTGTCCGGCAGTTTGAACCTGTCGGAAATTGTTGCAGGGCAGGGTAAGGGACACTTTGCCCAGATGGGGCTGTCATTTCTTTCATGGAATTGGCTTCCTCTTCTGCCAATTCTGGTGGTGTACTTTGTTTCGGGCTTGGCCGAAACCAATCGCACACCGTTTGACGCGATCGAAGGTGAGTCGGAGATTGTGGCGGGGCACATGGTTGAATATTCTGGCATGTCATGGGCCATGTTCCAGATGGCGGAGTATGCCAACATCTGGCTCGTTTCAGTGCTAGCGACGGTTATGTTCTTTGGAGGCTGGATTTCACCGATCGATAGTGCGTTATTCAACTGGGTTCCAGGGTGGATTTGGCTTGGCATAAAGACCTTTTGTGTGATGACCACTTTCATCTGGGTCCGAGTTACTTTTCCAAGATTTCGTTTTGACCAGATCATGCGTCTGGGGTGGAAGATCTTTATTCCGGTAACGTTGGTTTGGCTGGTGGTGATTGGAGGTTGGATGCAAACCCCGTGGAACATTTGGAAGTAATTCGAGTTGCCTATGTCTACCCCAACTTCAAATACCGTCGATAGCGCGTCCAAGAGTGCCTTCTCACTCAAGGATTTCTTGTCGAGTTTTCTTCTGACTGAACTGCTCAAGGGCATGATGCTGACGGGGAAGTACGCCTTCCGAAGCAAGATAACTCTGGAATATCCGGAAGAAAAAACACCTCTGTCACCCAGATTTCGTGGCTTGCACGCCTTGCGTCGTTATGAAAATGGGGAAGAGCGTTGTATCGCGTGCAAGTTGTGCGAGGCAGTATGCCCGGCGATGGCGATTACGATCGAGTCAGAAGTGCGCGCAGATGGATCACGCCGTACTTCGCGCTACGACATTGATCTGACGAAATGCATTTTTTGCGGCTTCTGCGAAGAGAGTTGCCCTGTGGACTCGATCGTTGAGACACACATCCTTGAATACCACGGTGAAAAACCAGGTGATCTCTACTTTACTAAGGACATGTTGTTGGCTGTGGGCGATCGATACGAATCCGAGATAGCGGCTAACAAACAAGCGGATGCCAAATACCGTTGATCCGTCGAAAGAAAGAATCTGAATCATGAGTGTCACGACTGGCCTGTTTTATGTGTTTTCAACGATTTTGCTGATCGCTGCGTTTCGTGTCATCACAGCCAGAAATCCCGTGCATGCCGTGCTGTTTTTGGTATTGACATTTTTCCAAGCATCCATGATCTGGATGTTATTAAAAGCTGAATTTCTGTCTCTCTCACTAGTTCTGGTCTACGTCGGAGCTGTGATGGTGCTGTTCCTGTTCGTGGTGATGATGCTGGAAGTGAATTTGGAGAGTTTGAGGGTCGGCTTTTGGAATCACTTTCCATTGGCGGCGGTTGTTGGTGTGGTGATTGCACTGGAAATGGCTGCGGTCCTGATGGGAGGATTTCGAGTCACAGACGGTCCGAGTGCCACGCCCGTGGTTACTGGGTTAACCCAAGTCTCAAATGCAAAGGAGTTGGGCAAGTTGCTGTACACGCAGTACCTCTACCCGCTGGAAGTAGCCGCCGCTATTTTGTTGGTTGCGATGTTCGCGGCCATTGCGCTAACCATGCGCGAGCGCAAGGACACGAAAACCATGAAGTCTGGCGATCAAGTGCGAGTGAAGGCGCGTGATCGTATGGTCGTATTGAAAATGGCTGCCACCAAAGCGGCGGTTGAACCGGCTGTGCCAACTATGAATGCGGAGACAAAAGCATGACTTTGACATTGGGGCATTTTCTATCGTTGGGGGCAATCTTGTTTGCCATGTCAGTTGTCGGCATTTTTCTAAACCGTCGCAATCTCATCGTATTGCTGATGGCTATCGAACTCATGCTCCTGGCGGTGAATACCAATTTCGTGGCGTTCTCGCATTATTTGCACGACCTTCACGGACAGATTTTTGTGTTTTTTATTCTGACGGTTGCGGCCGCCGAGTCTGCCATTGGTTTGGCAATTCTGGTCTTGTTGTTTCGCAACAAGTCCAGCATCAATGCGGACGAACTCAACACGCTCAAGGGTTAAAAATTATATGAGTCAAACCCTGTCTGCTAGCAACTTGCTGATGGTGCCGCTGGCGCCGTTGGTGGCCTCCATCATTGCCGGTGTTTTTGGCACAAAATTTGGCGGAAACCGCATAGGCCGAAGTGCAAGTCATTGGTTGACCATCCTGGGCGTCGCCTTTGCCTTCATGTTGTCTGCAATGACGCTGAAATCGGTTGCGTTGGATGGCGCGCGATTCAATGAAACCCTATACACCTGGATGGTCGTTGGCGGTCTCAAGATGGAGATTGGATTTTTGGTCGATGGTTTAACTGCGATGATGATGTGTGTAGTTACCTTTGTTTCGCTGATGGTGCACATCTTCACTGTAGGCTACATGAAGGAAGATGACGGGTACAACCGTTTCTTTTCCTATATCTCGCTGTTTACCTTTTCGATGCTCATGCTGGTAATGAGCAACAACATGCTTCAGTTGTTTTTTGGCTGGGAAGCAGTCGGACTTGTTTCCTATTTACTGATCGGGTTCTGGTTCAACAAGCCCACTGCCATCTTTGCCAACATGAAAGCCTTTTTGGTCAACCGTGTAGGGGACTTCGGTTTTATTCTGGGCATTGGATTGATTGCAGCCTATGCTGGGACTTTGAGTTATTCAGAGGCTTTTGCCAAGGCCGGTTTCCTGGCCACGTTGGCTATGCCCGGTACAGACTGGATGCTGATCACGGTTATTTGTATTTGCTTGTTTATTGGCGCCATGGGCAAGTCAGCACAGTTTCCTTTGCATGTTTGGCTGCCAGATTCCATGGAAGGTCCGACCCCTATTTCTGCCTTGATTCACGCAGCAACCATGGTGACTGCCGGCATCTTCATGGTCGCGCGCATGTCGCCATTGTTTGAGTTGAGTGACACCGCGTTGAGTTTCATCTTGGTGATCGGGTCCATTACTGCCTTGTTTATGGGGTTCCTGGGCATCATTCAAAACGACATCAAACGTGTGGTAGCGTATTCAACCTTGTCGCAGCTGGGCTACATGACCGTTGCATTGGGTGCCTCGGCCTACTCTGTGGCGGTTTTTCATCTTATGACACACGCCTTTTTCAAAGCTCTGCTGTTCCTCGCGGCGGGCTCGGTCATCATGGGTGTGCACCACAATCAAGATATTCGGTGGATGGGTGGCTTGCGCAAGTACATGCCCATTACTTGGATCACTTCATTGTTGGGGTCTCTTGCACTCATTGGTACGCCATTCTTTTCCGGTTTTTACTCCAAGGACAGCATCATCGAAGCCGTGATGGAGAGCCATTTACCCGGTGCCGGTTTTGCCAAGTTCGCTGTATTGACCGGTGTTTTTGTGACGGCTTTTTATTCGTTCCGCATGTATTTTCTGGTGTTTCATGGTGCGGAGCGGTTCGACCAAAATCCAGATGCCCACCATGGGCACGGGCATGACCAACATGATAAACACCACGGCCCGCATGAATCTCCCTGGGTTATTACTGTGCCCCTGGTTCTACTTGCAATACCGTCCGTCGTGATTGGCTATTTCACGATCGGCCCAATGTTGTTTGGTGATTTTTTCAAGGACTCCATTTTCGTGAATACGGCATTGCATCCGGCCATGAAAGAGCTGGGGGACGCGTTCCACGGGCCAGGGCAGATGGCAACACATGCCCTGACGAGCTTGCCACTGTGGCTTGCGGTGTCAGGTGTGGTTTTGGCTTATGTGTTTTATATGGTCAAGCCATCATGGCCCACAGCCATCAAGACGACATTTGCCCCTGTCTTCAATCTGTTGGAGAACAAATATTACCTTGACTGGTTTAATGAAAATGTTTTGGCCCGTGGGGCGAGAGCCTTGGGATCAGGCTTGTGGCGTGGCGGCGACCAAGCCATCATCGATGGGGCATTGGTGAATGGGTCATGGAAGTTGGTTGGCCGAATGTCTGGATTGGTGCGCCAAGTGCAAACCGGCTTTCTTTACCACTACGCACTGGTCATGATTTTGGGCATCTTTGTGCTCATGACGTATTTCGTCTGGCTCAAGTAGGAGAATAAGAAAATGGGATTGTTGAGCCTTGCGATTTGGACGCCCATTGCGTTCGGAGTTGTTTTGCTGGCGCTGGGCCGTGATGATCAGGCTAAGGCCGTCCGGTGGGTTGCGCTGGTTGGCGCGCTGGTTAGTTTTCTTATCACGCTGCCGTTGTACAGCCGGTTTGATACGGCGACTGCAGCCATGCAGTTCGTCGAAAACACGCCATGGATTGAGCGCTTCAACGTGCAATACCACCTGGGTGTCGATGGCATATCGCTGTGGTTTGTCCTGTTAACGGCTTTTATCAACGTCATTGTTGTAATTGCGGGTTGGGAAGTCATTACTCGGCGTGTAAACCAGTACATGGGTGCCTTTCTGATCCTCAGCGGTCTGATGATTGGAGTTTTTTGTACGCTCGACGGCCTTCTGTTCTACGTGTTTTTCGAGGCCACTTTAATTCCGATGTATTTAATCATTGGTATCTGGGGTGGTCCCAACAAGATTTACGCAGCCTTTAAGTTCTTTCTCTATACGCTGCTGGGTTCCCTGTTAATGCTGGTTGCGCTGATATATTTGTATACCAAGTCGGGTGGAAGTTTCGATTTGGCTACGTGGCACGCAATGCGTTTGGACGCAACAACGCAGACTCTGTTGTTCTTTGCTTTTTTTGCGGCTTTTGCGGTCAAGGTTCCGATGTGGCCTGTTCACACCTGGTTGCCAGATGTGCACGTCGAGGCTCCCACAGGCGGCTCCGCAGTTTTGGCCGCCATCATGTTGAAACTGGGAGCCTATGGTTTTCTGCGATTCTCCTTGCCGATTGCACCGGATGCCGCACATGAATGGGCTTGGCTGATGATCGCCTTGTCGTTGATTGCTGTGATTTACGTCGGTTTGGTAGCCATGGTTCAGGAGGATATGAAGAAGCTGGTGGCCTATTCGTCTGTTGCACACATGGGTTTCGTGACCTTGGGGTTCTTCATATTTATTGACTTGGGTGTATCGGGTGGGCTGATTCAAATGATTGCACATGGCTTTGTATCCGGTGCCATGTTCTTGTCCATTGGCGTGCTGTACGACCGGGTGCACTCCCGTGAAATTGCCAGTTACGGCGGTGTCGTCAATACCATGCCTAAATTCACTGCTTTTGCCCTGTTCTTTGCTATGGCGAACTGTGGTTTGCCGGGAACCGCAGGGTTTGTAGGTGAGTGGATGGTGATTCTGGCAGCCGTGAAGTTCAACTTTTGGGTGGGTTTTGCTGCGGCGACTGCACTTATTTTTGGCGCCGCGTACACGCTATGGATGTTCAAACGTGTTTATCTTGGTCCCGTCGTGAATGATCGTGTGAAGTCGCTGATTGATATCGATGCACGTGAATTTCTAATGCTGGCGCTGCTTGCTGGCGCTGTTCTGTGGATGGGTGTATACCCAAAGCCGTTCACAGATGTGATGGATGTTTCGGTTGCGCAACTGCTCAAACACGTTGCAGTTTCCAAACTGAACTGATCAAACTGAATTGAGAGAAGAATGATGATTGACAAACTCAGTTGGATCGCGGTTTACCCCGATATTGTCTTGATGGTCATGGCGTGTGTCATCGCGTTGTTGGATCTGGGTGTAAAAAGCCCGATGCGCACAATGACCTATGGAATCACGATGCTGACACTCGCCGTGGTTGCCTATATGCAGGCCGACCTGGCATTGAGCGGAACGACGATCTATGGCTTTGGCAATATGGTGGTCAGTGATGTCATGGGGAATTGGCTTAAATGCTTTGCAACGATCGCGGTGATGGTGACCTTGGTTTATGGCCGCCCCTATGCCGGACACCGTGGCATGTTGCGGGGTGGTGAATTCTTCACACTCAGCATCTTTAGTGTTTTGGGCATGTCCGTCATGATCTCGGGTAACAACTTGCTGGTCATTTATATGGGGCTGGAACTACTGACCCTGTCCAGCTATGCTTTGGTTGCTTTGCGGCGTGACCATGCCACGGCCACGGAAGCGGCTATGAAGTATTTTGTGCTTGGTGCCATGGCCTCGGGATTTTTGCTCTACGGAATGTCCATGTTGTATGGGGCGACAGGGTCGTTGGAGATTCCAACCATATTCAAAGCCATTGCTTCTGGGCAGATTCGTCACCAGGTCCTGGTGTTTGGGCTGGTGTTTATCGTTGCAGGCCTGGCGTTCAAATGGGGTGCTGTTCCGTGTCACATGTGGATTCCTGATGTGTACCAAGGCGCCCCCACTGCGATCACCTTGATGATTGGTGGTGCTCCGAAACTTGCGGCCTTCGCCATGACCATGCGACTTTTGGTCGAAGGCCTGTTGCCACTCGCCGTTGATTGGCAACAAATGTTGTTGGTACTTTCAGTCGGCTCGTTGTTGGTCGGAAACCTTGCCGCCATAGCGCAGACCAATGTCAAACGGATGCTGGCTTTTTCAACTATTTCCCAGATGGGTTTTGTGTTGCTTGGCATCATGTCCGGAGTCGTAAATGGTGATGCATTGACATTGACTGCCAATGCTTACAGTTCTGCGATGTTTTATGTGGTCACTTACGTGCTGACAACGTTGGCAGCTTTTGGCGTTTTATTGCTGCTGTCGCAGGAAGGTTTCGAGAGCGAAGAGATTGCCGATCTTGCTGGCCTGAATCAGCGCAGCCCGCTATACGCTGGTGTCATGGCCGTGTGCCTGCTGTCGCTTGCCGGCATCCCTCCACTGGTCGGTTTTTATGCCAAGCTCGCAGTATTGCAAGCTCTCGTTGCTTCGGCGCAGGGCTTTCAGATCGGCATTGCTGTGTTTGCGGTGACGATGTCCCTGATCGGTGCCTTCTATTATTTGCGCGTCATCAAGGTAATGTACTTTGACGAACCTATCACGGCGAGTAGTGTTGTGGCTCCCTTGGATGTACGGGTCGTGCTCTCCATCAATGGTGCGTTGGTCTTGGTGTTGGGTTTACTGCCGGGTGGTCTGCTGGCGCTGTGTGGTTCAGCAGTGCGGCAGATGCTGGGAACCTGATCTTGGTTTGGCATTCTTCGGAGTCTGCCTGATGAGTACCCTGTCCCCTGGGGGCATAAAGTCTGGGTGGCGAGCGGCTTCACGGCATCGGTTTTCAACAAATCGGCTACCAGACAGGCCGCTTGGCTGAAATCGCGGACATCCAAATTATTCGACAATCGCGAGAGACGAGCTTACGATTGTGTAGCCCCATGACAAGCACTGTTTTCGAGGGTGGGACGTCGCAATATACTAGGCATTGAACTGCAAAGCGGCCAGCCCGGCGTACACACCACCCTTTGCAACCAGTTGTTGGTGCGTACCTTGCTCGACCAATTGGCCATGATCCAAGACGATGATTTTGTCGGCCTTTTGCACGGTCGCCAAACGGTGGGCGATGACCAGGGTTGTGCGGTCACGCATCGCTGACTCCAGCGCGGCCTGAACCATGCGTTCACTTTCGGCGTCCAATGCGCTGGTCGCTTCGTCCAACAGGAGCAGCGGAGGATTCTTCAGTATTGCCCGCGCGATGGCGATCCGCTGGCGTTGCCCGCCAGACACGCGCAGGCCACGCTCGCCCAAAAACGTCGCGTATCCGTCAGGCAATGCAGAGATGAAATCATGGGCAAAAGCTGCTTGGGCTGCAGCCATTACTTGTGTATCAGTTGCTTGCGGATCACCATAGCGGATGTTTTCCATGGCACTGGTTGAGAAGATGACAGCATCCTGCGGAACGATGCCTATGCGATGGCGTAAAGATTCCAGTGACATATCCCGGGTACCGACACCGTCGATGACTATGCGCCCGCTGGTCGGGTCGTAAAAGCGCAGCAACAACTGAAAGACGGTGCTCTTGCCCGCCCCACTGGGTCCCACAATCGCAACGGTCTGACCTGGCTTAACCCCCAGGGAAAAGTTGGAAAGTGCTTCTTGTTGCGGCCGCGACGGGTAGTTAAATCGAACTGATTCAAAATTAATAGCACTACCACCTGTCGGTACGAGGGCTAGAGCAGGATTTATAGGTGAAACGATTGGGGACTTGGTCTCCAGCAGCTCAATCAGTCGTTCCGTGGCGCCAGCCGCGCGCAACAGATCACCATAGACTTCACCCAGAATTGCGAACGCACTGGCCAAAATGACCACGTAAACAACAGTCTGCCCGAGGTGACCAGCGCTGATGCGACCCTCCATCACAGCCTGTGTTCCCTGGTACAGGCCCCACAACAATGCGGCCGACGTTGCAATGATGATGAAAGCCACCAAGGCAGAGCGCGCCCGGGCTCGCCGAATGGCTGTGTCGAACGCGTTGTTGGTCGACGCCGTGAAGCGCGCGGCCTCTCTTTGCTCCGCGGTGTAGCTCTGAACCACTGGAATGGCGTTCAGAATTTCGGCAGCGATGGAGCTGGAGTCTGCAATCCTATCTTGACTCGCCCGAGAGAGTCGGCGTACCCGGCGCCCAAACCACACGCTGGGCAGGACAACAAGCACCAGCACGCCCAATACTTGAATCATTACGTATGGGTTGGTCCAGACCAAAATACCCAAGGCACCCAACCCCATGACGAGGTTGCGCAAGCCCATGCTCAGTGATGAACCCACGACGGTTTGCACGAGTGTTGTGTCGGCCGTCAACCGTGACAATACTTCTCCAGTCTGCGTCGTTTCGAAAAATTCCGGACTCTGCCGCAGAACGTGGCTGTATACGGCGTTGCGCAGGTCGGCAGTGACGCGCTCCCCCAACCAGCTGACGACATAGAAGCGCGCAGCCGAAAACAATCCCAGTGCCACCGCCACGCCAAAGAGGATGGCAAAGTGTTCCCGCATCGCCATTACTTGTTGGCCCTTGTCGCCGTTCACCAGCCCGCCATCAATCAAACCACGCAAGGCCAATGGGAACGCCAGTGTTGCAATGGCAGCCAGTACCAAGAACACAAGCGCAACACCAATGCGCGTCCGATAAGGCCGTAAAAAGGGCAGGAGTCCGGAGAGCGACTTTGGGCTTTTTGCGGTATCTGATGAGGTGCTCATGGGGCTCTTTTGTGTTGGTGCCGACCCGGTTCAAGCGCCGGTGTCAAAGGCACATGATAGGCGGCGCCACGACAACCGTGCGCAGAGCTAATTTAGATTAACTTCATTGTTCTTGGGTTCTGCTATTCTCCCAACGCGGAGTGGTCAACCACCGATGCCCGGATTGCGTTGTGGTATTGCGGCGCATCCGCGAGAGTTTCCCCCAAATCAAACCAAGAGGATTAGAAAATGAAACGTAGCATTTTGGCTATTTTGGCCGTAGCCACCACCGGCTTTGTGACGGCTCCGGCGTTCGCCGACGAGGCGCTTGCTAAAGCCAAGAATTGCATGGCCTGCCATGCTATCGACAAGAAAGTCGTGGGGCCTGCATACAAAGACGTCGCAAAGAAGTATGCCGGTGACGCCAAGGCGGCCGATATGCTGGCGGCCAAGGTTATCAAGGGTGGTGCCGGTGTCTGGGGACCCGTTCCCATGCCCGCCAACGCCCAGGTCAATGAAGCTGAAAGCAAGAAGCTGGTTGCCTGGATTTTGTCACTGAAGTAATTTCCCGCGCCACTTTTCAAGTCGAGCCCGCAGCCCGCGGGCTTTTTCACGTCTCCAAATCACGAAAAACCGCCAAGTCACACGCTTTACAATTTACTGATGTCGTTCACGCGCCAGCCACAAAAATCAGCATGGAAGTAGAAGCTTTCAACATACCGCGCTTTCTCGCGGTATTGCCGTTGTTTGGTGATTTGTCTCCAAGCGAACTCAGCCGCGCTGCACAGGGCTGTCAAGTGCGACGCCTGTCCCGTGGCGACACCATATTTCGCTTTGGTGAACCTTGTGAAGAATTTCATGTGGTGATTTCGGGCCAGGTCAAGCTATTTGCCATCTCACCTGCTGGCCATGAAAAGGTTATCGAATTGGTGGGGCCGGGTCAGAGCTTTGCTGAAGCACTCATGTTCACCGGCAAATCCTATATTTTGAACGCGGAAGCCCTGTCCAGCACCTTGATGCTGACCGTCAGCAAGCATGCGATCGTGGCGGAAATTGAACGTGATCCGCGCTTTTCCATGAAGATGTTGGCTGGAATTTCCCGCCGTCTGCACGGTCTGGTACACGACATCGAGTCTGGTGCACTGCACAGCGGCATGCAGCGGGTCATCGGTTATCTGATGCGCGAAAACGAAGTGCAAGACTGCGCGCCGGGTGAAGTTTTTACGGTTTCCCTTCCAGTGACCAAAGCAACCATTGCCTCCCGCTTGTCGCTAACGCCAGAGTACTTTTCCAAGGTTTTGCGGGAGTTAGAGGAGGAGAAGCTGATCGAGATCGACAAGCGCGATATTCGGATCATTGATGCGCAACGCCTCTTGCGCTACGGCATGCAATAGACCTGTACACGTGGCGCGACCCATCCACCTGTTGCCGGGGCTGCTACATGAGTCAACCGGGTTCAACGGCGGATGTGTCACTTCGGCATTCTCCCCATCGAAAAAACAGCAAGCGGGTCGTCCAGCCGCACTGCTTGTGTCTTCAGCAGGCTGATGGTGTCGTAGACCAGAATTGCGCCTTCTTTACCCCCGGCGATCGCGGCCAGCTTTCGGCCGTTTGACGAAAATGCCATTGGCCCCAATGAAAGTCTGGACTCGCGCACCGATGCATCAATCTTCAGAGAATCTTTGTTGATCAGGGTCAGCGCGCTCTGTGGACCGTCACCTGGAATCGACGCTGTGCCAACCCACAAATGGTGCACATTGGCGTGGGTTATCACATGCTGTCCGGCGTCCGGCAAATCAATCACCAGAGCAATCCTCCATGTTACGGGATCCGTGATTTGAAGTAGTTTCCCGAAACGGGTTGTGCTGGCCAAAAGTTCCCTGTCTCGTGACCGGAAGGAAACTCCTGAGCCCGCGACCGGCTTAGCCGTCAGTGGCACAGCAGTGATGCGACGGCGGATATCCAGATTGATCACTTCGGCGCTGCTGTCCTGCGCCTCAGGCTGATCCGCGGATTGCCGTCGCATGGCCAGCACGTGTCGCCGTGGCCCGTCAGACACAATCACGTCAAGAGGCTGATCCAGCGGAGTACGCCGTATCCCCAGGAAGCCCGGCTTGGCTATGGATTCACCCATGCGGTAGTCGTGCACCAGCCCATCATGAATCGGTTCGGCCAACGGGCTGTAGCTGATCTCCCAAAGCTCCGCAATGTCGCCTTGCCCCACAATAAAACTGCTCCGGGGAGCGGCGGTCTTCAGGTACGTAATGCGGGAGGTCTGCCGGCCATCCAGAGTTTCAGATGCATGGCTGACCATAGGGTGCAAATCCTGGTTCAGGACAATCAGTGCGTGGGGCGATTCTGTGGCTACTGCCAGCCACTTGCCGTCATGCGACAGCGCCAATGCGCCGATGCTGGCGCCCGTTCGGTAAGCTGCCCCCATCTGCAGGGTCCTGAGGTCGTAGGAGGCGACCCAGCCGTCGGCAAAGGCGATGTAGGCCACGCCCCCATCGGGCGACAACTGGACTTTGCCAGTGGCTTGACCACGAAGGCCCATGGCACAGGTGGGTGTTAGCGGCTCTCCTGTCAAGAGCGTGGCGTGGCGTCCACCGTGGTCCAAAACGAAAAAGCCCTCCGTTGCGCAGGGTTGGTTTGCACACACTGCCGACGAGATGGCTACAAGAATTGCCAGCGAGAGGTCAAAAAGAATGTGCCACACGCGTTGAGATGACTGGCATCTCGGATGTGGCACCAGGCTGGGCAATTTGCAACTGGCGGGTTGGCGCCACGAAGCGGTTCGAGGCTTCATGGCGAACCGCCGTCGATCAATAAATGTCGTGCTGGGTATTGTTCACATTGAAGTGCCCTGTCGGAGTAATGATGCGTGGATCCTTGATGACGGCTTTTAACTTGAGCGTCTTGTCGTCAACGACCACCAGAGCCGACTGCTTGTTCTTTGCAGACCAAACGGCGAACCACACCTCATCCCCGTTTTTGTTGTATTCCGGCTGCACCACACGTTGCGCACCGCCATCGGCAGCAAGCCCGGCCCATTCCGCGATTGGCAAAACGGTAAAGCCTTTGTCCAGGTTGTTGATGTCGAAGACAGCTACCGATTGCGAAATCTTCGGATCCGGGTTGAGTGGTGTGTCGGAGTACAAGTGGTTGGACTTGGGATGGCTCTTGATGAACAAAGCTCCCCCACCTTGGCCCGTCAGCGTTTGAACGACTTTAAAAGCCTGTGCCTTGTGCTTGACAGGGTCGGTGCCAATCAGGGAAATGGTCTCGTCACCGAGATGGCCGGTAGCCCAGACAGGTCCAAATTTCGGGTGCACAAAGTTGGCGCCGCGTCCGGGGTGGGGAATTTTGCCCACATCCACGATCGCGGCCAGTTTGTCTTCCTTGGCGTCGATCACGCCCACCTTGTTGCTCTGGTTGGCTGCAACCATGAAATAGCGCTTGGTCGAGTCCCAACCACCGTCGTGCAGGAATCGTGCAGAACCCAGCTCGGTGATCTTGAGTGCATTGACGTCAGAGTAGTCAACCATCAATGTCTTTCCAGTCTCCTTCACATTGACAATGAACTCAGGTTTGAAGTGGGACGCCACGATGGAGGCGACGCGGGGCTCGGGGTGATACTCCTGTGTATCCACAGTCATGCCGCGCGTAGCGACAATCTTCAGTGGCTCCAATGTGTCGCCTTTCATGATCACGAACTGGGGTGGCCAGTAGGCACCCGCAATGACGAGCTTGTCGGTGAAGTCACCTTCTTTGCCTTTGTATTTCGACGTATCAACCGAGCGGGCTTCCAGTCCGATGCGGATCTCTGCCACGTTGTCGGGCTTTGGCATCCACAGGTCAATCATGTTGACACGGCCATCGCGACCAATGACGAACAGGTAGCGTCCCGAAGCGGAGGTACGGGAGATATGCACGGCGTAGCCGGTCTTGACGATATTGATGATCTGTTTGGTATCACCGTCGATCAGTGCCACTTCACCTGTATCACGCAGTGTGGTGGAAAAGATGTTGCTGATGTTGAAATTGTTCATCTTCTTCGTGGGGCGGTCCTTTGGCTGTACCGTCACCTTCCACGTCGATTTCATGTCCGCCATACTCCATTCCGGCGGTTGTGGTGGCTCATGCTGGATATAGCGGGCCATCATGTCCACTTGTGCCTCGGTCAGCTCGCCGGATGTCTGCCAATTGGGCATGCCGGCCGGTGAGCCATAGGCGATAAATACTTTCAGGTAATCGGTACCTTTGCCCACCGTGATATCCGGCGTGAGTGGCTTGCCGGTTGCGCCCTTGCGCAATACGCCGTGGCAGCCAGCACAACGCTCAAAATATATTTTGCGTGCAGCATCGAACTCTGCCAACGACATGGCCGGAGCTTTCGGATTGATGCTGTGGACCATGGGTACGTCTCCCACGGGTGAAGAGTCGTTGGCTTGGTAGGATTTCTCCATCGTCGAGACGGGTTTTTCCTGCGCATGGGCCGCAAGAGCCATGCTTGTCAGCAGCACCGCAGCAACGCTGGCCAGTCGAAAGTTTTTCATAGTAGGGTCCTTTTGGAATGAAGCCTTGAGCCGACACCCTGGATTTCAGCGTGCGTTCGCTACGGGCTTTATCTGTATCGGAGCGAACAGGGGCATGTTCTGGCAAAGGCATTTTTCAATCCTTAACCTGTGTCAATTTTTCGAACGGATGGTCACCAGTGGTGCGGGTTTCTACTGAATAATCGCCCCCAACACAGGATCAAAAGAGACTTTTCATGACCGATATCAAGCATTCCAAACCCACCCAATTGCGCTCGGTCGCGGGCTTGGTAGCGTTCAGTTGCATGGCCATGGGGCAAGCCCATGCACAGCAGGCCGCCAGCACGCTGAACCTCGTGGTGGTCAGCGGCTCACGCAACGAGCAGGTGCGTGATGACCTGCCCTTGTCGATGGATGTGTTCTCCGATCGCGATCTGGAGGACAGGCAGGTCGGCGATATCAAGGACTTGGTCAAAGAACTGCCCAACGTATCCGTCAAACATGCGCCGACCCGATTCGGCGTGACCGGCGCAAGCAACTCCACCGGGCGTGATGGCAACGCGGGTTTCACGATCCGTGGTCTCGGTGGCAATCGCGTGCTGATGCTGATCGACGGGACACGCACCCCCCGCAGCTACGTCAATGGCAACAATGCATTCGGACGTGACACCGTATCGCTGGATCTGGTCAAACGCATAGAGCTGGTGCGCGGCCCCAGCTCAGTCTTGTACGGGTCCGATGGATTGGCGGGGCTGGTCAATTTCATCACCTTTGAGCCCGCAGATTTTCTGGGTGCGGCGGGTGGTGCACCCAACAGCCAGGGCGGACGCGTGGCGGCCAGTTGGAGTGGTGATGATGGCGGCCTGTCCGGTGCAGTCACCGTCGCAGGGCGAGTCAATGACAAACTGCAATGGCTGCTCACCACCACTGCGCGCAACGCGCAGGGTTTGGACAACATGGGCATCAACGACGAGTCCAATGCCAACCGTACCCGGCCAAACCCCCAGGCCAATCGTGCCAATTCCCTGCTGGGCAAGCTGGTGCTGCGACCCAGCACGTGGCAAAAGCATGTTTTGACGCTGGAGCATGTCGGCAAGAGCTCGGACACGGAGCTCTTGTCGAGCCGCGCTGTAGTGTTGCCCGCGCCGACAACAACCGCTACAAAGGCGCTGGTCGCCGGCGAATCCGACATTGGCAATTTGCGCCGGGACCGTTTGAACTGGGACGCCCGCTACCTGCTGGATTCCATCTGGGCCGACCAGATACAGACCTTGCTTAGCCTGCAAAACTCGGATGCACAGGACAACGGACTCACGCTGCGCAACGACGGTGGTGTACGCGTGCGTGATACCAGTTACAACGAACACAGCGTGCAGGCCAATATGCAGTTCAGCAAGTCCTTGCCAGTGTCGAAACATTGGTCTCAAAAAATCACCTATGGCCTGGATTTCACCAGGACCGATGTCACCAGTTGGTTTGGCGGCTCTGACCCGGCGCCGCTGACCCCCTATATCCCCAAAAAGTATTTTCCTGACGCACGTGATGGCAGCACCGCTGTGTATGTGCAAAGTGAGATTTCGGATGAACGCTGGAGCGTGACGCCCGGCCTGCGTGTTGAGCGCTATGCGGTGGACGTCATCAGCCAATCGGGTTACGCGCCACCAGCAACCACCCCCGGCGTTTCCATTGACGGAGTCAACACATCACCCAAGCTGGGCGCGTTGCTTCGTGTCACACCACAAGTAAGCGTGTATGGAAATTACACCAGTGGCTTTCGCGCTCCCAACGCGGCGCAGCTCAACGGCTTTATTGACCCTTCACCGGGAGTCAACGCCAGACTTTTGCCCAACCCGGACCTCAAACCAGAGACCAGCAGGAATGTCGAACTGGGTCTGCGTACGCGGCATGGGGGCCTGAGCATGGACTTTGCCGCATTCTCGGGCGATTTCAGGCAATTGATCGTGGACAAGAAATTTTTGGGCGGTTCCAACACCGTCAGCAGCCCCAATGTATTTCAAACCATCAACGTGGATGACGCCACGATCTGGGGATTTGAGGTCAAGGGCAACATGGACTGGGGCACATGGGCTGGGGTCAAGTTCGCCACTCCGTTTGCCGTCGGGCAGGCACGGGGTCAGGACAATGGCACAGGTATGCCCCTGAACTCGATTGACCCCGCCATGGCAACGCTGGGGGCTAACTTTGCAGCGTCCAATTGGTCATTGCGTTTTGACTTGCGGCACCATGCCGCAAAGGACACCAGCGATATAGACCCCGCCTCTGGTGTCAAAGCGGGCAGCACCCAGTTCACGGGGGTGCCAGCGGTCACCACGCTGGACATCACCGGGCAATGGCGTATCCGCAAAGACCTGCGCATGACGGCAGGGCTGGTCAATGTGACGGACCGCAAATACTGGTTGTGGTCGGATGTGCAGGGTCTGACCAACGCCAATGCAACGACCCAGGCCGATGCCTACACCCAACCCGGCCGCCATCTCAACGTGTCCCTGTTCTTCGATTTTTGAGCCCGGGCCTGCAACCAGGTCGGGCGCTACAAGCGAAGGGGGCTGGCGTAGCCGGTCATCTCCAGATAGCCACGCCCCACCAGTCGCTGGTTGCTATCCCAAACATCGCAAAGCCCTTCCCAGTAGATGCTGCCCGTACTGGTGCGACTGTCCAGTTCCTGGTTGTCGACCAGGGCGCGCACCGTGTAGAAATCGGCCGGGGTGCGCACGATCCATTCGACCGGGTAGACCGCTTGGCTGGCGGGACTTTTCCACTGGCGCAGTGACTTGAAAACAACCTCACCGCGCCGAAACGTATAGAGGGTGTTCTTCGCACGAAAAGACCCCCCGTCCCACACGGCATGACCGTCTTTTTCGCGCAATCGAAAAGCGGTGAGCGCACTGCCATCAAACAGGTTGATCCCTATCCAGTCCCAGCCAACCGCCTGCGGCGGCATGACCTGCTGGCTCCATTCATGGTCCAGCCAGGCAGTGCTGCCGGTCGCCACCGCATGTGGCCGTCCTTTCAGAACCAGTTCTCCAGCCACCTGCAATTGCGGCAGGCTGTAGTAGTAGCTGCTATGGGTTGGGTCCGGGCCTTTTTGGGAAAGCCCCTGATCACCTTGCAACAGCACAGGTTGAGTTGCATTCAATGTCAGATTCAATGCAAAGTCAGCGCCTTGGACGCTGGCAACCAGGCCCTGACCTTTCCGTTCCAGGGACCAGTCGCGCAACTGAACCCGGGTATCGAGGTTGCTGGTCCAGGCGATGTCGGTGGGGTTTTTGCCCGGCTCCGCCCCGGACGAGCGGGCCATGCGCTGGTCATGCCAAAGCTTGTTGCCTTTGACGTCGGTCAGCGCGGCATGTGCAAACACCAGTTGCTTGGCCGCCAGGCCCGATTGCATGTTTTGCGTTTTTCCGATGCGGCTTCGAAAAAACGTCACCTGAAACCCGAATAGCACCTCGCCACCCGTGTTCATGGTGTAACCCGTCACGTACCACCACTCAATGGCATGGTCGGGGTGGGCTCCGGCGTCGCGTGGAAACACCAGTGTCCGGCGCGCCACGCGGTCTTGCGCGGCGGCACCGGTGAATTCCGAACCCAAGCCAAGCCCCAAGCCGGCCTGGATGAGACTGCGCCGGTTCAACGGCATGGGGCGGCATTCATGGGTGATGCATTCTTGGCAAATGGAGAAGTACAGTTGTGCAATCGAGAGCCTGTGTGTGCCAAACCACCGACGGTGCCAGCACTGCGCGGTATTTTCGGTTCCAGGCACTGCTTGGCCGTGCACCCAACTTTACAAGATTTAACGTGCCTCAATATTGCGGACACGGCCGTGCACCACAATCCCATCGTGACCCCCCTTTGCACGTTTGCCCGATGAGCACCATCCGTCTTTCTTTTTCCCGATCTCCCACGCTGGGCACGCACCGTGTGGTGCTCGTCGGTTTGCTGTCTGTCTCATTGTCGGCCTGTACGGCGCCCACACTGCGGCCTACCGACGTACCAACTCCGTTCATCCCCGCTACTTGGTCTACACCAACAGGCATGCCCGCCGTTTTGGATTCCCGCGTTTCCCTGGCGCAATGGTGGAATCGTTTCGACGACCCCTTGCTCGGCGAACTGGTGTTGCAGGCCCTGCAACACAACACCGATGTTCGTACGGCCCAGGCCGTTTTGCTGCAATCCCGCGCTGTGCGCGATGCCAAAGTCGCGGGCCTGTTGCCCCGGGTTGGCGCTTCGGTTTCCGCCCAAAGCAATCGGACGGACAGCAACGACCGGACGGACGCCTTTCAGGCCGGGTTTGATGCCAGTTGGGAGCCCGACGTGTTTGGTGGCCAACGCAGCGGAGTCGACGCCGCCAACGCCGATGAACAGGTTGCAATGATCAGCCTGGGCCAGACCCAGGTGTCGTTGGCAGCCGAAGTGGCCGTGACCTACATCGAATTGCGCGGCCTGCAGGCCCGGTTGGCAATCGCCCGCAGCAATCTGGCAGCGCAAATGGAGACGCTCCAACTGGCACGGTGGCGCGCCCAGGCGGGCTTGGCGTCGTCGTTGGATGTGGAGCAGGCGCTGGCTGCCAGTGAGCAAACCGGCGCGCAAATTCCGGCCTTGTCGACCAGCCTGGCGCAAACCCTCAGTAGCCTGAGCGTGTTGACGGGGCTGCCGCAGCTTGCTTTGCAACGCCGTGTGGCAGCTGACGTCGCACCTGCCGAACTGGTGCCTCAGGCCCCCGCCATGATGGCCGTTGCCATTCCCGCGCAGACCTTGCGCCAGCGGCCCGATGTGCGTGCTGCCGAGTTGCGTATCACCGCGGCCCTGGCCCGAGTGACGCAAGCCGACGCCGCGCGTTACCCCAGCTTCCAGATTTCGGGCTCCTTGGGCCTGCGGGCCTTGACCCTGGGTGCCTTGACCAACGGCGCTTCACTTGCCCAGGCGCTGCTGGCCGGCATATCCGTTCCCTTGTTCGATGGCGGCGCTGCGCGGGCGCAGGTGCGCGCGCAGGAAGCAGCGCTGGAACAGGCTCGGGTGGCCTACCAGGCAGTCGTTCTCAGCGCCCTGAAGGACGTGGAAGACGCACTGGTGAGTCTCCAGGGCAATACCGAGCGCCTGACCCGGTTAGTGGCAGCTTCACAAGCGGCGACCAATGCAGATCTCATGGCGCGCCAACGTTATGCCAGTGGTCTCATTGACTTTCGCGCCGTATTGGAGACCCAGCGAACGCTGCTATCGACCCAGGACGGTGTGGCCGCGACCCGCGCCAGCATGGGCGGCGACCATGTGCGCCTGTACAAAGCCCTGGGCGGCGGTTGGATGCCAGAAAAAGAAACCCCCGCGTTCTGATGCCGCTGGATGTACACGCCTCAACCGACACCCGTAACCACCATGACCCCGACCGCACCTCCAGTTGCCCCTACCGCGCCCCCTACACCTGTCGATGTGCAAGCCATCCTCGGCGTTGAGCCTGCCCGACGCTGGTGGCAAAGACCACTCCTGTGGATAGTCCTTGTTTCTTTGGCCTTAGTCGTGGCGGGCCTTTTTTATTGGCAGTCTCAAAAAGACAGTAGCGCCCAACCCAGCTACGTCACCGAAACCATCAAAAAGGGCAACTTGACATTGACTGTGGCAGCCAATGGCACGTTGCAACCCACCCGTGCAGTCAACATTGGCAGCGAACTCTCCGGTACCGTCAAGCGCGTGTTGGTCGACGTGAATGACCGAGTGACCAAAGGACAGGTTCTGGTGGAGCTGGACACCGCCAAATTGTCGGACCAGGTGCTGCGTTCGCGCGCGTCGCTGGCCTCAAGCCTGGCCCAGCAGGCGCAAAGCGCGGCCACCGTCAAGGAGGCCCAGGCGAACCTGGCGCGGTTCGAAGAAGTGGCACGTCTGTCCGGCGGCAAAGTGCCATCGGCCGCCGAGTTGGACACCGCCCGCGCCAATGTCGCACGTGCTTTGGCAGCCGAGGCCAGTGCCCGCGCCAATGTGGCCGAGGTGCGCGCTACCGTCTCCACCGACGCGACCAATCTGTCCAAAGCCTCGATTCGCTCACCCATTGATGGTGTGGTGCTGACCCGCACGGTAGACCCTGGCAACGCCGTAGCGGCGTCGTTGCAGGCGGTTACCTTGTTTAGCGTGGCGGAAGACATTGCCCGGTTGCGGCTGGAAGTCAGCGTTGATGAAGCGGATGTGGGCTCCGTTCATGTAGACCAAAAGGCGTCATTCACGGTAAGTGCCTACCCGGCACGCCGCTACCCCGCCAAGATCACCCGCGTCGCATTTGGCTCTACCAAGACCGATAACGTGGTTACCTACACCACCTACCTGGACGTCGACAATAGCGACATGAGCCTGCGCCCGGGCATGACTGCGGCGTCCACGATCATCGCCAATGAACGCAGGGATGTGTTACTGGTACCCAATACAGCGCTGCGGTTTTCCCCTAGCACTCCCGGTGAAGCACCGGCGTCGGCAGCCAGCGGGGGGGGCGGTGTGATGTCCAAACTGGTGCCGCGTATGCCGCGCGGGGGAGGGCGAAAGACCGCCGGAGTCAGTGGCGCGCCCGTCGCCAAACAGGTGTGGATTCTCAAGGACGGGCAAGCCGTGGCGGTGGCCATCAAGACCGGCATCAGTGACGGGCGCATGACAGAAATCAGTGGCGAGGGCGTGCAGGAGGGTATGTCGGTCATCACCGACCAACGGGCGGCAGGAGCCACGCCATGAGTGGTGAGCCGCTAATACGTCTGCGCTCAATCACCAAGGTCTATGGCCAGGGCGCGACCGCGCTTCAGGCCCTCAAGGGCGTGAATCTGGACATTGAAGCCGGTGACTTTGTTGCCATCATGGGCCCCAGCGGTTCCGGCAAGTCCACCGCCATGAACACGCTGGGCGGGCTCGATACGCCCACCACTGGCGAATACCTGTTCCAGGGGATGCATGTGGAGACCCTGACACGCGACCAGCGCGCACGCCTGCGCCGTCGCTATCTGGGGTTTGTGTTCCAGGGCTTTAATTTGCTGGCACGCACGTCGGCCCAGGAAAACGTGGAGCTGCCCCTGCTCTACCGTGGCGAGCCAGCGCTCAAGCGCCACGCCATGGCGGCCAAGGCACTGGAATCCGTTGGCCTCAAGGGCTGGGAGCACCACACCCCCGCCGAACTGTCGGGCGGGCAGCAACAGCGGGTCGCCATTGCCCGAGCCATCGTGACCGAGCCAGCCGTGTTGCTGGCTGATGAGCCCACGGGCAACCTGGACACCCAGCGCAGCCGCGAAATCATGGACCTGTTGTGGGGACTCAACGTAGACCACGGCATTACGGTGCTGATGGTCACGCATGAGATGGACATGGCGGCCTACGCCAAACGCATCGTGCGCTTTGTGGATGGGGTAGTGGCAAGCGACGTACGCAACGCGCACCCCGCCGGATTGCACGAAGCGCCAGAAATACAGGCCCGCTGATGCTCTTCAACACGTTGATGCTGGCCCTGCGCTCGATACGGCGCAACCTGATGCGTTCCTTCCTGACCATCCTGGGCATTGTGATTGGTGTCAGTGCGGTCATCACCATGGTCACGCTGGGCAACGGGGCCACGCTGGCTGTTCAAAACCAGATTTCAGGCTTGGGCACCAACCTGTTGCAGGTGCGCCCTGGCCAGCGCATGGGGCCGGGGGGCGGCGGCAATGCGGCTGCGTTCAAGGAGCCCGATGCCGATGCCATTGCGACCCAGATCGGTGGCATCGCCGCCGTGGCGCCCGAGGCGCGCACCAATGCCACCCTGGTCGCCAATGGCCGCAACTGGAGCAGCAGTGTCATCGGCAGTACCAACGACTGGTTGATTACCGGTAACTGGAAGCTGCTCAGCGGCCGCGAGTTCACCAGCGACGAATTGCGCGGTGGTGCCGCCGTATGTTTGATCGGTGAAACCGTGCGGCGCGAACTGTTTGGCGGTCAGGCGGCCCTCGGCGCGTCCCTGCGGGTCAAGCAAATCTCCTGTGAGATTGTGGGTTTGCTGGCGTCCACAGGGCAGTGCGCCTTTGTCAATGACCAGGATGACGTCGTATTGGTGCCCATCAAAACACTGCAGCGCCGCGTCACCGGCAATACCCGTGTCAACACCTTGTTGGTCTCGATGCAGGATGGCAGCGACCCCACGCGCGTCGTTGCTGGCATCACGCAACTGCTGCGTGAGCGCCGCAAGTTATCCAGCACCGACGAGGACAACGTAAACGTGCTCGAAACCAAGCAACTAGCCGATACCCTGTCCGGCACCACCAAAGTGCTGACCATGCTGCTGGGCGCTGTGGCCGCTGTGAGTCTGCTGGTGGGCGGCATCGGG
>CAZMXB010000019.1:0-25935 GCA_964569855.1 uncultured Rhodoferax sp.
GCAACAGATGTGCGCCATCGGCCGCGCGCTGATGGCCAACCCCAGCATGGTGTTGCTCGACGAGCCCTCCATGGGCTTGGCGCCCCAGATCGTGGAAGAGGTGTTCGAGATTGTGAAAGACCTCAATGTCAAGGAAAAAGTGACCTTTTTGCTTGCCGAGCAGAACACCAACATGGCCCTGAAGTACGCCGATTACGGCTACATCATGGAGTCCGGTCGCGTGGTGATGGACGGCGCCGCTACGTACCTGCGTACCAACGAGGATGTCAAGGAGTTCTACCTCGGCATGGGCGGCGGCGAGCGCAAGAGCTTCAAGGACGTCAAGAGCTACAAGCGCCGCAAGCGCTGGCTGGCTTGAAACACCTCCCGGCTTGCCCGCTTCGCGTGGCCGCTTCACGTGTCAGCCACCAGAGGCGGGGCACTTTGGCCAGTTCAAGCCTGCGCAGGCAGGCTCGGAGCCACTGGTCTCAGCCCCTTGCAGGGCGCAGCGCTGGTGGCTCCGGTGGCGCCGGTTCCGCGGAGTTTCTGGATGTGGTGGCTTGCTTCACTTAGCCACCAAAGGGTCATGGGTTAAATAGGAGAAATGGGTTGTGGCTGAATATTTTGATGCGATGGAGACGCGTAACCCCACAGAGCGCGAAGCGGCGCTGCTGTCGGCATTGCCTGCTCAAGTAACACATGCCCAAAGCCGCAGTGCCGCTTTTGCGCAGATCTTGCAGGGAGTCGACGCAGCCAGCATCACCAGCCGGGCGGCGCTGGCGCAGTTGCCGGTCACGCGCAAGGGCGAGTTGCAGGCGCTGCAGCAGGCCTCACGCGAGCAGAAGGTGGGTGGCGATGTCTTTGGCGGCTTCAGCTCCGTAGGTTTTGGCTCTGCCATGACGCGCGTGTTTGCGAGCCCCGGCCCGATCTACGAACCCGAAGGCACGGCGCGTGACTATTGGCGCATGGCGCGCGCCATCTACGCGGCTGGCTTTCGTGCCGGCGAATTGATCCACAACAGCTTCAGCTACCACTTTGTGCCCGCGGGCTCGATGATGGAAACGGGTGCCCATGCCATGGGCTGCACCGTGTTTCCGGGCGGCACGGGACAGACCGAGCAGCAGGTGCAGGCAATGCGGGACCTGCAACCGGCGGGCTATATCGGCACGCCAAGTTTCCTCAAAATCATCGTGGAGAAGGCATCGGACATGGGCGTGCCTTTGCCCAGCCTCACCAAGGCCATGTTTGGTGGCGAGGCGTTTCCACCCAGTCTGCGCGATTGGTTTCTGGAGCGGGGCATTGCCGGTTACCCGTGTTATGCCACGGCCGACCTGGGGCTGATCGCCTACGAGACGTCGGCACGCGAGGGTTTGGTGCTGGATGAGCACGTGATCGTTGAAATTGTGCGGCCAGGGACTGGCGATCCGGTGGCTGAAGGCGAAGTGGGCGAACTGGTGGTAACAACCCTCAATCCCGATTACCCGCTGATCCGTTTTGGAACCGGTGATTTGTCCGCCGTGTTGCCGGGGCCCTGCCCAACAGGGCGGACCAACGTGCGCATCAAGGGCTGGATGGGACGCGCCGACCAGACTACCAAGATTCGCGGAATGTTTGTGCATCCCAAGCAGGTTGATGAAATTGTCAAACGTTTTGCCGAAGTGGCGCGTGCGCGTTTGGTGGTGAGCGGAGAAATGGCCAACGACACAATGCTCTTGCGCGTCGAGGCCCATGAGGGGCTGGACAACCTGGGTGCACGTATCGAAGAAGCCATCCGAGATGTCACCAAACTGCGCGGCCAAGTCGAATTCTGCCCGCTTGGTACATTGCCCAACGACGGCAAGGTGATCGAAGACGCGCGCAGCTACAAATAGCCCTGCAATTTGTGAGGTGAGCGAACGGTATTGGTAGTTTTCAGGATGGCGTTTCGTTAGGCTGTTGGTAGTCTGCAAATACCAAACCCGAGGAACTCGCATGAAGAAACTATTTGTCTTTGCCGCCGCTCTAACAAGCCTGTTTGCGGTGGCGGACACCTACCCGTCGAAACCGATTTCCATCGTGGTCCCTTTCGCAGCCGGCGGACCCACGGACCGCGTCGCCCGGGACCTGGCGGAGGCCTTGCGCAAGCCATTGGGCGGGATCAGTATTCTGGTGGACAACGCGGCAGGTGCCGGCGGCTCGATTGGCGCCAACAAGGTGGCCAAGGCCGCACCAGACGGCTACACCCTGCTGCTGCACCACATCAGCATGGCCACCATGCCATCGCTGGTGCGCAATATTCCGTTCAAGGTGGAGACCGACTTTGAGTACATAGGCATGGTCAACGATGTGCCCATGACCCTCATCGGACGACCCAGTCTGCCGGCGAAGAACTACAAGGAATTGACCACCTGGATTGCGCAGAACAAAGGCAAGATCAACCTGGGAAATGCAGGTGTGGGCTCGGCCTCGCACCTGTGTGGTCTGTTGTTTCAAACCGCCCTCGGCGTGGACATGACAACCATCCCCTACAAGGGGACCGCGCCAGCCATGACGGACTTGATTGGTGGGCAGATTGACTTGATGTGCGACCAGACGACGAATACATCCAGCCAGATAGAAGCCAAGAAAGTCCAGGCCTACGCGGTGACAACCGCGAAACCTTTGACCACACCAGCGCTGAGAGACCTGCCAACCATGCAGGACATGGGGCTGAAGGGTTTTGAAGTGACGATCTGGCACGGACTGTACGCGCCCAAAGGTACTCCCGCCGACGTGGTGGCCAAGATCAATGCCGCTCTGAAAGTGGCGCTCAAGGACGCTGACTTCATCAAGAAACAGGAAGGACTCGGTGCTGTGGTGGTAACCGACAAGCGCATGGAGCCTGCCGAGCACAAAAAATTTGTTGCAGTCGAGATTGCCAAATGGAGTCCGGTGCTCAAGGCGGCCGGCGTTTACGCAGACTGATGGTCGCCGCAACTCAGACGCCCCAGACGATGTCCTTTTCGGCCGCTTGGCAGCGTTTGAGCATGTCGATGAAAGGCACGGCCCTCTGACGCAATGACACGGCATCCGGGCGGGGCAGTACTACACCTTCAGCCTGGGCTTGGGCCATGCGCTGCTGCAGAGCGGCCTCGTCCTGCGCGATGGCGTGTTCCAATGCAGCAACAGCGGCGGGCATGTCGGCAGGCTGGAGGATGCCTTGGCGCAGCGACTGTGCATCGCTTTTGCCGATCAACGTCAGAATTTGACGTCCATTGGGCTCCAGCATGATCAGGTCGGCGGTGACTTTGGATTTGAATTTATATAGCATGTTGGGGCACAGACTATCACGTGTACAAACAGTAACCCTGGTTTAGGAGATCGGCATTGGCAAACCTTCATATTCGGCGCGAACATTCACTGAGCTTGGCGCAAGCACGCAAAATTGCGCAGAAGTGGGCGCAACAGGTGGAGTCGGAATTCGGCATGCAATGCAACTATGAGCATGGACTCAAAGAAGACCGGGTGAGTTTTACGCGCTCCGGTGTCAACGGGGTTTTGCACGTGACCGGGGACCATTTCGATCTGGACGCCAAACTGGGGTTTCTGCTGGGGGCCTTCAAGGGCCGTATCGAGGCGGAAATTGTCAAGAACCTTGATGATTTGTTGGCTCCCAAACCGGCGGCCAAAAAGACTCCGGCCAAAAAACAATAGCGCATCGCCAGCGCTATCATTTTGGTAGCTGCTCACGCAGCTTTTGCGAGGGGTGGCACCCTGTTTAGCTCAAAGATTCGATCAGATCCACATACTTCTGCATGGCATCTTTGGTGCTGGTGCCCTTGAGGCCGTTCCAGGCGTCCCATTTGGCGCGACCCACCATGTCGACGAACCCAGGTTTCTTCTCCGTGTTGTCGCCGGCGCTCGCTTGTTTGTACAGCGCGTAAATCTTCAACAAGGTTGCATTGTCGGGCCGCTCTGTCAAATTCTTGGAATTGGCAACGGCAGCTTCGAATTGTTTTTTCAGATCGGCCATGGGTTTCTCCGGTTTGTATGGGTTGCGATGGATTGGGTATCTTACGGTGCGATTTCCAAAGAGAATAGTACCGCAGCCCAAATCGTTTAAATCACCGCAGGCAGTCGATATCCTGCTCGATTGGGTCCACCGGTTTAAGTCCTTTGGAGTTTCTATGGTTACCCGAGTCAAGGCCAGCAAACGCAGCACGCCGGCAAAATCCGTCCAGCAAGGCCACACCCATCCCGAAGACTGGAGCCATGCGGTCGCCGGTATTTTGGGGCTGCACGGTGAACGCATGAGCAAGGTGGATACGGCCTGGTTGCGCATGGATACCGCATCCAACCTGATGATGATTGTGGGCGTGTGGGTCCTGAAACCAGGCATTCGTTTGCCGGACCTGCGCCAGCGTGTACAAGAGCGTTTGCTGAAGTACCCGCGTTTTGTGCAATGCGCGGTGGAAGATGCGGCGGGTGCAAGCTGGGAACCGGACCTGAATTTTGATCTGGACAACCACCTGGTCATCGAAAAATTACCGCGCAGACCCGCTGCAGGCGCGCAAGATGCCCTGCAAGACCGCCTGGCGGAACTGACCATGCAGCCGCTGGACAGACAGCATCCCCTGTGGCAGTTTCATCTCGTCGAACACTACAACGGTGGGTCTGCCTTGATGGTGCGCATCCACCATTGCATCGCGGATGGAATCGCGCTGATTGCGGTGACCCAGTCCCTGATGGATGGTGGCGCACCACCGCCCGAGCCGCACCATCATCCACCGCACCATGATGGCGTGGCGGGGGCTGAAGAGTGGCTGGCCGACTCGGTGCTCAAGCCTTTCACCAACATGACCGTCAAGGCCTTGACCGCAGTGGGCGAGGGTGTGGCCCAGTCGCTGGGTTTGTTGGTGGAGCCCCAAAAGGGTGTCGAAAGAGGTTTGCACAACTCGGTGGACATGGCCAAATTGGCCTTGCACGGGCTCGCTGACATGGCATCGCTTGCGCTCATGCCTGACGATTCGCCAACCCGGCTCAAAGGGTTGCCGGGCAGCACCAAACGCGTGGCTTGGTGTACGCCGATCCCACTGTTGGAGGTCAAAGCGGTTGGCAAGGCACTGCACTGCTCGATCAATGACGTGTTGCTGAGTTGCGTCGCCGGTGCCATCGGCGAGTACCTTCGGTCGCAGGGTGACGCCACCACGGGCCAGGAAATCCGCGTTATGGTGCCAGTCAATTTGCGTGACGCGGAGAAAGCCTACCAGCTGGGAAATCAGTTCGGCCTGGCACCGCTGGTGCTGCCCATTGGCATGGACAATCCGGTCGAACGTTTGTATGAGATTCGGAGGCGCATGCGAGGGCTCAAGGGCAGTCTGCAGCCTTTGCTGGCGTTTGGCCTGTTGGCGGTCGCCGGTTTGGTGGTGAAGCCGTTGCAGGACACCATGCTCGGCCTGTTTTCCAAGAAAACGACCGCTGTCATGAGCAACGTCCCGGGCCCCCGCGAGAAATTGAAGTTCTGCGGCGCCACCGTGGAAGAGGCCCTGTTCTGGGTGCCACAAAGCGGAACCGTTGGCTTGGGCGTGTCGATCCTGAGTTACGGCGGCGGTGTGCAATTCGGAGTGGTGTCGGATTCAACCCTGTGCCCGGACCCCCAAAATATTATCAATCGATTCGAACCCGAATTCGCCAAACTCTCGCTGGTGACCTTGATGCTTCCCTGGGGCAATGGCGAATAAAGGCCAGCAACCCACACAGCGTTGGGCGCGTGTGGGCTATCTATCTATTTAACTGGCCAGCTCAGTCTGCGCCATCTCCACATCCAGGTGTTCCATGGCATCGAATGCGCGTGTATTGGCCGCCTGCTCATAGTAGCGTGTGGCTTCGTGCAGCCGCTTATCGCCTTCCAGTATGACCAGCGCATTGGCATATTCGACTCTGGCGTTGGCTGATTGTGGTGTCAGGCTGAGCGCTTTCTCAAACAAATTGAGGCAGGTTTCCTTCTTTGCGCCATAGGTCATGTTGGCAATCAGGGTTCCGACCTTGTCGATCACATCGGCGTGGAATGCTCCGAGGGCAATGTGGGCATCGGCATGCCGGGGCTGAAGCACGATGGCTTTTTCCAGGGCCGACTTCACGCGTCCACCCAGTCCCTGAGCCAAGGCTTTCGCCACACTAATGCCCTGGCTGTAGTGGCCCAAGGCGTAGGCGTACCAGTAAAACGCATTTGCGTTGTCTGGTTCGGCCGTGGCCAGGGCACCGGCACGTTCCGCGACCTCCTGAAACAGGTACAGCCGAATTCTTTCCTTGGGCTCCAGATAGTTTGCGTAGACACAGGTTGCCTTGTTTGTCACGGATGCGCCGCGCTGGCCTGCCAAAGCCCCCAGTTCGGCAGCCTGCTGAAACTCCCCCCGGTGGAAGTGGACCCAGGCCCGCAAAACCTGTTCATCATCAGGCAAGGGCTCCTGGTCGCCCGCATGCAACTGGCTCCAATATTTCGTGACGCTGTGCGCATCAAAAGGGTAGGCATCACTACAGCTGAAGGCAGTCCAGGTGGCCACGGTGTGTCTCCTCAGTGAATCGTTGTGTGCCTGTTACGCCGTGCGCGCTGCGGCATTTTTTGGCTTATTGGCTCAGGATGCCGTTGGCGCGCTATAGGCCCCAACCAGTTTTAGCAAGTGGGTGCGTTGACCGTCTTCCAGATAAGGAACCAGCAGGTTCAGCACATGGTGCGCACCGCGTAACAGCGCGGCCTGTGCACTTTCGGGTTCCAGCGCATTGCGCGGGTCTTTCACATACTCGAAGCTCAGCCAATAGGTCAGCACCACCACCATGCTGGTCGCCGTGGTCTCCATTTCGCGGGAATCAATGCGAACTGCTCCCGATCGGTTCATGCTGTCGAGCATGGACTTGACCGAGCGCGACTTGTTCTTCAGCACCCATTGGAAATGGGTCTCCAGCCGTCGGTTTTTGCTCAGCAGGTCGTTGAGATCGCGGTACAGAAAACGGTATTGCCAGATCAACTCGAACAGTGTGTGCATGAAGAACCAGGCGTCTTCGACGTCACGCACGCTGTCGCTGGCATTGAGCAACTCATTCAATGCCTTCTCATAGCGGTCAAAGAGCGAATTGATCAACTCATCTTTGGCCGGATAGTGGTAATAAAGATTCCCCGGGCTGATGCCGAGTTCGGCCGAGATCAGTGTGGTCGATACGTTGGGTTCGCCAAAGCGGTTAAACAACTCCAGCGTCACTTCGAGAATACGTTCGGCGGTGCGGCGGGGAGCTTTTTTAACCATGGCAATGCCTCAGTGGGCCGGTCGCCGGGCGGCAGTTGCAACGGTGTCGGCCAGATCGTCCATCACTTCCTGCAATGTGGCGATGGCCCGCCCGACGCGGGTGGGCGCTTTGGGCGGCGCCGACAGATGGCGTTTCGGATCGTCCAATACTTCGTGGTTCAGGCTGATGCCGTGGCGGGCCAATTTGGCCGACAAACCGGTCTTGCGTGAGCGCAACATCTGCCGCGTCTGTTGGTAAGCATGCTCGGCCAAATGGCGCCGTTGCGCATAACTGAAAGTGTTGGCCAGATAAAGTTCGGGGTCGCGGTGGTCCGGCTCAATCAGGATGATTTCGGTCTTGGGATAAGCATGGGCATAGTGTTTCATGCCCAGCTCCATTCTGGAGTGGATCATGGAGCGGAAAGTCTGGCTCAAAACCGAGGGCAGGCCACCGTCCACAATACGCGGGATCTCGCGCTTGTGCTCCGGAATCCCGCGTTGCATGACCTTGGCGGTCTGGGGCGCTGTCGCATCAAACGGGACCAGTGGATTCAGGCAAATCATCAGATCAACCTCGTCCTCCAGCGCCACCGAGGCATGCATGGTTTTCTTCAGCGCACCGTCCACGTAATACTGGTCACCAATTTGAACCGGTGGAAACAGACCCGGCAAAGCCGAACTGGCCTGCACGGCCTGTGATATCGGCACATGGTCCCAACCCGGGCGACCGAACGGTGCGGCTTCGCCACTGTCCAGGTTGGTGGCAACCAGCGTCAATTTCGATTTGAGCTTGCGAAAGTCGTTGGTGCGTCCATCGCGGCTGAACAGGCGCGAAAGTTCGGTATGCACCGCTTCGTTGGAAAAAACACCTGTCGGCAAGGCCGGGCTGAGCCGCTCCAGCGCATTCATCAGGGATTTGCGGCCCAGCGTTAAATGCCACAGCGCCGACAACACCAAGCCGGGGAACATGCGACCGCGCCGCATGAATTCGCCATAGGCGGGCGTCAGGAGCCAGGATGGGTCGAAGGTTTCGGAGGGTTCGCTGTCGTTTTCGATGAAGGACGCACACAACTCGCGCGGCGAAATGCCATTGGCAAGTGACGCTACGATGAAGCCGCCGGCCGAGACACCCACATAGTGGTCCAGCTGGGTGAAATCCAAGCCATTGAGCGATTCTTCCAGGGCACACATGGCACCCACCTCGTAAATGGCACCCAACGGCCCCCCGCCAGCCAATGCCAAAGCAATTTTCGGGCGGGTGTTTGAATTAGCATTCATAGGTACAAAGTGTAGATTGCCGAACAGGCAAATTTTGCTGCAACGCAACAGGCGTCAGACGGGTTGCATCCGTCCCCCCGACTCGAAATCCGAAAAAAAGGAGCGCCACGGCGCTCCTGTCCCATTTGCCGTAGGCAACGGTTGATCACGAAGGCTTTGTCGCCGTTTCGGTGTTGGCTGTGTTCGCTGCTTTGCGTGCAGGTGCCGCGCGTTTGGAGGCTGGCTTGGGGGCGGAGGCCTTTTTAGCGACAGCCTTGGGTGCAGGAGCTTTTGCTTTGGCAGCCACAGCCTTGGGCTTTGCAGGTGAGGCTGCTGCGGGCGCCTTGGCAACGGGTGCTTTTGCAGACAACTTCTGCACCGCCTTGTTCAACTCATCAATGCGTGCAATCAGGGCGTTCACATCCTTGGCCGAGGGCACACCCAGCTTGTTGAGGGCCTTCGCCACACGCTCTTCAAAAATGTTCTCCAATTTGTCCCACTGGCCAGAGGCCTTCGAAGAAATGTCGGTGGCCATGTGCGACATCTTGTTGGTAGCCTCGGAAATTTTCTCTTCGGCTGCAGCTTGTGTCTTGCGCTGGATGCTCACGCCTTCTTTGACCAGGGCTTCAAACGCCTTGGAACCCTCTGCCTGGGCGCGGGTGAAAGCGCCCAATCCGGCTTGCCAGATCTGCTGGGCGGAATCCTTGACTGAACCGGACAGTTGGGCATGCGAGGAAGAAGCGGTAGCGGTTTTTTGCAGTTTTTTGACCATGGAGTGTCTCCGGTTTGGGTGATTGTTTTGGCGGTGCGCCGCCGCGTGCCCGGCACGCGTCGAGTCGAGTCGGGACTTTACGCGCAGAGAGGCTTTGTGTGTAGGGGTGAGCTACTAACTGCCATGCAAGACCGGCGCCTGCGCATGGGTGGTCTGGTCGGTATAGTACTGGCAAGCGTCGCGTCGGAGGCGGGCCCCATCAGGAGGTCGTCACGCCCGCACTGCAGCAACAATAGGCGCGAAGAAAACCTCCTCGCAATCGACATGAATCTCACGGGCCTGATCGCTCTTTACGTGCGCCAGAACAGGCGCCCCTATGTGTTGGCGGCCATGATGTTGGCGTCGGTGAGCGCGCTGACCGTCTACATCCCGCGGCAGGTCGGGCGCGTCATCGACGGCCTGGTGGCCGGCACGCTGGGGCACGACGCCCTGCTGGGGCAACTGGCTTGGCTGGTGCTGGCTGGCGGTTTGATTTATTTCTTGCGTGTGGGTTGGCGTTTGCAACTGTTTGCAGCGAGTTACCAACTTGGAGCCCAACTGCGCCAGCGCCTGTACGTCAGGCTGTGCCAGCAGGGGCCGCACTTTTTCCAGGTCAAGCGCACCGGTGACCTGATGGCCCTGGCCACCAATGACATCGACTCGGTCGAAATGGCCTCCGGGGAAGCCATGCTGGCCGGTTTTGACGGCACGTTGACGCTGATCCTGGTGGTGGCCATGATGACCCTGGGAGTGGACGGGCGCTTGGCCGCGGCGGCCCTGCTGCCGTTTCCGTTCATGGCCTGGGCGTTCTGGCGTATCTCGGAACACATCCACCAGGCCTCCAAAGATTCACTGAACGCCTTTGGCAAAGTCAACGACCATGTTCAGGAAACCCTGACCGGGGTGCGTACCCTGCGGGCACTGGGTTTGGAATCCCGCAGCGCCAAGCGCTTTGCAGAACTGGCCGAGGATGCGGCGAGCGCCAGCCTGCGCGCGCAGCGTTGGGAGGCGGCGTTCGAGCCCGCGGTCGGTATCGCGCTGGTGACCGCCACCGTATTGACCCTGGGGCTGGGTGGCTACCTGGTGCTGAACGCCGAACTCAGCATTGGTGATCTGACCGCGTTCAGCATGTACCTGGGGCAGTTGATTTGGCCCATGTTTGCGGCCGGTTGGGTGTTGGCCTTGCTGGAGCGCGGGCGCGCGGCCTGGGGCAGGCTTCAACCCACACTGGATGCACCTTTAACGGTTGAAGACGAGGGAGCGATTGAGAAGGTGGAAACCGGGGCACTGGTTTTTGAGGGCGTTGTTTTCTCCTACCCGGGTCACCAGGCGCGTGCGCTGGGTGGTGTTGCGTTGCATCTGCCTGCCGGGCAAACCCTGGGATTGGTGGGCGCCACTGGCGCGGGCAAATCAACCGTTTTGCGTCTGATCCTGCGACAGTACGCGGCGCAATCGGGCACCATTACCTGGGCCGGCCAGCCGTTGCAGGATTACCAGTTGGCCGCGTTGAACCGTGCCATCAGCTGGGTGCCTCAGGAACCCTTTCTCTTTTCCGCCTCGATTGCGGAAAACATTGCCCTGGCCAAAGCCGATGCCAGCCCGGCCGAGATCGAAGAGGCTGCCCGCCTGGCCTCCATTCACGATGACATCATCCGTATGCCGAAGGGCTACGCCACACCGGTCGGTGAAAAAGGCATTGCCTTGTCGGGTGGCCAACGCCAGCGCGTGGCCATTGCACGCGCGATGTTGACGGACGCACCCCTGCTCCTGCTCGATGACGCCTTGTCGGCGGTGGATACCCAGACCGAGACCGATATCCTGCACCATCTGCGCAGCGCACGCGTCGGGCGCACGGCCCTGATCGTGAGCCACCGCCTGAGCGCGGTGATGGACGCAGACCACATTCTGGTGCTCAAGGACGGACAGGTCACCGAGCAGGGGAACCATGCCAACCTGCTGGAGCGCAACGGCTGGTATGCGGCCCAATGGCGTTACCAACAACTGGAGGCCAGCCTGGATGCCGCCTGAAGCACACGCTAACCCCAAGCCCGAAACCGGCGCTACCCGACGTGCGGTGGCATTGTTGTTGCGCTCGGCTGCGCCCGAACGGCGGCATCTGATTCTGGGTACGGCCTGGCTGGTGGCGGCTGCATTGCTGGAGTCGCTGGGTCCGCTGCTGGGCAAATACTTCATCGACCAATATCTGGTTCCCAAAAGAATCGTGCTGGGTGATATGGCGCTGTTGCTGTGTGTCACCCTGGTTGCTGGGGCGGTGGCCAGCGTCATTCGGTACGCACAACTGACCCGGCTGGCTGGTGTTGCCATGCGGTCCGTCCGCCGCCTGCGCGAAGAGGTCTATGGTCACGTGTTGCGCCTGCCGATGGCCTTCTTTGACAAGGCCATTACCGGCCAATTGGTCAGCCGGGTAACCAATGACACGGAACAGGTCAAGAACCTGTATGTCCAGGTTTTGTTTGTGATGCTGGACAGCGGCATTGTGGTTCTGGGTGCCTTGGTCGCCATGGCCTGGCTGGACTGGCGCCTGATGCTGATTGTGCTGACACTGGTCCCGGCGGTGGTGGTAATTGTGTGGTTCTACCAGCGCTGGAGCGCGCCGGCAGTGGCACGGGCGCGGCAAAAACGCAGTGACATCAATGCCCAGATGTCGGAGTCCATTGCCGGCATGCCGGTGTTGCAGGCCAGCAACGCGCAGCAGCGGTTTCGCGACCGTTTTGACCGCACCAATGCGCAGCACCTGGAAGCCCGCATGGCCGAAATGCGGGTCAACGCCTGGTTGTTGCGCCCCATGCTTGATCTGGTCAACGTGCTGTTGCTGGCGGTCGTGATTTACACCTTTGGCCAGCGTGCGTTCAGCGGCCTGGAGATTGGTGTTTTGTATGCCTTTGTCAGCTATATCGGCCGTGTGGTGGACCCGCTGATCCAAATCACGCTGCAGTTTGGCCAGTTGCAGCAATCCGTGGTGGCAGCGTCCCGGGTGGACTCCCTTCTACAGGAACAGCGCCCCGCCGCCGTGGCGGGGCCGCAGCGCATCCAGCAGGGCGCGGTGCGCATTGAGCACCTGCGGTTTGGGTACGACCCGGCGACAGATGTGCTGCACGACCTGTCGCTGGACATTCCTGCGGGCGCGTTTTACGGCCTGGTGGGGCACACCGGCAGTGGCAAATCGACACTGTTGAGCCTGTTGCTGCGGTTTTACCGGGCGCAGTCGGGCCGGATCACGCTGGACGGGGTGGAACTGTCGCAGTTCAGCGACGCGCATTTTCGGGACGATGTCGGCCTGGTGCCACAGGACCCGTTTTTACTGGCCAGCACAGTGCGCGACAACATTGCCATGGGACGCACACTCAGCCAGGAAGCGATTGAAACGGCGGCCCGCGCGGCCCATTGCCACGACTTCATTGTGCAACTGGAGCAGGGTTACGACACCCTGCTGGGTGAGGGTGGTGCGCGGTTGTCGGTGGGGCAAAAGCAGTTGATTGCGATTGCACGGGCATTGGCCGGAGAGCCGCGTATTCTTTTTCTGGACGAGGCCACCGCCCACATTGATTCCGAGACCGAGCAGATCGTGCAAATCGCCCTGTCCGAGTTGCGCGGCCGGGTCACTGTGGTGGCCATTGCACACCGGCTGTCCACCATACGGGCGGCTGACTGTATTGTGGTGCTGAACCACGGCCGCATCCACGAGCAGGGCACGCACGATGCGTTAATGGCCCTTGAAAACGGCATTTACCAGCGCCTCTACCTGCTGCAACAACTGGGCGAGTAATCAGGCCGTTGCAGCGCACCGTGCGCAGATGCAGGCCAGCTGCCGTGCCTCTGCCGGAACGCGCTCCAGCACTTCGGGGTCAAACACGGCTGTCGTGCACCAACAAGGCCCCTGGGCCACGCCGGTTTCCCGTTCGATCTCCATGGCGCACTGGTTGCCCCGTCCACAGAGCGGGCAGAAACGGGGATCGATGACGGGGTTGCTGGCGGGCAATGCTTCGGGCATGGTGGTGTGGTGCTCCTGGCTGAAGTTTAGTTGCCGGCTGGGGTGTGCGGTTGGCCGGGTGGCACTTGGGACAGGGTGTGCAAACCGACCAGGGCAGCATGTTGCAGCAGCATGATGGTTTTGCCGTCCTGGATGGCACCGCTCAGCACCATGTCCAGTGCGGTCTGCAGCCGCAGTTCCAGCACTTCAATGTCTTCACCCTCGTGGGCATGGCCCCCGCCTGCCGTGACCCGGTCTTGCGCCTCGTACTCCGCCGCAAAAAAGTGCAGTTTTTCGGTGACCGACCCCGGGCTCATGTAGGCCTCAAACAGTTTGCGCGGGGAGCGGATGTGGTAGCCGGTTTCTTCGGCGGCCTCGCGGCGAATGCAGGTTTCCGGGTCGTCCCCGTCCAGCACACCGGCGCAAGCCTCAATCAGCATGCCGTCGGCACAACCGTTGACAAAGGTCGGGAACCGGAACTGCCGTGTCAACACCACCGTGCTGTCGCGGGCATTGAACAGCAGCAACACTGCGCCATTGCCCCGGTCATAGGTTTCCCGGACCTGGCGTTGCCAGGTGCCATCACGCCGCAGGTAATCAAACGTCGCTTTTTTCAACACATACCAGTTGTCGGACAACAACTCCAGGGTGAGATTCTTGATGCGTGTACTCGGCGCGTCGGAGCTTGCGGTTGGGATGGACATGGGTCGTGGCAGTGGCGGCTAAAACCAGCAGTTTAGGGCGCAAAAAAACGGCGCCCTGCATGGGGCGTATAGACTGCCGGGGTTCTGCGTTTTCTGGCACACCCCTTGCACACCATCCCTGCATCGTTCCCCATGCCCAAGGCCACCCAACTGGTGCTGCTGCTCGCGTGCGCCCTGCATTTTGTTCTGGGTGCGGCGCTGGGCCTGTCGGTGGACGAGGCCCATTACGCGCTGTACGCCTTGCATCCGGCATGGAGTTATTTTGACCACCCGCCTCTGGTGGGCTGGGTGCAGTGGCCGTTGGTCGCGTTGAACGCGCCGACCTGGGCTATGCGTCTGGTGCCCGGGTTGTTGTGGTTGGGCACCGCTTTGATGGTGTTCCGTCTGGCTGAAAGGCTGGCTGCGCTGCCGCCCACGCTCCTAAAACCTGGGCAGGCAGGGCACTGGGCGGTGCTGGCCCTTACGCTGGCACCCCTGATGCATGTGCTGGGCATCGGCCTGTTGCCCGATACCTTGCTGGTGTTCTGGACGCTTGCGCTGATGGATGTAACCCTGACGCTGCGGGACCCGGTGGCGGTACGCAGGCCCGGGCCGTGGCTGGTCTTGGCGGTGTTGCTGGGTCTGGCCGGCCTGAGCAAGTACACGGCCATTCTGGGCGCGGTTGCCGTGGCGTTGTGTTTGATGCAGGCGCATGGCTTGGCCCTGCTACGCAACCGCTGGTTGTGGCTGGCCGTCATGGTGGCGCTGGTGTTGGTGCTGCCCGTGGCCTACTGGAACCACGCCAATCACTGGGTGTCTTTCACCTACCAGGCCAAACATGGTGCGGGTGGCGGTTGGCAAGGCATGCATCTGCTGCGCTTCTTGCTGATCCAACTGCTGGTTTATGGGCCGTTGCTGCTGTGGGGCCTGTTGGGCTGCTGCCGGAACGACAGATCGGTTTCCCGGGCTTTGCTGCTATTTTTTGTTGTGCCGTTTGCCGTGCTGGCCGCGTTGTCTGGCGGTGGTACCAGCCTGCCGCACTGGACCGCTCCAGCCTGGGTGGCCCTGATGCCCTTTGCCGGCGTGGCCCTGGCGCGGTCTTGGGACACCGGCAGGCGCTGGCCTTTGGGGGGGCTGGCATTGTTTCAAGCCGGTTTGACGGTCACTGCGCTGGCGCTGATGTTGACCGGCGGGGCACCTTTTGTCACCAACACCTCGGGCCAGGGCAATAGCGCAGCGCCGTCCAATCCGTTTGCCGACCTGCACGGCTGGGACACGGCGGGGGAGCGCGCACGCGCCCTTGCCGCACAACAGGGGTTGGGCAGCGTCAGCGTGCAAAACTGGACCCTGGCCAGCCGCCTGGGCTGGTACGCCCGGCCCCTGCCGGTGCATGTGCTGGAAGACCGGTTCGACCAGTTTGACCTGTGGGCGGGCGATCTGCCTGCGGGTGGCGACACGCTGCTCGTGGATTGGTCTCAACTGGCCTACTCCGTGCCCTTGGGTGTGAATGGTTTTGCCAACTGCAAACTACTTGATACGCTGGACGCAAAACGACAAGGCAATACCCTGGCGGTCTTTCGCTTTTACGCCTGTCGCGGCTGGTCGGGTCAGCCAAACCCCCGTCTGCAGGAGGCAGCACGCTGATGCAAGTTGACTCCATCCCCTTGCGCTGGTGGTTGACGCCGCTGGTGGTGTTTGCCATCAGTGCCCCTTTGTGGTTGCACCGGTTTGAACCAGCGATGTTTCTCGCCATCAACGCCGCCTGTGCGACCATCGCCGCCCCGGTCTGGACGGGCCTCTCACTGTTGGGCAATGCGTGGGGGCTGTTGGGCGTGACTGCGCCGCTACTGGTACTGTCGCCCCGGCTGGTGTGGGCCTGGTTGTGTGCAGCTCCATTTGCCATCGTGTTTTCCCGCGTGGGCAAAGGATTGATTGAGAGCCCGCGCCCGCCCGCAGTGGTGGACAACACGCAGATGCGCATCATTGGCGAAACCCTGCACAACGTCTCGATGCCCTCGGGCCATACCCTGACTGCATTCGCGGTGGCTTCGGCCATCTACTTTGCGCTGCCGGAAAAAGGGCGGTGGCGGCACAGTTGGCTGTTTGTGCTGGCGGCCGGGGCCGGGCTGTCGCGTATTGCGGTCGGTGCCCATTGGCCGGGCGACGTGGCGGTCGGTGCCAGCCTGGGTCTGCTCGCGGGCATGCTGGGCGCGCGCCTACTGGCACGCATGGACACCAAGCACCTGCAGCCCACGGCCTGGAGCCTGCGCCTGCTGGCCCTGGTATTGGTGGCGACAGTCTTTACGCTGCTGACTGAAACCCTGGATTTTGATGAAAACCTGCCGCTGCAAACCCTGCTGGCCGTGGTGGTGACAGGGTCTTTGGTGGTGTTTGCCCGGCAAAATCTTGTTACCAAAAAAGGCGTCCAGCCCTCGTAAAGTCTGCGTATGCAGCTATTAAAACAGTAGCATTCATGGGATTGCACCTGAAGAAGGATGTCCGTCGCCCGGATACCGTCTGGCATGCGCAGACAGCAACCACCACTGTTCGACACCCATGGCGATGCAGTTGTCGTTCAAATCCCTCCTGCAATGTTCGCTATCGAACACTCACGCCGGTGCGCCAGGCATAGACTTCTTCACGCAATCCCGCCGGTTCACTTTACAAGGAAGCCACCATGACGAACACACAAAACCCACGTGACAAGCAAACGCCGCATACCGGCAAGGTCGAAAACGACACCAACAAGCTCGGTGAGCAAGAGCCCACGCAGTTGAATCAGGGCAAGCGTACGCCAGAGAGCCGCAGCGACCGCGAGTCGCATGTGGGCGGCGGCAACCAGTCGCAGTCGCGGCGCGGGTCGGTGGGTTCCGGCAAGCGATGATTTTTGGGGAATCCAAGACCATGCTGAATGCGCGATCCGCCAATGCGGTGCGCCTGGAGTTCGCCCCCGGCGCGCTGGTCCAGGCCAACCTTTCTGGCGCGGCTTTCTCGGGCGATTGGCTGTGGGTGGTTGGCGACGAAGCCTGTGGTGTGGACCGCCTGCGCCGACTCGACCCGGTGGGTAGCGAGACCTTGCGCTTTGGGGAGGTGTGCGACTTCCCGCTGGCGGACTTGCTCGACCTGCCGGGTGCAGCCGACGAGGAGGCTGACCTTGAAGGCATGGCGGTGTCCGACGGGTGGCTGTGGGTGGTGGGCTCGCACGGGCTCAAGCGCAAAAATGCCAAGGAGGACCGGGACCACCCCGGCAACGCGAAACGACTGTCCAAGCTGACGCTCGACGGCAATCGCCGTCTGCTGGCCTGCCTGCCCATCGAACCGGATGCCGGCGGCCAGCCCGGCCTGGTGCGCGAGGCCAAGGACGGACGGCGAGCCCTGCGGCTCAAAGGCGACGCGCAGGCCAACGAGCTCACCCGTGCGCTGGCGGACGATCCCCACATCGGGCCTTACATGGCGATTCCGGGCAAGGACAACGGCCTGGACATCGAAGGCCTGGCAGTGGTTGGAAACCGGCTGTTGCTCGGCCTGCGTGGTCCGGTGCTGCGGGGCTGGGCGGCGCTGGTGGAAATTGCGGTGGAAACCCGGGGAAATCAGTTGCGTCTGCTGCCGCTGGATGACAGTGGCACGCTGCTTCACAAACACTTCATGCAACTGGAGGGCCTGGGGGTGCGCGATTTGCATCTTTCTGGCGACGATCTGTACGTCCTGGCCGGGCCAACGATGGTGCTTGATGGCGCGATCCGCATCTTCAAATGGCCGGGTGCCAAACCCTTTCTGGCCGTCAACCGCGAGTCGGTGAGTTTTCAGACGGCACTGACCGCCTCGGACGCTCTGCCACACGGTCGCGGCATCAACCGTGCGGAAGCTCTTTGCATGTTGCCACCTGGGCACCTGCCAGGCAAGGCGGGCTGGCTCGTGTTGTACGACGCGCCGGGTGCCGATCGCAAGGTCGGCGAATGCACCGTCTTCGGTGACCTGTTGCGCGAGGATTAAGGCACGCACAACTCGCTTCATTGACTGCCCACGGTCTGGAGCCTGCGCCTGCTTGCGTTGCTACTGGCGGCCACCGTCTACGCCGTGCTGACCGAATCCTTGGGCTTTGACGAGAACCAGGTGCTGCAAGACCTGCTGGTGGTGGTGATGTCGTTGTCTGTGCTCCGCAAGAAGACGCTTGTTGGCAAAATTGGCAGGTAGCCCTCGCAAATGCTGCGTAGAGCGCTACCAAATATGTAGCGTTTGTGCGGACTACCTCACCTAAAACTGCTCCAGCCGCTCATATTCCGACATGACCTGCGCACCCAACAGCAGCAGTGCAGCAATGATTTCCATGCAAAACAGGGCCACCACTGCCGTCGTAAAAGAACCGTAGACCACGCTGGCCTTGGACATGGTGGTGAAGTACCAGACCAACCCATGGCGAATCACCTCCCAGGCCCCAGAGACAAAAAAACCACCAATGACGGCGTGGCGCCACTGGATACGTCCGACCGGCAGCACCCAGTAAAGCGTTGCCACAATCAGCACCTCGGCAGTGAAACCCAGCACATAGAAAAACAGGCCAGACAGCCCCACCAGCGACCAATCGCGACCCAGAAAATGCAGACTCTCGTGGGCCATGGCCTGCAGCACGATGGAGGCCAAGGTCATACACAGCAACGCAACCCCCAACATCAAGACGAAGCAATAGGGCAGCACGGCTGACACCAACGCGTGGCGCTTGTCGACCGTGCCCCGGTGCGGGAAGATCAGGGCAATAGCCTTCTCCAGAATCCCGAAGGCCAGGGAACTGAAGAACAGCATCGTCAACAGCAGCACCGCACCGATGGCAATGCCGTTGTCCAGAAACTCGTTCAGATCAGCCAGCACAGCCTGTGACTGGCTGGGCACCAGCCACTCCAGATAACGCCCCAAGGCGATCAACAAGTCGGCCTTGTCCACCAGGTGAGTCAGCGCAATGATGGACAGAATCAGCAAGGGCACCATGGACAACAAGGCGTAATAGGCAATCGCTCCCGCCAACATCATCCCCTGGTTTTTGTTGAACCCCCGCAGCGTCTGCAGCGCGAACGCAAGCGGGTGCGACAAGAGGTGTTGGGTTGGTTTGCTGATCCCTATGCGGGTGAGTTTCATGAGGGGCGGCTTTGGGTAGCGGTGTGAATTTGATTCTATGCGTGGGCTGTCGCGGGAAGAGTCGGGGCGTTGGCTGCTGTGCCATCGCCGTTCGGCAATTTGGGGGCGTGATGGGAAAGTTGGCCATTGGACAGCTTCAAGACGCATAGCGCCTGTAGACCGGGACCCAGCGATATTCAACGGATTGGGCAAAGCCGACTTTGGTTTTCGCCGGAAGCCGACCTTCGCTGGCAGCGTCAAAGACTCGGCAGCGGTCATTCATTGACCAATGCCAATTTGTTCAATTGGCGGTAGGCAGTGGGGCGGTAGCCGACCGCCACGAATGGCAGGTTGCGTGCAGTACAGCGTGTCACCGGTCAGGGGTCGTTCGTGAACCTCGCGTTTGCCGCGCAGGACACCCAAAGGCACCGTGGACTATAGTTCTTTGCAATTTGCCGTTTATACATTTTCGAAGCGTCTTAAAAGAATGATTTCTCACGCGTCGGTGTCACCCTCCCAGTCCTCTTCTGCTGGTTTGGCATTTGTTGCTGCCTGTGGCGCTGGCGTCCTCTGGGGAACGGGTGCACTGGTAGTGAATGTGCTCGTCGAGCAACACGGATTCACACCCGAGAACATCTCATTCTGGCGTTTCGTTGTTGGTGCAGTGGTACTTTTGACGGTCTTTGGACCGAGCATCTCGTGGAACAAATTGATGCCAATGCTCATAACCGTACTCATGGCTGGCGTGGCTATGGCGGGCTATGTTCTTTTGTGGTTCCTTGGGATTGAGCAGATGGGGTCAGCCGTGCCGACGTTGATTGCCCTGTGCCTTCCGCCGGTCCTTGTCACCGCCATAGCGGTTGCGAGGCGACAAGAACAAGCCGATTTGAAACTTCTATTGGTACTTTTGGGTGCCATCATTGGAACTGTACTGATAGTCGTACAGCACAGGCCTTCAGCTTCGAGTGGCAGTCCAAGTGGCACTTTACTCGGTGTCTTATTCTCAATCGGCTCGGCTCTTCTCTACGCCGGGTTCTCCATGATTAGTGGCCGAATATCCATCGCGCTGGGCGCTGGTCCAGCGACGGCTTGTTTGACAGTTGTCGCTGCTGCTGCAATGGGACTCTTTGGGTTGTATCGCCCGCTTTCATGGCCCACTGAAGTTCCTCCGCAAGCTTGGTTTCTTTATCTCGGTGTCGTGACTGCAGCGCTGGCATTGCTTGCGTTCAGCTGGGGTGCCGCCCGTTTAAAGCCGACAGCACTTACCGTTGCGACGCTTCTTGAACCCCTGACTGCGGTAATTCTCTCAACCGTTTTGCTCGGACAGAGCCTGAATGCCATGCAGTGGTTGGGGGGTGCGTTGCTTTTGCTCAGCATCTGGGTCCTTGGCAGAAGGTCCGCAGCAAAGGCCTTGCCTAACTAGCCGGCAATCGCCGCGTCAAGCGCCCTGCAATTGCTGCGTGCTTAGCTCGAAAAGTCAAACGTAAGGTGTGGTGTGCGGTACCCGCCCGCTTCCAGTCTTGGCAGGTACCCACATTTCGCTGAAGCAGGCGTTCAAAATTGACCGTCGGCAATGGAGAAATGCCTACACCGGCACCGGGGCGTAACCGGTCGCTCGCAGCGACACCGGGATTTGAACCATTTTCTCCGTAGCGGTCATAGCCGGCTCCGCTTCAAATTCATCGTTTACTCATCGCCATAGCTCCAAGCTGTCGGTCAATCAGTCTTTTGGGCCTGCGGTCGTAAGCAGACCGAAACAGACCACTGTGAGGCCCTCAAATGGTAATTTATCTGCGACGGATAGTTCAATGCGTTCGATGGCGAACAGTCCAGCGGAAGCCTCTCCATTTACCATGAGCCTGAGGCGCTGTGAGCATCGTACTGAAAGCGCACAAAAATGGCTTTTGAAAGCGGCTTTTGGATGACCGGTGGCAAACTTGAATGTCTCAAGTGCGGGCGAAGCGCGCACTGACCCATTGCACTTGAACATCTTGTACGTGACAAAGATCACAAGACCCTTTCGTCAGCCTAGCCCACATGCATGGCTTCCAAATATGATGCAAACGTGGGCGCCTTGGTTTGGCATTCTGTATGGCTTAGCCAATCGCTCAACTCAAGCCGCTCTCAGGGCAACCTGCACGAACGCGCACAGCCAGACTGCACTGTCCTGATTGGTTACCGGGTTCTCAAATACAAAGAATAGCTATCAGGGAGAGATCAATGTCAACAACAGCGCCGCAATCACGCCACTTCAGCCCAATGAAATGGCTGCTCTGGTTTTCCCTTTTTTTGTGCGCCCCTATCTGGGCTGCAACGCCCATGGTCGCGACCAGCGGGGACCATACCTGTGCACTCCATAGCAGCGGTGCGGTGCAGTGCTGGGGGAATAACGAGAGGGGTCAGCTTGGCAATGGCTTCACGACCAACAGCGATAGCCCAGTGGCCGTAAGCGGTATCAATAACGCGATTTTTATCTCTGCAAGTACGGAAAGCACTTGTGCCGTGTTGAGCAGTGGTGCAGTGCAGTGCTGGGGATATGGCTACCGTTTTGACATGGGCAATGCCAGCCCAATCCAGAACACCATTCCGGTGACTGTCAGTGGAATTAGCAACGCAGTGACCGTCTCAACGAATGGGTTGGTCACTTGCGCCGTGCTCAGCACCGGCGCGGTTCAGTGCTGGGGAGGTAACGGCTACGGGCAGTTGGGCAATGGCACTTGGACCAACAGCACCATTCCGGTGAATGTGATCGGCATCAGCGATGCAAGCTCGGTTGCTGTCGGATTGAGCCACACCTGTGCAGGCCTCAGCAGCGGCGCGGTACGGTGCTGGGGATCAAATGCCAGCGGGGAACTGGGCAGTGGCAACACGACCGACAGCAACATCCCAGTCATCGTAACTGGCATCAGCAATGCCACGGCTATCGCTGTGGGCCACGTTTACGGATGCGCTGTGGTCGATAACGGCAGCGTCAAGTGCTGGGGGAGAAACTTGGAGGGGCAGTTGGGTAACGGCAGCAAAACTAACAGCAGCATTCCGGTCAATGTCATTGGCATTAGCAATGCTACCTCCATCGCGTCGGGAAGCCGCCACCACTGCGCAGCGCTGGCCAGCGGAGAGGTGCAGTGTTGGGGGAGCAATTTGTTTGGAGCCTTGGGCAATGGAACCGCGACGGATAGCGCAAGCCCGGTAACCGTAGGGGGATTGAGTGACGCAATTGCGGTCTCGGCTGGCGGCTATTCCGAACTAGGTTACTCCGATTACGCGCGCTTTGCGTCGGTCAGCTGCGCCCTCATGAGAAGTGGAGAGGTGCAATGCTGGGGGAAGAACGACAAAGGGCAGTTGGGAAATGGCACTCGCAGCGAATTTTTCAGCGCAACCCCGCTAGCGGTCTCTATTGTTCGCAACGCCCAGCTGGGTTCCGCGGCCGGAACTCATAGCTGCGTTGTAAGCGGCAGCGGCACGGTGCAGTGTTGGGGCGGCAATTCGCAAGGACAATTGGGCAATGGCAGGACGGTCAACAGCAGCAGCCCAGTCCATGTGCTCGACATCCGTAACGCCACCTCCGTCTCTGCTGGCTTCACACACACTTGCGCAGTGCTCAACAACGGCACGGTGCAGTGCTGGGGCGACAATTTACAAGGGCAGTTGGGCAATGGCAGCACGGTCAACAGCAGCAGCCCAGTCCAAGCGATGGGCATTGACAGTGCTCTTTCGGTCGCAGCGGGCCACTTCCACTCTTGTGCGTTGCTTAGCAACGGCGCCGTGCAGTGCTGGGGCGACAATTCACGAGGCCAATTAGGCAATGGCAGCAAGGCCGCCAGCACCAGCCCAGTCAATGTTATAGGCATCAGCAATGCAACCTCAGTCTCGGTGGGTGACCACTCTTGTGCGCTACTCAGCAACGGCACCGTGCAGTGCTGGGGCGGCAATTCACTAGGGGAGTTGGGCAGCGGATCAGGGGCCGCTAGCACGATCCCGGTCACTGTAGTCGGTATTAGCAATGCCACTTCTGTCGCAGCTGGCCAAGGCCATTCTTGCGCGATAGTCAGCGGTGGTGCGGTGCTGTGCTGGGGATATAGTGGATATGGGCAAGCGGGCAGAAGCAGTTCGACCAACGGAATCAACCAGGTCACTGCCGTGGGCATTTTAGGTGCGACCTCTGTCTCTGCTGGCGCCTCCCACTCCTGCGCAGGACTCAGCAGCGGTGCGGTGAAGTGTTGGGGCGCAAATTACGCAGGGGTGTTGGGTAACGGTGGCACCACTGACACTGCCTACCCGACTTCTGTGATCGGCATTGTTGATGCCACCGCAGTCTCTGTTGGCTACGTGCACTCCTGCGCCACGCTCAGTACCGGTGAGCTGAAGTGTTGGGGTTATGACGGTTTTGGTAGCTTGGGAACAGGTCGCGTGCTGACGCCGAATTACTACCCAGGGTTGGTGATAGGTGCCAATGGGCTGGGTGTACTCAATTTGCGCGGAACAGGTGCTACTGCAGTCGCGGTCAACACGGACAAGGTGTTTGACTGGGCAGAACAGCAATTGCCCCAGTTCCGCTCAACGGGAGTTCCTTCCAGCTCCATTCTCGGGTATCGCTATCGTGTCTACGGTAATCGGTATTACCTTGCCGTGAATCAGAGTGGTACACCGCGCGTGTACTACTTTGATCCGGTCAGTATGACGGCATTGCTGGATGTAGGCTTGCTGTCTGACTTTCTGGCATTGCTGCCGCAATAGCATGTTGCCGTAAGCCGGCATTGGGGCTGATAGCACCACATTGCCAGGCTCCAAAGCAGACTTTCAAATCCTCGGTCAACTTCTGAACTTAGAGGTCGCAGCACAAACTGCAGCTAGGTTGCGCTGAATCAACCTCAGGGCTCTATGGCCATGTAGCCTACGGAGCACATGGCTGGCGATGGAGGTACGCTATGCAACTCCCGTTCACCGAGCAGCAGTTCTTCGAGGTGATTAGGAACTACAACCAAACAGTTTGGCCCGCTCAAATAGTTCTGACCGCAGTGGGTGGCTTTATGGCTGCATTTGCACTGTGGCGTCCTGTGCGGTCAACACGTGCCCTTTGGCTAGCCCTCGCCAGTCTTTGGTGTTGGACAGGTCTGATTTATCACTTTGCATTCTTCACAACTGTCAATCCGGCAGCTTATGTTTTTGGCGCTCTTTTTCTTTTGGGCGCCGCTGCATTCCTTTGGTTTGCTTTCGCTCGAGGCGACGTTGTCTTTAGGATTACCAGTGACTATCCGTCCTATATCGGCTTGGTCTTGGTTGGATACTCATTGATCATCTACCCCATGTGGTCCTCCATGTCGGGCCATTCGTATCCTGAGCTTCCAACGTTTGGTCTTCCCTGTCCGACCACGATCTTTACGATTGGATTGTTGGCGTTCGTGAGAGGTTGCGGGATTTGGCCACTTTTCGTTGCCCCAATTCTTTGGTCTTCAATTGGCCTCCAAGCAGCTTTTCTCTTCGGTGTACAACCAGACCTCGGATTGGGAGTCGCAGGAATGGCTGCGATCGCATTTGTCATTCGATCATTGCGACACTCGGAAAGGACGACCTGAATTACCCCAGATTCTGTAGTTTGGGGCGATTCCCAATGTGTCCGCTTCCGCTGCCTACTTGATTTGCGACGGTACCGCGTGACTGACCGCCAGGCTTCTTTTCTTGACGATGGCGGTGGTGTCAAAGGTCGAACTCAAGAGTTTGATGCTCGACCAACTCCTATAGGGAACGGTTGCAATCGCAGCAACCGTTCATCGTCCGACAGACAATCCCCGACCGCCAGTCAGCATCGCATAGGCCGCGGGAGCGGCTCGTCTCAACAGAGCACCCAGCATGATCGACACGGCGATCAGGCAGAGGGGCAAAAACAGGTAGGTGGCCAGATGCGGATCGGACAGATTGCCGAACAGACGCAGACACGGATCGATCAGCACCGCGACCAGCGGCGCATGCAACGCATAGATCATGAATGAGAACGCACTGGACCAGACAAACCAGCGGCGCGCCATCAAAGAACGCACCAGGCCATCCGAACCGTACCAGGCAGTCACCAGCCCAGCGAAAATGCACAGCTTGTGCAGGTTTGCCATCACAGGAAACACCGCGTTTCCAAGTATTGCCTGCCCTTCAAACGCGAGCCAGGTCTTTGCCGTAGCGCTGGCCAACCACAAAACAGCCCAGGGTAATGGGCGCAGCCAGCGACCGGGCGTGGCGAGGTTGAATGCCGACTTCTGCATCCAGATACCCAGTCCGAAGAACAGCAGGCCTTCTCCCTCAAAGAAAAATACATTCACGCTGGCCAGCCACAGCAGTACCGTCACAGCAAAGAACACTTTGCAAGAGGTACGACCAGTGACCCAGCCTGCCAACAGGGGATATGCCAGGTTGTAGAGGAACAGCACGCGAATGAACCACAGCTGGTAGGGCACTGGCGCAAGCAGCCAGCGAATCAGCACATCATTCCATTGGTAATCGTGAACCAGCTGTTGCTGCTCGGAAATTGCAGCGATGCCGTGCGCGGAAACCCAACTTCGCAGCGTAGGGTCCGTCTCCATCAGGTAGAGGATCACCAGATGAATGCCGCTCCACAAAATGTAGGGCAACAGCAGGCTACGAACGCGCTTCTTCATCCGTTGCCGGTGCGATTGCGCATCATGCAATGCAAAGAGGAAACCCGATATGGCAAACAGCATCGGAATGCGAAAGCGCAGCAGGCCATTGGCCAACAGGTATTCCGCAAAGCTGGTCAGACCCAGCGGCAGTTCGGGGGTTGTCCAAGGCTGCAGGTAGGTAGGCGGGATGGTGTAACCGTGAACAAACACCAGCAGCGCCATTGAGACGAATGACCAAAAGCAGAACTTTTCGCTCAAAAAAGGAGCCAGCGCGGCAGGGGTGGACGTCTCATTCATC
>CAZMXB010000019.1:26035-32029 GCA_964569855.1 uncultured Rhodoferax sp.
ATATTTCCCGACTGCTGTCATGCAAATTAACTCCCCTGGACCTCCGACGTTGAAAATCGCCGTGCGGAGACAATCGCATCTTGCCGGAGGTCCGGTGGTTTGGATGGTTAGGCAATACCGAGTTCTGCGAGGTCGAGCCGGATGGGAAGATCGTAGTTGGTAGTGATGAGACTGGCCCTAAACGATTTGCGGGGATGGATCGTTAGCTGATTATTAAAAATGGTAATTTGGGACAGAGGGTGACGGCAATTCTGAAGAGAATCCCATCGCGACTAGATCAGGTCACCCGGACCTCGACCTCCATTCCTGCGAACGCGTCAGCCACACCCAAATAGCTGCCGGATACCGGCATCAACAGCGTGATGTCACGCGCAACGGCGACCGGAACCAGGTTGAATCCGCCGATACTGCGATTGGTTGGGTCAAAGTTGATCCAGCCAGCCCCGGGCACATAGACCTCTGCCCATGCGTGGGTAGATCCGGATCCTGCGGAACCCGTGGCCCGGTGTTGCGGATCGTACAGATAGCCCGACACGATCCGGGCGCCCATGTCCAGGCTGCGTACCGCCTCGGCAAACAGTATTGCGAAGTCGCGGCACGAACCCCACCCGCGGTCGAGCGATTGGTTCGGAGTCTGGGTACCTTCGCTTTCACGCACCTCGTACTGCAACGCTTCGGACACGCCGTGGCTGATCGCCTTGAGCAGTTCCAGCGTGTCGGGTGCAGAGTCCCGCACGAATGAGCGGGCCCACTTCTGGAGGCGCCCCATCGGGTCCAGGTACTGCTGGATCCCGAGGGCTCCCAGATCAGCGCGATCATCATTCGAATAGAAGAAGGGGAAATTGAGGGCTGTCGCCGCAATATTGAAGATCGGCCAGGGGTTGCCGGTGTGTTCGAGTTCAACGTGACTCTCAATCCGCAATGTGTCGGTCTTGCCGGTGAATGATGCCGTTGCGACAGCATTGCCGGAGACGTCCTGGGCCCACGCGATGGTTGCGTCAGGAGACACGTTCAAGGTGTGAGAGATGAGTTGTAGTTCACGACTTTCTCTGGGACGCAGCATCAGCCGATGCGGATTCAGGCTGACCGAGCTGCGGTAGTGATAGACCGTTGTATGACTGATTCGAATTCGGGTCACGATGGTGTGGCGCTCCTGGAGGACATCCAGATTAACACCGTGTGGACATGCGAGCGTGTCCCGTGTTTCTCCGATACCAATGGCGGCAATGGTCTCTGGTGAAACCTTCCTTTTCGAACATCACAGCGCTTGCGTTGTGAAGGAATGAAGCCGAGACGGAGCGACCGTCAACATCTTCAAGATAGCTCTCCACCGTTCCCCCACCAGGACGGCTGATCTCTTGCAAAGCTCCGTGGAAGGCAACTGCCGCCACGCCTACCCGTGCCACGGCAGCACGAATATCTTCCACACCGACGACGACAGACGGATATTGCGCAGGCCAATCAGGCTTAAATGGGAACAGCCCACCATTGATAGCACCAGCGGGTGTTCCCGGACGCACGTCGGCATCCGCGGTGGTCACCAGCAGGTAGTCACCCATTTCAGGTCCCAAATTCTGGGTTTCCCAACCGAAAGCGGCTGAGTAGAAAGTCGCTGCTCGATCACGGTCGCGGTATGGCATCTCAAAGTGAACGACGGGATTCATCATTGGAAATTCTCCTTTGAATTGTGGTTGAGTAATTCGGCAAATCTTTCAGGCATTCAAGTCAAGGTGTTGCACCAAATCTGGCCAGGGAGGCGGCTCTGGATTTGCTCGCTTCCACTTCTCTGTTGCGTGGAGACGCATTGGTAGTGAGCGACTTGATCAGAATTCGCGCGGATGCAGCAACCTCCTCGACGGCGCGCTCGAAGGCAGCTTCGTTGACTTTCGAAGGTACGTTGAATCCACTGAGCTTGCGCACAAACTGCACGGAAGCATCCCGAATCTCCAACTCGGTGGCAGGCGGTTCGAAATTGAAGAGGGTCTTGATATTTCGGCACATGGTTTACGTCCTTCCAGGAGCGGTTACTTCCAAATGGTAAGTCTTGGACGTATCGTATTGGCGCGCCGCAGTGACCACAACAATGGGAAAGTTGACCTCGGAAGACGTGGGGTGACCAACAACTTCATGACCTTAGACCTAAACACGGTAAACGACATCGGGACTGGAACTACCTTTCCTCGCCGCTGCCTGCATTCGTTCCTGGAGTGTTTCAGGGGTCAGCAATAGTTGCTTGGATTCCTCAACCCGAATAGCCTCCGGGTGGTCTTGACGTATCGTTTTCTCCGATACGCGCGTACGGGTAATCATCCAGGTGCCAGCCCATTGGATGCGCCAAAAGTAGACTTCTTCGGTAATCATGATTCGCGCATAATACTGTATATATGTACAGTTTACAAGAAAGAGATCAGTCGCTTCTATGCCTCGCAAAATTTGACTCTTTTCCCCATCCGACAGGCAATCAGGTTCTGACTGAAATTACCCACGAACACATCATGTCAATCCCGAAGTCCATAGACGAGTACATCGCTGCGGCACCCGAAGATGTGAGGCCCATACTTGAAAGCATCCGCGCCACGGTCAGTGAGGCCGTTCCGAATGCCGAGGAACGCATTAGTTATCGAATGCCGGCGTTCTTCCTGGATGGCGCACTGGTCTACTTCGCCGCGTTCAAAAATCACATTGGACTGTATCCCCCGATTCACGACGAGGCACTAGTACCTCTGGTAGCCAAGTACTCCGGGCCCAAGGGCAATCTTCGGTTTCCACTGACAGAACCCATTCCGCTCGGCCTTATAAAGCGAATAGTCGAAGCGCGCATGAAGGAGAACCAGATGCACAAGGCCTCTGTTGGCAAGGCCAAGGCTAGGAATGGGAAGTAGTGTGGATCAGAGCGTCCACGCGGCATAGGACATTTCGTTCAAGTGTTAAGTAGTTTCAACAAACATCGACCTCATTTAGATCGAGGAGCAGGTAAATGTCAATTGAGCCAAAAGTAAAGGGCCCTGCCAGTTATTTTCCGTCCATTGAGAAAAATTACGAGAAGCCGATGAGCTATTGGTTTGCCCTTGTAGATGGGCATAGTGGCTGGAAACACATGGAGGTCGTGCAATGGCTAAAGGCCGAGCATGGCATGGGGCACGGCCACGCAAACGCCGTTGTCGCTCACTGCCGCGCCAAGAAAGAGGCAGGCAGTTGAAACTTGTGGCGAGCCATTGCCAAGGTTGGCACTGAGTCTGTAGGCCTGATTTAAATGACCGCTTGCCTTGCGCGCGAGCACCCGCCATGGGCACGTATACGACCGACAGGAACGACTGCTGGTCGGTCTCGAAGAATTTGAAGCTGGGTTACCCGGAACCGGCCAGTGGCGGGCGTCGGCTCCTGCCCCACTGCGGGTCCGCAACCTGCTTCGAACCTGACACCCGATTATTGAACGACCGCGGCATGGAAAAGTGGCTGGCACTTCAAGACGCATCGCCGTCATCCATGGGGTGCATCAGCAAACCGGGTATGCAACGCAGGCCGACGCCCGCCAGTGCCCGCTTCAGGGAAGTTCAATCTGAGCGCTAATGGCGATCCTTTGAATAGCGACTTGGAGACAGCCAACACCGAGGGCCGCACCCCAATGCAGCCGAACTGATCGCAAGGTGCTGACCTTGACCCCCGAGCTCGCGGCGAGGCTCGGGGGGTAAGCTTGATTATTTCTTCGCTGCCAATTCCAACCCCGGTACATGTTCAGCCCCGGTTACCACTTGGGCAGTCGACTGGCGAATGGTCTCACCCAGCGCCTCAACGCGACCCCCTAGGCATTTCCCCAGAAATGACTCTGCGACCGCGTTGAATGCAATGCGATTGTTGGGCTTGGCAAAGCCATGGCCTTCGTCTGGGTAAAGGACATAGGTCACAGGGATCTTTTTGGCTTGCATGGCCTGCACGATCTGGTCGCTCTCAGCCTGCTTGACCCGTGGATCATTCGCGCCCTGCCCGATCAGCAAGGGACGCACGATTTGGTCCGCTTTGTAGAGCGGTGAGGCGGCTCGCAGAATGGCTTTGCCTTCGTCCGTGGTTGGGTCACCCATGCGGCTGTACATCTGCTTCTTGCCTGCCTCCCAGTACGGCGGTATGGTGCCAAGCAACGTCTCCAGATTTGAAGGCCCCACGATGTCCACAGCGCAAGCGAACGTATTGGGCGTGAATGCCAAGCCAGCCAATGCAGCGTAGCCACCGTAGCTGCCGCCCATAATGGCAACTTTGTCCGTGCTAGTCACACCATGCTTGACCGCCCATTCCACCGCGTCCAACAGGTCGCTGTGCATGGCCTTGCCCCACTGCATATTGCCTGCATTTAGGAACTTTTTGCCGAATCCGGTCGAGGCGCGGAAGTTGACGGAGAGCACCGCATAACCGCGATTGGCCAGCCATTGATGTGCTCCGTCGTAGCCATATCCATCACGCCCCCATGGGCCGCCATGCACGTACAGCACCATTGGCACGGCGTGGTCGGCTTTGCCATCCCCGTTTTTGTCCGCGCCTGGCGGTAGGGTCAGGTAGCTGGGCAGGATGAGACCGTCGCGGGCCCTGATCTCAAGCGTTTGCATGGGTTGCAATGGCGCGTTCTGCAGTTCGGGTCGCGCAACATACAACTCGCTCAGTTTCTTGGCCTTGCGGTCGTACAGATAGGTGGCGGCCACCTTAGAGACGCGGTCAATGCTGACGATCCACTTGTCGTCCGCGCGTGTGCGACTGGCCACAATGACCTCGCCCTCGCCGAGCTGCTTCTGTAGCCAGTCGAAGTCGGACTTCAGTGCTTCGTCGATGAACCTCCATTCGGTGGTCAGATAGTCAACCGCGTAAGCTTGCACAATACCCGTGACAGGATGGCGGATCGTAGCGCCCAGATCTGCGCGGGCATCCTCGCCAATCAGGGTGCGCTTACCGCTGGCGATGTCCTCGGCGAAAACAGCCGTGGTGTCACGGTCCCGAGAATCGGTCCAATAAAGCGTTTTGCCGTCGGCTGTGTAGCCCAACGGGCTGGTGCTGCTGTCTTCCAGATTGGTACTCAAAAATGGCTTGTCGGCAGGCTTGCCATCCTCGATCTTCACGTAGTCCACGCCGCCGGAGGCATTGGGCCGCGCGCCTAAGCGTACCTGTAGATCGTCGTCGGCCCGGAAGCCGGCAAATCCGTCGCCTTGCATGACCAACTTGAGTTCACCGGTCTTGAGGTTGAGTAAATACACGTCGTGCCAGCGCGGGTCGCGGTTGTTAATGCCCACCAAAACCTCATCGAGACGTTTACGCGACCCGCCCATCATGCGAACGCGCACTTTTTCGAAGGGGGTGAAATCTTGTTGCTTGCCGCTGTTCACATTCACGCCATACAGGCGGAAGTTTTCGTCGCCGGCATTGTCTTTCACGAACAATACCTGTTCGCTGTTGCCCGACCAAAAGTGCTGCGGGATCGGGCGATCCCTGGACTCGGTGATTGACTTTGCGGCATCAGGCTTGTCAGCCGGCGCCACCCACACATTCATCACTCCATTGACTGGCGCCATCCAGGAAAGCCATTTGCCATCCGGACTCAACTGAGCAGCCGATTTGACCGGGTTGCCGAACAACGCAGCACGCGGAATCAATGGAGTATCAGCCACTGAGCTGGCAGCGGTGGCTGTGCTGGTGGTGGTTGCCGCATAGGCGGGAATGACCAGCGCAGTGATAAGAGAGGTGGCGCGCAGGGCATCAACCAGGCATTGGAGTTTCATGGACAATCAATTCGATAGATGTAAGGAGCCACTCCCTGTTGGAAGTGGATGTTTCGGACAAACTCCATCAGCTTTAGCTCAAGTAGCCTGAGCCGCGCAGTGTACGCGGGCCGGTGTGCCTATACATGCCCGGTGTGACCAGTGCCAGATTGGCGCGCATGAATGGCAGAAAACCCTTGGTAGGGGGGCTCGTCGACGGTTTGGGTCATCTATTGCGTGCGCAACTTGAATCATC
>CAZMXB010000020.1:0-5252 GCA_964569855.1 uncultured Rhodoferax sp.
CAGCAAGGCCCTATCAGGCAGGGGAATGACCTCGCAGCGGTGGCCAATGCGAAATTGAATATGGGCAATGTCGCCCACTTTGCAGGCGCCATTCACGATGACGAAGAGTTCATCGTTGCCCTTGTTGAAGAACATCAGGTCGTCAATGATGCCGCCGTCATCGTTGAGCAACAGGCCGTAGCGCTGCTTGCCCACGGGCAAGTCGATGACGTCGACCGGGATCAGGGTCTCGAAGGCCGCCGCGGCGTCGGGGCCGACCAGGCGCAACTGGCCCATATGGGAAACGTCAAACAGGCCCGCGGCCTTGCGGGTGTGGTGGTGTTCGGCCATCAGGCCACTGGGGTATTGCACCGGCATGGAGTAGCCGGCAAAGGGCACCATGCGGGCACCCAGTTCGATGGGCAGGGCGTTGAGCGGTGTGGTCAACAAAGGCGCGGATTCGGTGGAAGCAGACAAGGACGGTCTCCAGGTAGCTGGGGGCAATGGACTCTCCATGGCAATAACTGTGGAGTCAATGCCATGGGCTGGTTTGCCCCCGCTGTCCGCTCTACCTGAGAGATTCGCCGGGTCTGCTGCACAAAACCTGTGCGCAGACTGCGGTTTGCTCCTTCGGTGGGCGGCATCTGGTGCCGCCTCTCTCCAGTGGGGATCGTCTTGCCATACTGCTATGCCAAGGCGTTTGTCAGTCCTTTTGCCTGAGCGTTCAGACCACTGCAATCAGCGGTCCTGCGCCTTCGGCGGTTTTCGTTGCAGAAAACTCTCTCCTGACGGGATGGGATTCTAAACGAGATGGTTTGTGCGTCGGACAAGATGGATGCTGGTCATGCACACGGTGTTGCCTGAAGTTCCGTGGGCAGCTAAACAAAGTCATTGTCGATGGGCCATTTTTCTGAATCGCCATCGTCCCCCCTCCAACACCATCCGGAGGTATGCACATTTGCATACCAGCAGTCTGCATTCATGCAATTGTGAGGCGTGTTGCTTCACTTCACAATTCATTCCATCGGCGCTTCTGTTGGCATGTGTGCGCTACTCGACGTGCCATCGCCCGCTCTGATTTCTGGCGCAGGCGGCGAGAACCAACCAGCCTGCCTGCCGCCAATCACGCTCCTTTCAATTCAACCTGCACCCCATCCTGTATCCACGGAGAATTCATGCAACCATCCCTCAATTTCCTTCCGGCCAGCGTACTTGCCAAATTGCTTAGCGCTGGTGAAATCAGCTCCCGACAAACGGTAGAGGCTTGTTTCGCCCAAATCAAAAAGCAGAACCCCACCTACAACGCCATCGTTACCCTCAACGAGACACAAGCACTCGCCCAAGCAGACCAGGCCGATCAAGCACTGCGCGACGGCAAACCATGTGGAGCGCTGCACGGGGTGCCGATCACGATCAAAGACACCTACCGCGTCAAGGGCTCGCGCACCACTGCGGGCTATCTGCCGCTGAAGGACCACATCGCCGACAACGATGCGGTGCCGGTCCATCTGCTGAAAGAAGCCGGCGCGATCATCATTGGCCGGACCAATACGCCCACCCTGGCCATGGACATGCAAACGGACAACCCCATCTTCGGCAAGACCAACAACCCGTGGGACGTTACACGCACACCCGGTGGTTCCAGCGGCGGCTGCGCCACGGCGCTCGCAACCGGCATGACATCGCTTTCGCTCGGTAGTGACCTGGCGGGCTCAATCCGTCTGCCTGCAAGCTTTTGCGGCGTCTATGGGCTCAAGCCCACCCATGGCGTGGTGTCGTTTGAAGGGCACATCGTGCCGCTGCCCGGTCAGACCAATGGCTATCGCACGCTGGCCGTTGCCGGGCCCTTGGCGCGTTCGATTGATGATCTGGCGTTGGCACTGGACGTGCTCACACAGCCCACATCCCAAGACAGAAACGTCGCCCCGCTGCTGGCGAACCTGGGTGAAAACGTCGACATCTCCAAACTCAAAATTGCCTGGACGGATAACTTTGGTGGGGTGCCAGTCAGCAAAGAAATAAAGGACAAACTGCTCGCCTTTGTGAACAAACTAGCCCAAGCGGGTGCCACCGTGCACAAGATCGAACCGCAAGGAATGGACTACAACGAAATCTGGGAAACCTGGGGTAGTTTTGTGGGCGCGCAAGGCAATTACGACATGTCGAACTTGAAGCGCTCCATCGGTCACTTTTTCTCGAAAGGCACTGTAAGAAATATCCCGATGCAGCGAAAAATTGTGGGTCCGATTTCTGTGCAGAAACTGATGCAGGCGTTCGAGTTGCAAAGCCAGTACATCACCAAGATGGACAATTTTCTGTCGGAATACGACGTGTGGCTGTGCCCCGTTAGCGCCACCACCGCATTCAAGCACCATGCGCACAGCAAGACGTTTGGTGACTTCAAGATCTACAACACGCCGTTGCAAGTGGATGGTGCAGACATCCACTACTACGTCGCCACCCAGTCGTACACGACCGTTCTTACAACCACCAACAGCCCCGTGGTCTCCATGCCAATAGGCCTGGGTGCTTCCGGTCTTCCCGTGAATATTCAGGTGGCGGGCAAACGCTACAGTGACCGGCGGTTGCTCAAGGTTGCCAAGGTGCTCGATAACTACGCAGACAAGTTTCTGTACCCACTGCAATAAGCGCCCGGCAATCGCTTTGGGTTGAGCATCCGCAAAAAACTCAGTGTTGCCCACTCCTTGCATTTTGTGACTATGCTATAGATTAGATAGCTTACAACGTATATTTTACGAGGGCTAACGGCCATTTGTGTCTATCGCTTATTGGCGCCAGCTTCTGGGCATTTCGATAGAACCCACCCGCTATTGGGCGCGTTTTGATTGCAGTGGGTTGTGGTGTGTCCGTCCGCCTGAATTCGTTACATTCTGCCTATGCTCTGGCTTGTGCCGACACGAATACTGTGAAAAGCGAAGAGCCGGCGTTGCCACGCTTGGAGCCATGTCCGCTGGGGAGAAACCGCGTCGATTCGTGGTGATAGGGCTGCTGGCAGAAAAGCCAGCAGTGTTCGTTCTCGCTTCTATCGGCGTCGAGCCCAGGCCCCTAGTGCCAGTTGCTCCAGCGCTCCCAAAGTCCGCGAAAAGTCGCGCGAGGCCAGCATCGACCGTTGAATGAGACCGGCCTGGACCGCCCTTGCATAGTGCGCCCGTGCCAGGTCAAACGGCAAACCCAACACATCCATTGCGAGTTCTGTCACTGCAGACACCTGCGGTACCAAGTCAGGCGCTGGCCAGATCGGAAATACCGGTGTCGAAGAGGTGGTCGACGTGGCTGTGGAGGTTGAAACAGTTGGCATGGTCATTTTCCTCATATTGGGCAGTTTAAGCGAAATACCAAGGGTTAACCCTTATATTTTTCTGAGAACGCCGCGTGGTGCGCAGGCGACTGCGGTTTCCTGTCACTGAATTGCCATGGTTCTGACGTGAACATGTCATGCGAACAGACCAGAATTTCGTCAGAACAAACCCGATGGAGAACGAGATGGGCACCCAATCGCACACAAATTGCACGGAGCCAAGCCAGGCCAGAGCGGCTTCGCCACAGCGTATGACCTTTGAGCTGGAGCAGCAATGCCTGCGGGTGTTGCGTTGCTCGGCGCGTGCCTTGGCCAATAGCCCGGGTGGCTTAAGGTTCAAGGCCGGTACGCGACCCTGGCTGGATGCTCTGACGCAGGCAGGCAGTGACGCGAGGCTCTCGACCCAAGCGGGAGGATGCTGATGACTCTTCAAACTGTCGCGCCCGTGAACGTATCAGAGGCTGCGTCACACGACAGCTCCGCTGTATACCCCCGTGAAAGAGCCCCAGCCATTCAAATTGCGGTGTCGGAGCGCCCTGCAATCCGCGTCGCCTGGGCCCAGCATCTGGATGAAGTGCGAGCCGCACAGCGCCTGCGCTACGACGTGTTTGCTGGCGAAATGGGCGCGCGCCTGAACACACCCATTGCCGGCCATGACATCGATTTATTTGACAACTTTTGTGAACACTTGTTGGTCTGTGATGAAGCCACCGGCCAGGTCATTGGAACTTACCGCGTGTTGACACCCGTGCAGGCCCAGCGTGTGGGCAGCACCTACAGCGATACCGAGTTCGACCTGACCCGCCTGCGCAGTTTGCGCGACCGCATGGTGGAACTGGGCCGCAGTTGTGTGCACCGGGACCACCGCCACGGTGGTGTCATCATGGCTTTGTGGGGTGCCTTGGGTGCCTTTATGGTTCGTAACGAGTTGGATACCATGATTGGCTGCGCCAGCATTCCGATGTTGCACAACGGGGTGGTCAGTGGTGACATGGCGGCCAGCATCTGGCGTCAAGTGCAGGCCACTGACCTGGCACCCATTGAATACCATGTTCGCCCCCGCCTGCCGCTGCCCATCGAGCAGTTGGACGCCTCATTGGATGTGGATCCGCCGGCATTGATCAAGGGCTATCTGCGCCTGGGGGCCAAGGTACTTGGACCGCCCGCCTGGGACCCAGACTTCAACTCGGCCGACCTGCCGATGATGATGCGCATTGCCGATTTGCCATCGCGTTACCGCAAGCACTTTCTGGGGGCCTGATGCGCCCCGGCCACTACACCTTTGCTCCGCTGATGCGGGGCATGGTAGGCGCTGCCAATTCACAGCATACGGACCACGCGGACCACACAGACGATGAGCACGAACACCGGGGCCACCGGTTGCGCGCCATATTCATCTCCGACATTCATTTGGGAACCGCGGGTTGCCAGGCCCCCGCGCTGCTGGGCTTCCTGAAGGCGCATCCGAGCGATTACCTGTACCTGGTGGGCGACATTGTGGATGGTTGGCAACTGCGTCGGCGCTGGTTCTGGCCGCAATCCCACAATGACGTGGTACAAAAGTTATTGCGCCGGGCGCGCAAGGGCTGCAAGGTGGTGTTCATTCCCGGCAACCATGACGAGTTTGCCCGCGGTTTTCTGGGGCATGAGTTTGGTGGCATTGAAGTGCGAGAGGATGCAGTGCACACGACCGCAGACGGGCGAAGCTTGTGGGTGACCCATGGTGACTATTTCGATGGCGTTATCCAGTGCGCCAAGTGGCTGGCATTTCTGGGTGACAACCTGTATGAATTCACGCTCAAACTGAATCGCCACCTCAACGGCTTGCGCGCACGTTTGGGGCTGCCGTATTGGTCGCTCTCGGCCTACCTCAAACACAAGGTCAAATCGGCGCTGAACTATGTGACCGATTTTGAAGAAGCCGTGGCGCAGGCAGCGCACGCGCTGGGCCACG
>CAZMXB010000020.1:5262-31779 GCA_964569855.1 uncultured Rhodoferax sp.
CCACCGCGCCGAGATGCGCGATATCCATGGCATTTTGTATTGCAACGATGGGGACTGGGTCGAGAGTCGCAGCGCCCTGGTCGAGCACCATGACGGTCGGCTTGAACTGCTCTATTGGAGTGAAGAGCACACGGGCCATGCGCTGGCCCACACACCGCAGGAGATTGCAGTATGAAATTGGCCCTGGTGACCGATGCCTGGTTGCCCCAGGTCAATGGCGTGGTAACCACCCTGGTGGAATTGGTTCGGGAAATGCAGGCCCTGGGGCACCAGGTTGAGGTTATCCACCCGGATTTGTTTGATACCCGACCTTGCCCGGGTTATGCCGGGATCGACCTGGCGGTGCGGCCCGGCAAGCTGCTTGCACAGCGCCTGGATATCCTCGCGCCCGACGCCATCCACCTGGCGACCGAAGGTCCGCTGGGTTGGGCGACCAGGCGTTATTGTTTGCGCCGGGGCCTGGCCTTTACCAGCGCCTACCACACACGTTTCCCCGAGATTCTGAAGGCCGCGCTGCATATCCCGCTGTGGCTGGGGTATGCACTGTTTCGCCATTTCCATCGTCCCTCGGCGAGTGTCCTGGTGCCCACCGCCGGGGTACTGCATTTGCTGGAATCGCGCGGGTTTCAAAATTTGCGCTGCTGGACCCACGGTGTGGATACTCGCCTGTTCGGCTACCACGAAGTGCCACAGGTTTTTGCCCCACTGGGTGCGTTGGCCCGACCGGTGTCCCTTTTTGTCGGGCGGATTTCTTACGAAAAGAACATCGAGGCGTTTTTGAAACTGGACGTGCCAGGAACCAAGCTGGTTTGTGGAGTGGGTCCACTGGAGGCCGGCCTGCGCGAAAGGTACCCGCAGGTTCGCTGGCTCGGGGTTTTGCCGCGCGAGGTCCTGGCCCAGGTCTATGCAGCGGCCGATGTGTTTGTAATGCCAAGCCGGTCGGAAACTTTTGGCTTGGTGATGCTGGAAGCCATGTCCACGGGAACGCCGGTGGCGGCTTACCCTGTGGATGGTCCGATCGAAGTGGTGGGCGTACCTGCCGCAGGCGGCGTGTTGCATGCCGATTTGGCCAGTGCCTGGTACCAGGCGCTGGCCATTCCTCGCCACGAGGCGCGGCTGCGAGCGCAAGCCTTTAGCTGGCCACAGGCCTCGCAATTGTTTGCCAGTTATCTGGTGGCCGCCCGCAAGGGGCGGGATTTGGATCGTGCGCCATTGATTCACGGTTCTGTCACAAAACTGTCACCCAGTCCGTAAACAATTCTTCACCGTTGTGTCATAGTCAAGGCGTGAAAATGTTGTCCCCTCTTCGCAAGCCCTCATCGCCCGTGTCCTCGAAAGCACCCGATCTATTGGACCGCGACCACAGCATCCTGGCGTTTAATGAACGCGTTTTGGACTGGGCGGTGCGGGATGATGTTCCTTTGCTGGAGCGCCTGCGTTACCTGTGCATCGTGTCTTCCAATCTGGACGAGTTTTTTGAGGTGCGCGCGGAGCCACATCTGAGTGCCAACCAGGCAAATGAACGCAAAGGTTTGTTCAGTATCGGAACCTTTGAGCGCCTCTCAGCTTCCGTGCACGCCATCGTCGAGCGCCAGTACTCGCTGTACAACGAAAAGCTGATGCCTGCCTTCGAGCGGCTGGGCATCAAGATCGTGTCCCACGGTGATCGCAATTCGGCTCAGCGGCGCTGGGTAGACCAGTATTTTGAGCGCGAAGTTCGGCCACTCTTGATTCCTGTCGGTCTGGACCCGTCCCACCCTTTTCCCCAGGTTGCCAACAAGTCGCTGAACTTCATAGTTCGTCTGGGGGGGAAAGATGCCTTTGGTCGGGAGAACGAAATTGCGATAGTCAAAGTGCCGCGGGTATTGCCGCGGCTGATTCGCATGCCGGCCAAGGTGGCGGGCTCTCGGGCATTGTTTGTTTCCCTGTCCAGTGTGATTCGCGCCCATCTCTCGACGCTGTTCCCGGGGCGCCACGTGGGGCAGTTCTCTCAGTTCCGAGTCACGCGCCACTCTGATTTATCGGTCGACGAGGAGGACGTGAAAAACCTTCGCATGGCTTTGCGCCAGGGCTTGGTGCACCGGCACTATGGCCAGGCGGTCCGTCTGGAGGTGTCTGCTGGTTGTTCAGATTACCTGTCCGATTTTCTGCTGAAGCAATTTGAGTTACCCGACAAGGCGCTGTATCGGGTGGCAGGGCCGGTGAATCTGGTGCGTTTGACCCAGCTCATTGACCTGGTCAACAGGCCCGATTTGTGTTTTCCGCCCTACAAGGCGTCTTTTCCAGTGCAAATGGCTCCTGGGCAGAGTATTTTCGAGCGATTGAAGCTGGGTGACATCCTGGTGCATCAGCCGTTTGAAAGTTTTGACGGGGTGCTGGCGTTCTTGCGCGAGTCGGTGAATGACCCGGACGTGCTGGCCATCAAGCAAACCATCTACCGCACCGGCCCAGACTCCGAATTGATGGACCTGTTGCGCGAAGCGGTGCGCCGTGGCAAGGAAGTGACGGTGGTGGTCGAGCTAAAAGCCCGCTTCGACGAGGAGGCCAATATCAACTGGGCCGAAATGCTGGAATCCATAGGAGCGCAGGTTTTGTATGGTGTTGTTGGGCTCAAAACCCATGCGAAGATGATGTTGATCACCCGGCGCGAGGGCAGGTCGCTCAAGCGATACGGGCATTTGTCGACGGGCAACTACAACCCCCGCACCGCGCGGTTGTACACCGATGTCAGCCACATCACTGCCGATGCCGCCCTGACGTCCGACATGGACCATGTTTTTGTGCAATTGGCAAGCCAGAGCCGTTTGCCCAAGCTGCGCAAGCTGTGGTTTGCGCCGCTTTTTTTGCACCGCAACCTGATTGCCAAGATCGATGACTTGGGTACAGCGTCCGCTCAGGGTACCGAGTGCCGGATAGTTGCCAAGATGAATTCCCTGACCGATGAAGCGCTGATCCAGAGTCTGATGCGGGCAGGGCGCCTGGGCGTCAAGATCGACCTCATCGTGCGCGGTGCCTGTATGCTGCCAGCACAGGTTCCGGGGCACACCGACAACATTCGTGTGCGCTCAGTGATAGGACGATTTCTGGAACATTCCCGGGTGTTCTATTTCCGCAAGGGAGAGGTTGAAGATCTTTACCTGTCCAGCGCCGACTGGATGAACCGCAACATGGTGCGCCGGGTGGAACTGGCGTGGCCGGTGACCGATCCGGTGCAACGCCAGCGGCTGGTGGACGAATGCCTGGTCGCCTATTTGCATGATGGCATTGACGCCTGGGACCTCGGCGCCGATGGCCGTTACGTGCGCTTCAGGGGAGGCGGCAAAACGGCTGCACACGGAGCGCAGGCCGCCTTGATGGCACGGTATGGCGCCCGCGACAAAGACATTGACGGAGCCTGAGCCCGTGGATCTGATCTTGTGGCGACATGCCGAAGCACTGGAGGTCGCAGCCGAAAGTGAGGATATGGCCAGAGCATTGACAACGCGGGGTGAAAAGCAGGCCGCACGCATGGCCGTCTGGCTGGACCGCCAATTACCGGAAAGCACGCGAATCTGGGTCAGCCCGGCCCGGCGCACCGAGCAGACTGCAGCCGCGCTGGGGCGCAAATTCCGTTTCAGCCCTGCTCTGGCGCCAGGCGGCTCCGTGGAGCAGCTTCTTGAGCTGGTCCAGTGGCCTGAAGCCAAAGGCTGCGTATTGGTGATCGGGCATCAACCCACTTTGGGCCAGACAATTTCCAGGTTGTTGGATCTGCAGGCCAGTGAGTGCCCGGTCAAGAAGGGTGCCTTGTGGTGGTTGCGCCACCGCGAGCGTGACGCCGCAGCGCAAACCGTGGTGGTCACGGTGCAGTCTCCCGACCTGATGTAACGCCGATCAGCTGGCTTTGGCCTTTGCGGGTCGACCGGTTTTCAGACTTGGCACTACTTTCAGAGCCGCCAGGAAGGCGTCGTCTGCCATGGCAGCAATGGCTTTGACCCCGGCACGCAATAGCTCGGTCTTTTTCGCCGGGCTACCCAGTTTGGCGGCGCGCAATTTCAGGGCATCGAGCACTGCATATTCCGCCTTGGGAAAGGTGAAGCTGTCACGGACCATTTTGGGTTTTTTGGTCTTGGAAATCTTGGCAACAGTTTTGCTTTCAACGGGTTTCGCCGCCGGTACGGCCTTTGCCGTTGGTGTGAACTTCGCGGCTCGAGCAGCCACAGGTTTCGCCACGGACTTGGTCGCCGCCTTGGGGGTCACCGTCGCCGTTCTTTTGACAACGGCCTTCGCCACGGGCTTGGTTTCAGTCATGGGTGTTGCGGCGGTTGGTTGTGCAAGGGTGGGGTTGTCAGTGGCCATGGTTTTTCTCTGGTTAACGGTATATACAGTTTATATCCATAAAACCGCCGGGTCAATCCGCGGTCCGCATTTCATCCCTCTGTCATACAAAAGTGGCCCAATGGTGGTTCAGGAAAAGTACCGTCATGAAGATTCAAAGGACAGAAAAAGGCCGATCAGAACTTGCCCCGGGTGTGCGAACCTTGGGCCAGCGCGAGCGCACTTTTTTGCTGTTGGCGGATGGGAGACAGACCCTGTCTGAAATTTCTCGGACCTTGGGTGGTAATGCCATTGAACTTGCCGCACAGCTCATCGCGCAAGGATACGTGGAGACGATTCGTCCACCCGGAACTGCGTCGCTGCGCGACCCAAGCGTTAACAATCCGTCAGAAAAAGTGGTTGCAAAGCTGGCCAATCCGGTCGGCATCCAAACAGCGGCAGTTGGTGCGGATTCGTTCGAGGGAAAGAGGTCACTGGCGACGGTTCGGATGTTCCTGTACGACATCTCGGAGCGCTTGTTTTCGCGCCGCGCGCCGGAGCTGGCTATTGAGTTTCGGGAGGCCCTGCGCAATGCCAAAGACCGGGAATCCATGCTGACCGTCAGCCGCGAGATGCTGGGAGAAGTTGAACGGGTCGCTGGAGCGGACCGCGCCGACTCAATCAGCGAGCGGTTGGCAATGTTGCTGCCCGCAGAAGGTTAGGAATTGTGAATGGCGATAGGCAAAAATCATGGCGCTGCTGCGGTTTGTCACTCGTCAATCCCGGTATGCTTTTGTCACACGGTCAGTGCGTTCGTTGTTGTATTTGGGAGGCATTCATGTCAAAACACTTGGGTAATTTAGAGCGGCTGCATAAAAAACTGGTGTTGGCTCTCGGTGCCAACCACCCGCTCGCAGTGCAACTGCAGGCAGAAATCGTGTCATTTGCCGCCACGGTTGCGTGTCGCACCCGCCGTGAATCATTCGCTGTACGGCCGGAAGTGGGCCGATCATTTAATCATCGGTGGAAGTATCTGAGCAGCCCCGCCGATCAGCCGGGCGTTGGTGTTTCTTCGTAATTGGTCAATTTGCCTGGTGACCGTTCGCATTGGTTGTCTGGTCTGCGCGATTGGTGCCTGTCTTGCACCGGCCTTTGCGCCGGCGGGCACCGTGGAAGGGCAAACCTTTGATGAGGTTATCAGACTCGGAAACAGCGAGTTGAAACTCAATGGCACGGCGGTCAGGGCCGTGCTGATTTTCAAGGGCTATGTTGCGGCCCTCTATTTGTCTGAAAAAAGCACATCACGTACGGCTGTGGCCCAGGCCACCGGATCCAAACGCCTGCAGTTGCGTATGTTGCGCCGCGCCAGCGCCAAGGATTTCATCGATGCCTTTGTGCCCGGCATCCAACAAAACGTCAACATCGTGGAACTTGGCCGTTTGGGTGATCGCATCAGCCAGATGGAACTCATTATTCGCGGCATTGGCAACACGGATGCGGGCGATGTGATCGACTTTGACTATCTTCCCCATGTTGGAACGTCCGTCGCGCTCAATGGCGTGCGCAAAGGGGAAGTGATCGTTGGCGCAGATTTTTACGACGCTGTATTGGATATATTTGTAGGTACAAACCCGGTGGACGAGCGATTGAAAAGAGGCCTTTTAGGTTTGCCGAAGTCAATAAAATAGTCACGAACTTGTCACATGGCGGTAGCAAGACTGTGCAAGCATCGCTAAATGGTCAAAAACTCAACTAAAACCTCCCCTCGCCGTAGTTCAACCCCAAAAGTTGCGCCCGTTTCCCGTGACCAAGTGTGTCTGTCACTGATCGACGAGTTGCAGGAACTGCGGCAATCCATGCACGACCGGGAGGCGGCCATGCAGGCAGAACTGTCCCGTGTTTCGGCAGGACACCAGGACAGTGCACGCAACCTGATTCACTACCTGGCATTGCGGTCCCATGATCTGCGGCCGGTACAAGAGCGTTTGGCGTGGCTGGGGCTTTCGTCGCTGGGGCGTTCGGAGTCCCATGTGCTGGCCAATTTGGACAAGGTGCTCGGGATATTGCACTGCCTGACCGGTCAGGACTGGCTTGACAAATCAGCAGAAGAGCCGGCCGGGAGCGTCAGCAGCCGGCGCCTGCTGGAGCAGCACGCGGTTGAATTGTTGGGTGCGTACCCGCCGGGGCGGCCGGTGCGCATCATGGTGACGCTGCCTTCCAATGCTGCGACAGACTACAGCGTGGTTCGCGAACTGGTGGAGGCTGGCATGGACATTGCCCGCATCAACTGCGCCCATGACGATGCACAGGCTTGGCGGGCAATGGCGACGAATGTGCACCATGCGGCCCGCGCGGTTCAGCGCGAGGTACGCATACTGATGGACCTTGGTGGTCCAAAAATCAGAACCGGGGAAGTGGCACCCCGCCCCCCGGTCTTGCGCATGCGGCCCCAACGCGACGAATTTGGCCGGCCGTTTCGACCCTACCGACTTGGCATGCAGTCCAATCAGCAATTGACCGGCATGCCCGAGGTGGACGGATGCATCGGTGTGGATGACAAATGGCTTTCGCATCTCCAAAAGGGTTCGCAGGTCGACTTCGCAGACGCGCGAGGAGCCAAACGCCATTTGTTGATCGTGCACTGCGACGAACAGGGTGCAATCGCCGAGAGTGTGCAGACCGCTTACCTGACACCGGACACCGTGTTGACCATTCACGGTGCTGAGGGAAAGAAGTGGAGATCGACACTGACAGGACAAATAGAGAGCCCCCCGGGAACGCTGCACCTCCACATGGGAGACGTCATCCGTGTGACCCGCGAAGGGGTTGGAGACAACGCTATTGTGGAGGACGGCGAGCAGCATCTGGTCATCCAACCGGCGCACATTGCCTGCACTCTGCCGGAGGTGATCGACCAGGTTCGTGTCGGTGAACGCGTGTGGTTCGATGATGGAAGAATTGGCGGCGTCATCCGCCATGCCGCACCGGACTGGCTGGAAGTCGAAATCACACAGGCGCGTGAGGGCGGTGAAAAACTGGTGGGCGACAAGGGAATCAACTTGCCCGATAGCGAACTGGACTTGCCGGCCCTGACGGTGAAGGACCTGGAAGACCTGAAGGTCGTGGGCGACGTGGCGGACATGGTCGGCCTGTCCTTTGTGCAGCGGACAAGTGACGTGTACCAACTGCGCGAACACCTGGACCAATTGGGGCGCGCGGACATGGGCATCGTGCTCAAAATTGAAACACTCAAAGGTTTTGAAAACCTGCCCGAACTGATGCTGGCAGCCATGTCCGGGCACTGCGCGGGCGTCATGATTGCGCGCGGTGACCTCGCCGTGGAGTGCGGCTATGAACGCCTGGCCGAGGTTCAGGAGGAAATACTCTGGTGCGCCGAGGCGGCTCACATGCCTGTGATCTGGGCCACCCAGGTACTTGAAACACTGGCCAAGACCGGTGTGCCGTCCCGGGCCGAAATTTCAGATGCCGGTTTGGGCGTGCGCGCCGAGTGTGTCATGCTGAACAAGGGCCCCTACATTGCGGATGCAATTCGCACACTCGACGATATTTTGAGGCGCATGGGCACGCACCAGGAAAAGAAACGGTCGTTGCTACGGGCACTGCGTTCCTGGGGTGGTAACGAGTCACCTACCCCAGGCTCAGGGCATGGCGCAGTCGATGGATAAAGTTGCTGAATTGCTGAAGAAGCAAAGACGGGTGGAAGGCATGGTGCACGGCCAGGTCATGCCCAAACACGACATGATAGAAACCCTGGTGCATCGGCAGCATTCAGCAGAGTTGCAAAATTTCATTGCTGTGACGCCCTCTGCCGGCATTGGGGAGATTCTGGAGGCCTTGCCCGTCGAAGACGCTGCCCTGTTCTGGCAACAGGTACCGGACAGCCGACAGAATGAGGTCTTGTGGGAGGTTTCCGACGCGTGTCGCGAACTGCTGGTCGGGAACCGGGAGCCTGCATTCGACCAGACCCAGGTGAATGCGTTTGAGTTGCGAGAAGGAAAGCTCCAGCAAATTGTGATTGCCAGTCGCAAGAATCTCGAAGGTATCCGTCCGGTTTGGATGGACCTGGTGAACGCAACCCGGGCCGAGCGCAGTTACGTGGGGCTGCATTTTGGCTTGCTGCTGCCAGACCCCGGCGACATGACGGACCTGGAGGTCAGCACACGCTTTCATGTCGAAGACAGCGGGGACATCTATCTGCATTCCAACTTTTTGTTGGACCGCGAGGGCAACTCGCGCAGCATTGCCGTTGTTTTCATCGTGCACCAGGGGATCCTGTTTTCTTTGCGCAATGAAGATTTGCCCGTCTTCAGACTTCAGCGCAAACGTGCCCAGACCCAGCCAGGTTATGTGACCGACTGCACCGACTTGCTGCTGGATCTGTATGGCGCCGACGTCGAGTATTCAGCCGACTCGCTCGAGGGCATATACGGCACGCTGGGCAAAGTCGGCCGGCAAGTCTTGAGCGAGGCCATCAGTGACCGCGAAGCGGCCGCGATTTTGGGCGACATCGCCGAAGAAGAAGACCTGAATGGCCGCATCCGGGGCAATATTCTGGACAGCCAGCGGGCTATCAATTTTCTGATTCGCAGCAAGACACTGGCGCCCGCTCAGGTCGAGGACGCACGGCAGATACTTCAAAACATCGAGTCGTTGAACAACCACACGTCCTTTTTGTTCGACAAGATCAATTTTCTGATGGATGCCACCATCGGATTTATCAACATCAACCAGAACAAACGCGTCAACCAATTGACCGTGTTTGGTGTCGTGTTCATGCCCATCAATATTCTGGCGGGTGTTGGCGGTATGTCAGAGTTTTCCATGATGACGCAAGGCGTGCCGTGGCCGCTGGCCTACGGTGGATTTCTGGTTTGTGCGTCGTTAATCGGTGCCTTGACCTATGTGGCACTCAAACACCATGAGGGGCGCCAGGCCAAGGCGACAAAATTCATGCAAGCAAATTGAGCATTGTCTCGAAATGCATGACCCGACGCACCACAGTCCATGGTGACTGGACCGGTTTGCGAACTGTGTTGCTAGAAAGTTGATAGCTACTTACGCATATTTTGTGAGGGCTGGAGGCCTATTTGACCAATGGCTTTCCGCCGCAGCGGCTGTCGGGCACCTTTGAGGCTGACCATGCCGATGTCATCGAAATGCCAATTTCTTGAACTAGATTGGCATGCCCGGAGTCTCTCCGTTTTCCCAGGTATTCCCAAGCTGCATTCAGCCACCGACGAGCCCGCAGGCGGTCCTGGTTCTGCAGGACTGCGCCTTCGCCACGGCGGGGTGGCGCACGACCACGCCTTGGGCGGCCCATCCATTGTTGGGCAAAGGTCACTGGAAAGCGTGCTGCAGGACCGTACGCTGTACCCGGTTTTTCAGCCCATTGTTAATCTGTCTGACGCGAGCATTTATGCCCATGAGGCGCTGATTCGTGGCCCCCGGGGAACGCCGTTGCACACGCCGGATGCGTTTTTGCGCGCTGCAGCACAGGAGTGTCTGGATTTTGAATTTGAGTACGCCAGTGTGGGTGCCGCGTTGCGCCATTGGGGTCACGGCGTGCGGGGGAGGCTGATTGTCAACATGAGTGCGGTGGTGTTGACCCGGCTTATACGCTCCTCGGGTATGGAGAATTTGTTGAAGTTGATTGGTGACCTGGGGATCGTGCCACGCATGCTCGTAATGGAGATCACGGAGCACGAGTGTATCGAGGACATGGAAGCCTTGGACAGCGTGGTTGCAGAGGTCCGCGCCGCAGGCGCCGCCCTGGCGCTTGACGACTTTGGCGATGGCCGCTCCAGCTTGCGCTTGTGGTCGCAATTGAAGCCTCAGGTTGTCAAAATCGACAAGTATTTCACCCGCAACATCAGCCAGCATGGCGACAAACTGAAGACCATTCAGGGGCTGCAGCAGATTGCCGACATATTTGGAACCGCCCTGGTGGCCGAGGGGGTGGAGACCAAAGAAGACTTGCGCGTTCTGCGGGACTTGGGGATTGCCTATGGACAGGGGTATTTCTTGGGCCACCCCAATACTGCAGCGGTGCAATATGTCGGCATAGACGCACAGCGGATTCTGGCTGAACGCGAAATTGTGGTCTTCCCGCAGCGGGGGCGTGTTACGCCGAATGGACAACTGCGCAACCTGGCGCTGATTCAGGCACCCACTGTCACAGCTGCGACGTCCAATGATGATTTGGCGGTCTCTTTTGCCCAATGGCCGGACCTGCATGCAGTGGCGGTGTTGTCGCAGGGCAAGCCGGTCGCCCTGGTCAACCGCGCACGGTTCATGAACGAGTGCAGCAAGCTGTATTACCGGGAGGTTTGGGGGCGCAAACCCTGTGTCGTGTATGCCAATTTTCAGCCGCGCTTGATAAAACGCAATCACAGCGTGGATGAGCTCATCGGTATCCTGACCTCGGACGATCAACGTTACCTGGCGGACGGTTTCATTGCGACGGACAACGGGCGTTATCTCGGCCTGGGAACCGGCGACCAATTGGTCCGGTCGGTGACCGAGACGCGCATTGAAGCTGCCCGCCATGCCAATCCCTTCACCTTTTTACCCGGCAACATACCCATTAGCCAACACATGGACAGGTTGATCCGAAAAAAAGTCGAGTTTGTGGCCTGTTACGCCGACCTGAACAATTTCAAACCCTTTAACTATTACTACGGTTACTGGCGAGGCGACGAAATGATCCGGTTGTTGGCGCGGTTGGCCATGGCCCAATGTGACAGCGAACGCGATTTTCTGGGCCACGTTGGAGGGGACGACTTCATCATCCTGTTTCAGAGCCTGGACTGGCGCCATCGCTGTGAGCGCCTTGTGCAAGACTTCAATACCCAGGCGCTCAGCCTGTTTGACGCCGAGGCACGCCAGGCCGCTGGCATTGAGGCCGAAGACCGGCACGGTGTGCTGCGGCTTTTTCCCTGCACCACGGTGTCGATCGGGGCGGTTCCCATTGGCGCAGGCCAGTGCTCAAGGGCAGAAGACGTAGCCAATCTGGCTGCTATGGCCAAACGCGGCGCCAAGCGCGCGGGAGTGGGTTTGTTGGAACGCCCTACGCTTTAGGGTCGGGGCCCGCCGAGCGGACGGATTGGTAATTACCTGACAGCCGGAACTTCACCAAGGACCATCGCTATGCGCCGCAGAATGCGCGCCTCGTCCTCCCTGCGTCCGTCGATTTGTGCATTGTGGGCTTGCACACCCAGCCATGCCAGCAGGGGCCGTCGCCAAGCCTGCGCCGAGGCCACCGCAACGGCCTGGTTCACGACTGCCGGGCTGGCTTTGCCCATTTGCAACAACACTCCTGCGGCAACCAGTGTGGACAAGGGCTCCTCGCCGGCCTGTAGTGCGCTGGCTTCCACAGCCGAGCGGGCGGCGGCGGCGCGTTGCGCCGGTGGCAGTAGCGCAATTGATTGTGCGGTGGTTTGGCCCCGCAGATAGTCGGCATAGGCGCGCTGCGCGTCGGTTGCATCCTGGCGCACGGTCTCGAACGCAGGACAAGGCTCGAAATCCAGGCTGGCGACCCGGGTAGCACATTTCAGCAGCTCGGCACTGGCCAACAGGTCACCACGGCCGGTACCTCCAATGAACTTGCGCACTCTCGCCATTTCAGCGGCCTCGACCCGTTCATCCGCGCGCAAATAGGCCGCCACCGCACGGTCCATGGCGGACTTGGCTTCCATTTGCCAATCCGGAACTTGGGGTGTGCTGGAACAGCCGCACAGCACCAGCGCTACGCCTATCGATAGCACTGACCCGGCGACCGACGCAGACGCGTTGCGCCCTCGGGCTGCGGTTGCGGGGCTTTCGTGTTTCATCATGGCAATTGAATCTCGGTATTGCGGGCAAAGGGCCATTTGCGATTGATGTCGTTGACCAGGCTCTCGATCTTGCGGAGATTGGCGTCAACGTCCGCCCGCAGTGCAGCCAGGTCTGCCGACGCACCCTTGGCATTGGTACTGATGACCTGGGCATCGCGCAGAATGGCATCGACCTTTTTCAGACTTTCGCGGGATTCACCCAGCAGGTTTTCGAGCTGACGTATGGTCGTCAGGGTTTGCGGCATCACCCCGTGTGGACCAAAAACCTGGGTCTCGGTTTGGGTGGCGATGGCCCCCAGCTTGGTCAGCAAGGCATTGCTACGATCGATAGTCGCAATTATTTTGCGCGCGTCCTGTTCGTTGCCGAGCAAGGCTTGCAGCACACCGCCGGGCGCGTTGAGTCGCCCGGTCAGCGTTTGCAGATGGCCCAAAGAGGTTGCTACCGGGCCGGTGGCGTTGGTCAAATTGTTGAGGTTGTCTATCAGTTCCCGGGCTCCAGCGATGACTTTGGGAATCTCGGCACTTATATCGCCCTGCAAGACGGTGCGCACCGCGCCGTCGGGCAGTGCAGGGTCATCCAGTACACCGCTATAGGCCCGAAGGTTGGGGCTGCCGACAACACCACGCACCAACGTGAATACGCTGCTGGTGCGCAGCCAATGGGCGTCCTTGGCTGTCACATCGACCAGGATACGCACTTTGCCGTCTTCAGCCAATTCAATGCGGTGCACGCGCCCGATCGGGAAGCCTGAAAACGTCAGGTCCATGCCGATGACCACGTCTTCGGAGTCTTCGGCCATCAGAACCAGGCGCTGTGTGGCCTCAAAGAACCCCCGGGAATACATCACAAACAATGCAGAGCCAAACAGCAGCACCAGCGTCAAGACCATCAGCAATTTGGCCTTGATTTCCAGATGGGCGACACTGGACGGTGATGATTCGGGTGGGGTATTCATGCGGGTAGGGGTTTGGCGTCGTGTGGCTCAGTAGTAGTTGCCAATCAGTGAGGCCACTTCAAAAAACAACACCAGGGTAAACATGCGTACCAGACCCCGCATCTCGGCGCTGGTCCGGGCGGTGTGGCCGGTCGCGGCGCCGCCATCCACCAGGGCCGAAGCCATGGGAATCAACGAAACGGTCAGGCAAAAAATCAGCGTCTTCAAAATGAAAATCAGTGTGACAGCCGGGCTGAAGACTTGTCCAAACATGCGGGTGTAGGTCGCAAAACCGTATACCGAAAAGCCGAAACTGGCCAAGTAGGCCACGAGCGACGCCACCACGCTGCTTATGGCCGCCAAAGTGAGGCCGGAAAACAAGCCCGCGATGACCCGCGGCATTACATCCGATTGCAGCGATGCGACGTCGTCCGCTGATCCGCCGCCCTTGGCCCTACAGGCCCGTAGCGCGACGAGTTCCGCGCCATCTGGAATGGTGCAGCGCAATGCGACGAACAACGCAGCGGTGAGCGGAATGAGCTCCAACACCAGCACACGGATCACCACCTGCAAGGCATATTGCGACAGCCCGTAACTCATGGCGGTAACCAAAACGATGCGTGTCAGCACAACCGAGACCAGGGCACAAACCACCGTGAAACCCAGCAGGATAGGGGCAGTGTTGCGGTAGGTGTGGTTCGCAATCGACGCGCGCAGGGGGTCTCTGTAAGTAGACTTCGAGAGCCCCAGCACCAGGATCACTGACGACAGATAGGACAGACGCCACCACTCCAGAAACCACCGCCGGCTTGCATTGACCCATTGTTCGACCCAGCGTTGCATCAAGACCGTGGTACCCATGCCGGCATGATACCTGCGGGTTACCGGGCACCAAACCCCAAGGGCCTCAACATCCCATGATTTCAAGTGACCAGGGTGTCTTTTGCCAGGCTTGCGCTTCTTCGCGCAGCAGGTGTGCCGACTGCGGAAATGCGTCCGCCCAGCCCGCGCGGCAATGCAATTGCATGGCTTTGCCGTGGGCATCCATGCGCGTCAGGCTCATGCCTACAAGGTCTGGGTCACGCCGCGCGTGGCTCAAATGGACGGCAAGCCGCAGTGCCATCAGCTGCGGCACCAGGTCCGGTTCGTCAAACGCAGGCTCCAGCTTGCGCAACTTGCCTCGGTGGCCCAGCACCAGCAGGCTCAGCCGGTGCATTTCAGACAGTGAAAACCCCATGGCGTCGGCATTGTCGAGTATGTAGGCACCATGTTTGTGGTAGTCGCTGTGGGAAATGTGGCTGCCAATTTCGTGCAATTGTGCTGCCCATCCCAACTTGCGAAAAAGCCGCCCGTTATTGCCGGTGGGCGCACTGCCGTCGGAACCCACAAGCTGACTGAACAGTTGGATGGCGACGCGACCCACGCGTTCGCCGTGTTTGGTGTCAACGCCGAACTTGCTGGCCAGTCGTCGCACCGTTTTGACGCGCAGGTCGTCTTCGAGGTTGTTAGCGCCCAACAAATCACAGATCAGGCCATGGCGCAAGCCGCCCGCCGCTTGCTCCAGTGTGTGAATGCCCAGCAAACTGAATAACGCCCGCATGATGCTGACGCCGCCCCCGATGATGGCTTTGCGGTCTTCACGCATGCCAGCGATTTTGAGCCGGTCAGCGCTTTGGGCCGCCAGCAGTTTGTCCAGCAACCAGTCCAGACCATCCTGAGTCACAGCGCCTGCGGGCCAGCCGGATGCCACCAATACGTCGGCAATGGCTCCCACCGTTCCTGCAGATCCATAGGCGGTGTCCCACAGGCTGGGGTGGTAGGCGTCCAGAGCTTCGTCGAGCACTGCCTTGGCCGCAATCTCGGCGATGGCAAACGACTTCTTTGTAAATTGACCGTCAGGGAAATAGCGGTTGGACCAGGCAATGCTGCCCACCCGAAACGACTCCATGACCGATGGTGTGGTGCCATTGCCCAAAATGAGTTCGGTGGACCGACCGCCAATGTCAATGACCAGGCGGCGTTCATCGGCCTGCGGCAACATTTTTGCCACACCCTGGTAAATCAAGCGCGCTTCTTCCCGGCCAGAAATCACGTTGATCGGAAAACCCAGAATGGTGTTGGCGCGCTGCAAAAAAACGTCGCGGTTGCGCGCCTCGCGCAGGGTTTGTGTGGCCACAGCGCGAACATCACCCGGTTTGAAGCCAGCCAAACGTTCGCCAAACCGCGCCAGGCAATCCCAGCCGCTTTGCATGGCCTGCGGGGTCAAGTTGCGGTCCTCATCCAGACCACCTCCTTGGCGCACCGTTTCTTTGAGGTATTCGGTGCGCTGAAACGTGCCATGCTCGACCAGGCCGATTTCAAGTCGAAAACTGTTGGACCCCAAATCCACGGCGGCCAGGCGATTTCCCATTTGCATCGATTCTCTTTTTCTGGATGGTGGAGCAAGCTTTGGAGCATAGCACCGGCCACCGGCACGTGTTTCTGACCGTGCTGACGGTTTCACCCGATCAGGCGGCCGTCGGCCGACACCATGCTCTGGGTTACAAATGCGGAGCCCTGGCCTTTGCCATCGGGACTGACGCGAAAGCCACCCAGGTCCATTGACGACCGACGCCCAAAGGCCTGCAATGCGTTGCTGCGGGTGACCGGACCGTCAATACCCAACAACACGTCGTGGGTGTAGCGTGCCGATACATAACCCGCCAGACTCAGCGGGGTTGGCGGCTCGTCAAACAGGCGTCCCAGGGCGCTGCGGTAGGCCCTGACAATCGGCAAGTTGGAGTTGACCATGGGCACAACCTGGGTCGCGATCATCGGGGTGAAGCGGGATGCTCCCAGTTGCTGGATGCTTTGCAGGTTGACGTCCGACATTGCGATCAGATACCGCTGAGCGGCCTGCTTTTCGACGCCCTGTGAAAACCGAACCATTTCAGGCGTACCCCCTACAAACAACAGCACACGGGGGCTGTTGGGCGTCAGGGTTTGAGCCAAATCGTGCAAATCACCATCGGTGCGGTACGACACGATCGATAGGTTGAGTGCTTTGGCGATCTGTTCCAGGTCGGCGCGGTAGGCTGTGTATTCGGCCTGTGTCCCATAAACCGCACCGACCTGGGTTATTCCCATGACAGAAAGTGAGCGTATCGCGTGGGAAATCTGCTCCTGGCGTGAGGCGAAAATCGGAAACGTTGATTTGGACGTAACGGCTTCGACGTTTTGCAACCAGGGGGCCACGTGCGCCAGATCGGGCAACTCCCGATCCAGCAGGCGCACCAGTTGGGCCGCGGCCCGGTCGCCCGCCGTGCCAAACAACACGACACATTGGGACTCGGACTTCAAGTTGTCCACGGCAGACCGTAAGCTGGCGGCACTGCCATCAACCTCAATCACCATGTGTTTGACAGCAGCGCCCTGGATGCCACCCTTGGCGTTGATTTCCTGCCAGGCCGTGCGCGCGCCGACCACAAAGTCCTTGGAGACGTCGATCTGGCTGGTCGACATGTCCGCGATCTGCGCGACCAGCAATCCGCGCGAGCCAGGGGCTGGCTTGCCCGGTTGGGCCCAAAGTGGCGTGGCGCCGGCCAGGGTCAGGCCGGCAATCGCGCGTACGATTTGTCGCCGACTGGAGTTTTGTAGGTAGGTCATGGTCTATCTCTGAGGCTAGTGTGCAAGGCACGGGCGTGAAAATTGCTGCAAAATAGATAGCAAACAATTAATGTTTCACGAGGGCTAGTGGTTGTTTTTGTTGTCATCCTCAGATCCCCTGGGCCTGCTATGTCCCTTTCATAAAGGCACGCAGCATATCGGTTGACTACTTTTTCGGTGGCATCAACACGGTGTCGACCGTGTGGATGACGCCGTTGGTTGCCACCAGATTGGCCGTCACCACGGCTGCGCTTTCAACCGTTACGAAATCACCTGCTTTTGCCAATGCAATGTTGGCACCGTTGATGGTTTTGGCATTGCTGTTCTTGACATCCGCTGCCATCACTTTTCCGCTCAGAACGTGGTAGGTCAACACTTCTTTCAGCATGGCCGGTTTCTTGGCCAATTCCTCCATGGTTTTGGCGGGAACGGCCTTGAACGCTTCATTGGTTGGGGCAAATACCGTGAAGGGTCCACCGGTTTTCAAGGTTTCGGACAGACCCGCTTGTACCACCAGGGAGTTCAGGGTGCTCAGCGCCGGATTCTTGGCGATCGTGTCCGCCAGATTGACCGGACCAGAAGGCGTTGCGCAGCCAGCCAAAGCCAAGGTGAGGCTGGCCATCAAGGCCGTGCGGCGCGAGAGGGTTAAAACGTTGAACTGTGTCATGGTTGATTCCGTCGGGTTGGTTAGAAAACGCCAAGCGTAGAAACCTCACGTGACAGGAATGTGACAAAAGTTTGAAAGTTTTAAGTCGGAACAGAGTTGCCAATGGATTGCCGCCGGAGTCAAATTCGTTGGTCTTTGTCACATGACTGTCACAAAAACTTCTTAAAGTTCCTGCATTCATCAACCAACCAAATAAGGGTTACCCATGCGATTTGCTTTCAAACTTCCGCTGATTTCACTGGCCGTGGCTTCTAGCCTGGGTTTCGCCTCCATTGCGAACGGCCAGGAAATTACCGGTGCGGGCGCGACATTCCCGGCGCCCATCTACTCGAAATGGGCGGCCGATTACAACAAGGCGACCAAAGTCAAGGTGAACTACCAGTCGATCGGGTCGGGTGGTGGCATCAAGCAGATTGACTCCAAGACGGTTGATTTTGGTGCCTCTGACATGCCGCAGACTGACGAAGTCCTGAAGGCCAAAGGTCAGATGCAGTTTCCCACCGTGATGGGCGGCGTGGTTCCGGTATTGAACGTCAAGGGTATTGAGCCTGGTCAACTCAAGCTGACCGGCACGGTGCTGGCAGACATATACCTGGGCAAGATTTCGCGTTGGAACGACCCTGCCATCAAGGCACTGAACCCTGCGTTGCCATTGCCAGATGCCGCCATTGCCCAGGTTCGCCGTGCCGATGGATCAGGAACCACATTCATTTTTACAAACTACCTGAGCAAGATCAGTCCAGAGTGGAAATCCAAAGTGGGTGAAGGCACGGCCGTCAATTGGCCCGTGGGCGCGGGCGGCAAGGGCAATGAGGGTGTTGCCGCCTTTGTTGGCCGTCTGCCCAATTCGATGGGTTATGTCGAGTACTCTTATGTGAAGCAAAACAAGATGACCTACGCCGTCCTGCAAAACTCGGCGGGCAATTTCGTTAAGCCAGAAGATGATTCGTTCAAGGCCGCCGCCGCCGGGGCAGACTGGGCCAAGAGCTTCTACCAGATATTGACCAACCAGCCTGGCAAGGACGCCTGGCCGATCTCTGGCGCAACCTTTATCCTGATGCACACGAAACAGGACAAACCTGCCAATGCAACCGAGGTCTTGAAGTTCTTCAGCTGGGCCTATGTCAATGGTGACAAGACGGCCGCCGAACTGGACTATGTTCCGATGCCCAAGCCCGTGATTGCCGCCATTGAGAAGGCCTGGGGAGAAATCAAGGACAACGCCGGCAAACCCGTCGCGTTCAAGTAGTCGGTTATTGCGTCAAAAGGGGGCCAGTACGGAAAAACAATCATGTCAACTACACTGATGCAAGACGATTTTCCGTCCAAACCCTCGGCAATCCAGTCGGCGCGCGCAATGAACCAACCTCCACCTGCCAAAAGGGCCCGGTCGGGCCCAATGGCTGATTTGATCTTTGGATTTGTTGCCAAAGCCGCAGCCTTTTTTACGCTGGCCATGCTGATTGCCATTTTGGGGTCGCTGACCATCAGTGCCTGGCCCGCCATCAACAAGTACGGGCTGAGTTTCCTGACCAATACAACCTGGGACCCGGTGAAGGAGGAGTTTGGCGGCTTGGTCATGATCTACGGCACGCTGGCAACGTCATTTATCGCCTTGCTGATTGCCGTGCCGGTGAGCTTCGGTATCGCATTGTTTCTGACTGAGTTGTCGCCCGCGTGGTTGAAACGCCCTTTGGGAACCGCCATCGAGTTGCTGGCCGCAGTGCCTTCCATCGTGTACGGCATGTGGGGTCTTCTGGTCTTTGGACCCGTATTGTCAACCTATGTTCAGCAGCCCTTGCAGGCTGCGTTTTCCGGCATACCGTATCTGGGCGCATTTGTGTCCGGGCCACCGGTCGGCATCGGCATTCTGTCGGCGGGCATCATATTGGCCATCATGATTATTCCTTTCATTGCCGCCGTCATGCGCGATGTGTTTGAAGTGACTCCACCATTGCTGAAGGAGTCTGCTTACGGGCTGGGCGCAACTACCTGGGAAGTGGTGACCAAAGTGGTGCTGCCGTACACCAAGGCAGGTGTGATCGGCGGCATCATGCTGGGCCTGGGACGTGCTATCGGTGAGACCATGGCTGTGACCTTTGTTATCGGTAACTTCAACCAGCTCGATTCTCTCAGCCTGTTTCAGGCGGCCAATAGCATCACTTCCGCGTTGGCCAATGAATTCGCCGAGGCGGGTGAGGGCTTGCACCAAGCTTCGTTGATGTACCTCGGTCTGGTACTGTTTTTTATTACCTTTGTGATCCTGTCCCTGTCCAAACTTTTGCTGGCGCAGTTGCGCAAGAACGAAGGAGCCAAAACATGAGCCCCGCTGCATACCAGGCCAGAGCGGCCAAGTTTGCCAGTCGTAAACGGGTCAACCATGTTGCGACCGGTTTGGCAATGGCGGCGATGTCGTTCGGCTTGTTTTGGTTGTTCTGGATTTTGTGGGAAACCTTGCTGCTGGGCCTGGGCGGATTGAACGTCGCAACCTTCACCCAAATGACGCCGCCACCGAACGACGAAGGCGGTTTGGCGAATGCCATCTACGGGTCTTTCCTGATGGTGATGCTGGCAACGGGGTTGGGGACACCGGTGGGCGTGATGGCTGGCATTTATCTGGCCGAGTTTGACACCAAGAGCTGGCTGGCGTCGACCACGCGTTTTGTCAACGACATTCTTCTGTCCGCGCCGTCCATCGTGGTCGGTTTGTTTGTCTATGCGGTGGTGGTCTCGCGTTTCAAATCCTTTTCTGGATATGCTGGCGTGCTGGCCCTGTCTTTGCTGGTCATTCCCGTGGTCATTCGCACCACTGAAAACATGCTTCAACTGGTTCCGGCGGGGTTGCGCGAGGCTGCATATGCACTCGGCGCTCCTAAATGGAAGGTCATTCTCAGCATCACATTGAAAGCGGCCCGCACCGGGGTCATCACCGGTGTGCTGTTGGCGGTGGCCCGGATAGCCGGAGAAACGGCGCCGTTGTTGTTCACGGCGCTAAGCAACCAATTCTGGACTAGCAGTCTGAGTGAACCCATGGCCAGCTTGCCCGTGACCATTTTCAAATTCGCCATGAGCCCCTACGAGAACTGGCAAAAACTGGCGTGGGCCGGTGTTTTCATCATCACTGCAGCGGTTCTGGGGCTGAACATTCTTGCGCGCATATTGACCCGCACCAAGATTTGAGTGCCACCAAAACCCCTATTTCGAGATTTACGCCATGTTGAATACGTCTACGGCTCCCGAGAAAACGAAAATTGCGGTCAAAGACCTCAATTTCTATTACGGCAAGTTCCATGCACTCAAGGGCATCAACCTGGAGATTCCCGAGAACAAGGTGACTGCGTTTATTGGACCATCGGGATGTGGCAAATCAACGCTGTTGCGGGTTTTCAACCGAATGTTCGAGTTGTATCCCGAGCAACGCGCCGAAGGGCAAGTTATGCTGGATGGTGAAAACCTCCTCACCAGCAAGGAAGATGTGGCCCTTTTGCGCGCCAAAGTCGGTATGGTGTTTCAGAAGCCCACACCGTTTCCGATGTCCATTTTTGACAATATTGCCTTTGGTGTGAAGTTGTTCGAGTCACTTAACGCAACCGACATGGAAGAGCGTGTGGAGTGGGCACTGCGCAAGTCGGCACTGTGGAATGAAGTGAAAGACAAGTTGCAGCAGAATGGTTCCAGTCTGTCGGGCGGTCAACAGCAGCGCTTGTGCATTGCGCGGGGCATTGCGATCAAGCCCGAAGTCCTGCTGCTCGACGAGCCTTGTTCCGCATTGGATCCGATTTCGACTGCCAAGGTTGAAGAATTGATCGTCGAATTGAAGAACGATTACACGGTCGTGATCGTGACCCACAATATGCAGCAGGCAGCGCGCTGCAGTGATCACACGGCCTATATGTATCTGGGTGATCTGGTGGAGTTTGGCTCTACGGAGCAGATGTTCTTCAAGCCCACGCGCAAAGAAACCGAGGACTACATCACTGGCCGGTTTGGATAGAAAGCACATATGGCAGACAAACACTTATCGACACAATTTGACAGCGAGTTGACTTCGGTTTCCTCGCAGGTGATGGAACTCGGCGGCTTGGTCGAATCGCAAATACGTCGCGCCATCTACGCGCTCTCCCACTTCAGTGTGGAGGTCGCCAACGAGGTCTCCACCAACGAAGCGCGGGTCAACGCCATGGAGGTCGAGATCGATCGCGATCTGTCGTCCATCATCGCAAGGCGCCAGCCCACGGCACGCGATCTGCGTCTGCTGATTGCCATTTCAAAGACCACGGCCAATTTGGAGCGGGTGGGTGACGAGGCCGAGAAAATTGCCCGCATGGTGCGCTCCATCATCCAGAGCGGTTCGCCCCGTGCGCTGCCGTCACTGGAGTTGCGCGTTGCAGCGGACCTGGCGTCCGGTTTGCTCAACAAGGCGCTGGATGCCTTCGCCCGTCTGGATGTGACAGCGGCCGTGGCCATTCTGAAAGAGGACGATCTGATCGACGCTGAGTTTGACGGTTTCGTGCGCAAACTGATCACCTACATGATGGAAGATCCACGCATGATCTCGCCCAGTCTCGATTTGTTGTTCCTGGCCAAGGCCATCGAGCGCATTGGTGACCATGCAAAGAATATTGCCGAGTTCATCATTTATGTGGTTAAAGGTGAAGATGTGCGCCATACGACCATGGAAAAAATCGAGTTGGTTGTCAAATGAAACACATGCCCTCGGTGCTGGTGGTGGAAGATGAGTCTGCCATTGCGGAGCTAATCGCAGTCAATCTGCGCCACAACGGCTTCAGGCCGATCTGGGCCATGGACAGTGTGACCGCCCAGCGTGACCTGGATGCCGGCCTTCCGGATCTCATTTTGCTGGACTGGATGCTGCCGGGTGAAAGTGGTTTGACGCTGGCAAAGCGCTGGCGTGCCGATCCGCGAACCCAGTCGGTGCCCTTGATCATGCTGACAGCGCGTGGTGATGAGGCGGACCGGGTTGCTGGCTTGGATGCTGGAGCTGATGACTATATTGCCAAACCGTTTTCGACCAAGGAATTGCTTGCGCGGATCCGCGCCGTACTTCGGCGACGTTCGCCGGAACAGGCGGGTGAGACCTTGACTTTGGGGACTCTGATTCTGGACCCTTCAACGCACCGGGTGTCATTTGATGACCGCCCGTTGAAGCTGGGACCCACCGAGTTCAAACTGCTGCACTACTTGATGGGCCACGCCGAGCGCGTGCACAGCCGTGCGCAACTGCTGGACAAAGTGTGGGGTGACCATGTGTACATCGAGGAGCGCACGGTCGATGTACATGTCAAACGCTTGCGCGAGGCCATGGCCCGGGCCGGAACCATGGTGGAAACGGTGCGAGGTGCGGGATATCGCCTGACGGCGACACCGATTACCGCAGTTGTGACCGCAATTGAGCCTGAGAGAGTCAGCCATTCGCCGTTGTAGCGCCGACTGATGTTCTGGCGCCTGGTTACCCTTGCCATCATTCAGACTTGTGCGGCAGGCGCAGGGTGGTACTTTGCGGGCGACGGCAATCAAGGTATCCTGGCGCTGAGTTTTGCGTTGATGGGCGGTTTTGCCTGGTTCGTCATGGACAGTGTTCGTGGGCTGCGCCTGTTGCGCTGGCTGCGAGCAGGTTCCGGAGCTGACCTGACACTGGGCAGCGGTTTGTGGGGCGAAGCCTATGACCGCGTGCGGCGACTACTGCGAACCAGCAATCGAATGTCTCTGGAGAGTGACAACCGTTTAAAAGACTTTCTGGCGGCTCTACAGGCATCACCCAATGGCGTGGTTCTGCTGGATACTGAGACGCGCATCGAGTGGTTCAACCAGACCGCTGCCGAGCATTTCGGTTTCGATGCGCGCCGGGACATGCTGCAGCACATTGGCAATCTGGTACGTGACCCCGGTTTTACAGCGTATTTGTCTGCACGCGACTTTCTGCACGACATTGCGATGCCGGGTCGTGAAAGCACACTGTCCAAACCTGTGAAATTGTCGGTGCATTTGCACCCGTACGGAGAAGGGCGCATGTTGTTGTTGTCACGTGACATCACGGCGCTGGAACAGGCGGAGGCCATGCGACGGGACTTTGTGGCCAACGTGTCCCACGAAATTCGCACGCCGCTGACGGTTCTGGCCGGTTTTGTGGAAACCCTGCAAACGCTGGCGCTGGGTGAACAGGAGCGCCAGCATTACCTGGGGCTGATGTCGCATCAGGCGCTGCGCATGCAGACGCTGGTCAATGATCTGCTCACCTTGTCGAGACTGGAGGGCAGCCCCCTGCCATCGATGAATGATTGGGTCTCGGTTGACCAGTTGATGGAGCAGTGTGAGCAGGAGGCCCGGGATCTATCAAGAATTCTGTGGAGTCAGCCGCATGAACTGTCTTTTGAGCGGTCTCGGGCTATTGAGCTCGCGGGGTCGGCGGTCGAACTGCACAGCGCCGTGTCCAATCTGGTCAGCAACGCCATTCGGTATACCCCGGTCGGCAAACGCATCGACGTCGTCTTTCGGCTGGGATCCAATGGGGAGGCCGTGTTTATCGTGAAAGACCAGGGGCCAGGCATTGCGCAGGAACACTTGCCGCGCCTGACAGAACGGTTTTACCGCGTTGACAGGAGCCGTTCACGCGACACAGGGGGAACGGGGCTGGGTCTAGCCATTGTCAAACATGTGGCCCAGCGCCACGGGGCGGAGTTGTCGATTGAAAGTCTACCGGGCAAGGGATCTTCATTCTCGATTACATTCCCTCCCCATCGCGTGCGGCGAGATCTGGACCAGCAAGCCAGCCACAATGCCCGTATTACCGACGCTTGAACAGTAGAAGTGATTCGCCCGCGTAAGCGGGGTGCTGAACAAGGGTTGGTGGCGACCAGACCTTGAGGTCCACTGGCAGCACCGTTGAGGCAGCGGGCTTTGGCTCAACGAGCAGCCAAGTGCAATGGGGCGGATCCTGTAAGGGTTTGAGCTGCAGATCGCCATAGAATCCGAGCGCCGCTATTTGACCTTGGCTGAGGCCCAGCGTTTCAACGCAACCAGGCGTTGTCAACTCGCCGACAACTCGTAGCACCAATCCGTTATAGCCTTGTGTGTAGTTGAGCAGAGGCATCCACAGGGTCATCAGCAAGAACCAACTCAACGTGGCGCCGCCCGCAGGCAACACCAGGCTTTTCCAGATTGCAGCCCGGTGGCGTCCCACGCGCCATTGGACAAGCCAGGCCCACGCCAGCGTTGCGCAACAGGCGATGGCAAAGGTGAACGGAGAAAAGCTCGCCTCGAAGCCGGGTGCAAGCCGGGCAACGTTGGCTGCGGGTTGGGCTGGCACCCCGGTTTGCATGGCGATCCAGACGACCCAGATCGTGAGGGCGCAGCCAGAAAAGAAGAGCAGAGTGAACCAGTCAATCAACGCGGTGACCCAGCGCTTGAGTGTTGGCAGGGCAAATGCTGACAGAGTGGCCAATGCTGGCAGTGCCAACAAAAGACTGCGGTCCGACGACCCGGTTGTTAACGTCGTCAACACGCAGACCAGTACGAACCAGGCCGGTAAACCCAAATGGCGGCTGATCCGGCGGTTGAACAACTGGTGCCGCCAACGCCACAGCGTCCAAAGTGTCAGTGGCCAAGTGGGCCAGGTAAACCAAACCAGCAACTGCGCAAATCCATACCAATCCGTCCAGTTGGCATTGGGGAGGCTTACTTTCCAAGTCACGAGGTTCAGCGACCAGGCCAAACCCACGCTCAGCAGTGTGCTCAGCACGATCGCCACGCTGTCTTGCGCGATCTTTTGGCCGTGCTCCGGGTTGGCCGCTCCCTGCGGGCGGTCCAGGTAGTGGATCAGAGCACTGCCCAACCCAAACAAAAGAGTCATTATTGGTGCACCGGACAAGGCCAGTCCCAACAGCCCGCCGCCAGTCGCAAGTGTTGGGCCCCATCGGCGGTAAGGGAGGGCTCCCATGGCATAAAAAAACAAGGCCGTAAATGCCAACTGCGCCAGGGCTGGTGTGGTTTCGTGTGACAGCTGGGCCAAACCGAGACAGGCAATGAAAGCCAACAGCCCACCATCGGCCATGGCACGGGCGTAGTCGGCAGGCGAGGCCTCGCCGCCGAACGCGAAAGCCACCGGTTGCGCCAACGGGTTGCGCGCCAGATAGTAGGTGCCGTACCAGGTGGCCAACATTGCGATTGCCAGCAAGGCCGCGAATGGAAGACGCGCCATAAAGTCGCCGCTGGCCCAAGAGTTTCCCAACTGCATGCTCCAGGCGCCCAACCAGTAGGGCAAAACTGCTGGGTTCTCGGCGGGAATGCCCATCAAACTTGGGGCCATCCAGCTTGCGTTGCCACGGACCAACTCGACCATGAAACCCAGCGAAGCCATGTCGGCGCTTTTCCATGCATCGCGCCCTATAAAACCCGGCAGCACGTACGCGCAGCACAGGAGCAACAGTGCCCACCGCGGAAATCGGCGGGCACCGGCCTTGGTCACGATGGCTGGTGTCGGATGGGTCACTGTGTCGTATATATTGCAAAAAAAAGCAGCACGGAAAACCGGGCTGCTTCTTTGGGGACGGTTCAGGCCTTGACCTGAAGTCGGATTACTTGGCGGCTGTTTTGCCGAAGCGGTTGCGGAAGCGCTCCACGCGGCCACCCATGTTGTCCACAGATTTTTGTGTACCAGTGTAGAAAGGATGCGATTCACTGGTCGTGTCCAGCTTGTAAAGAGGCAGCTTGCGGCCATCTTCCATATCGATCATTTCTTTGGTATTGGCGCAAGAACGAGTCACAAACTTGAAGTTGTTGGACATGTCCATAAAACACACTTCACGATAATTGGGGTGAATGCCATCTTTCATACTATCTCCTTCAGTAGCGAGAGCCGCGCTGGCCACGCGCAACCCATTGCGCATTGAAATGCTTCAGCGTACTTTTCGCGATAACCTAATATTATAACCCAGGGGTCTAGCCGCCCCGACGCATCATGTCGAAGAACTCGCTGTTGTTCTTGGTCGCCTTCATCTGCTTCAGGACCATCTCCATGGATTCGATCTCGTCCATGTTGTAGAGGAACTGGCGCAGGATGCGGGTCTTTTGCAGGATTTCCGGCTGCAACAGCAACTCTTCTCGG